>DAOUJI010000108.1:0-4082 GCA_034422875.1 Dehalococcoidia bacterium | reverse complement strand
GAGGACGCCCACCGCTTGAGCGAAGAGGCTTCGAACGCTCTCCTGAAGACGTTGGAGGAGCCTCCCGAACAGGTCATGCTGATTCTCACCACCCACTGGGAGGATGGGATACTACCCACCATCCGATCGAGGTGCCGGACGCTGGAGTTCAAGCCGATGGCTGCTGTCCAGGTCTTGGCCTCTCTGACCGGTGACTTCGGGATCGAGGAAGAAGAAGCGCAGTTGCTGGCCCGCCTTTCGATGGGGAGGCTGGGCTGGGCTTTGGAGGCCCATTCCGACCCTTCAGTTATGGAGTCCCGCCGAGATGAGCTGACCCGGATCTCGGAACTCCTCGACGCCTCCTTGGAAGACCGTTTCGCCTACGCCTCCGACTTGTCCAGCCATTTCTACAGGAACAGAGCTGAGGCCTTGGACGTGCTGGGTCTCTGGCTGAGGTGGTGGAGGGACATGCTGGTGGTGTCGGAAGCCAGCGGGGCTGAGGTGGTCAACGTGGACTGGCAGGAGAGCTTAGCGGCGGCTGCCGGAGCCTATTCGACGGTCCATATTTCGGGCTTCATCCGAACGCTTCTGGAGACGATGGAATCTCTGGAGAGCAACGTTAACGCCCGGTTGGCGTTGGAAGCAATGATGCTGGCCATGCCGGTAAGCGGCGCCAGGGTCTAAGGCAGGTCCATCCAGAGCAGGAACGTGCGCCACTCGTCCAGTATCGCCCTGTTATGGAGGACGTAGTAGGGGTTGGCGTAGGGCTCTCTTGGCCGCTTGGCCAGGTTCATGCCCGCTTCAGAGGGAGTCCGCCCGGCCTTTCTACGGTTACAGGGTATGCAGGCCGTGGCCACGTTTTCCCATGAGTTGTCGCCGCCCTGGCGCCTGGGTACCACGTGGTCAAGTGTCAGTTCCTTGGGCTGAGCGCCGCAATACTGACACGTGTGCCTGTCCCTCATGAAGACTTCTTTCTTGGAGAGCTTCCTCTTGGCGAAGGGCCTGCGCACCAGGTTCACCAGGCGTATGACTGACGGGATGGGGAAGGTGGTGCGCTGTGTGTGAATTTCGCCGCGCCCGTTGACAAGCAGTTCGGCCTTGCCCTTGCCGATGAGCACCACAGCCCGCCTAACGTTGCACACGTTAATGGGCTCGTAGTTCAGGTTGATCACCAGGACAGGCTCGTTCAGCATTGACCTATTATACTTCTCGACTCAGGAGTCAACCAGAAGGAGTTTTTCGTTTGACGCTTAGCCCACAGCCAGCGCGTAGATCTGCTTTGCCTTCTCAGGCAAGGGATACTCTTGCCAGGAGCTTCCGTTGTCCAGCGAGCCGTACACCTGGCCGTCCCGGGTGGCGCAATATATCTGGTTGGGGCGCCGGTTGTTGATGGCGACGGCCATCATTGTGGAGGGGACCTCCAGGCCGTGGTCGACTCGTTCCCAGGTCTCTCCCAGGTCAGGGCTTCGCCACAGGGCGCCTATTTCGCTGATGGCTTTTGCTCCCAGAGTTACGTAGAGCGTCCTGGGGTCGTGGGGCGAAAGCAACAGATCACGGGTGTAGGTGATAGGGGAGCGGTCTGAGATGTCTATCGCTTCCCAGGACTCGCCGTGGTTGTGGCCACGGAACATGCCCTCGCGGGCGCTGATGTAGGGCACTCCGGGCTGGGCGGAACTCACCTGGACGCCATGAAGGTCCAGCCTGTCCGGGCCGCCTTCAGCAATTCCATTGTTGACCGGGTCCCAGTTCTGGCCTCCGTCCAGCGTGCGGGTGACTCCGCCCACTTCCAAGGCGGCGTACATCTCGTCCGGGTTTGTCGGGTCTGCCGCCATTGCGATTACCCTTGTGGGAAAAGACATCGTGACCACGTCGTTCCCCAACCGGATGGGCAGGGGTTCCCAGCTGTCGCCGCCGTCCTGCGTGCGGAATATCTGGGCAGGGGCCATTCCGGCGTACATCACGTTGGGGCGGTGGGGGCGGAACATTATGGACCATACCTGGCTGCCAGTGACGGGCATGTTGAGCCGCCTCCAGTGGTCGCCCTTGCTGCCGCTTCGGTATACGCCGTCGTTGGTGCCGGCAAACACCACGTCAGGCTGGAGCGGATGGATTTCTATCGCGCGGACTTCCGGGTCCTGAGGCAGTCCGTTGGTCAGCTCCTCCCACTGGGTCTCGCCGGGGCGCTTGCGGAACAGCCCGCCGGTGCCCGAACCGGCATAAACGGTAGGTTCTATGGTCGCGGCTTCCGATGTCATCTCTCAAACCTCTTACGCCTAGTCTTGAGCTGCGCATTCGGCAATGACCAGCGTCATTGCACCGCTTTCGATTCCATCAAAAAACGGGTGGACTGTCAACATGGCTCACAAAACTAACAAGTCAGCTGTGGGAGCCCTGCGACGGCAGCGATGAAGTTGATGCGTTCACTACGTTGGCATGAGAGTATACTTATCTGTGGCCATTCATATTTTCTTTAAACTGTACTGTTATCCTGCCATCGGGCGGCCGCGTGCCGGGGGCGAACAGAGTGACAACTATTCAGGAGGCTTGGTGCGCTATATTGCAACGGGGATTGTTGCGGGTTCCATAGCGGCAGTCGTGGCGTCCCTGGTTTCCCTGCCGCTGCGGTCTCCGGACGACGCGTTGCTCAACAGCGCAACGGTTACGCTGGCTGCTCTAGCGACGGGTGTGGCAGCTGGGCTCCTATGGAGAGTTGTCTCCCCAAAGCGCAACGGGTTGCACATATTCACCGGGCTATGGGCGGGGGCCTTTGGAGTCGTCGCGGTTATTTCGGTGGCGGGAGAGACCCAGCTGAACAACTTCATCGGCTTTGCATTGCCGTTGGCGGCCATCGTCTTTCCGGTCACGGGCGTGTTGACGATCTTGCTGCCCAGGAGTCCGCTGGCCGGTCGCTGGCAGACAGCGGCTGTCGCCGCCGTGATTGCCCTTGCGGTGGGCATCCCGCTCGCTGGACAAGGAGACCAGGAGAGCGGCAGACTTGAGCTGCCCCCCAGGACGCACCATCCGGACTCCGGGAATAGTCCGGACTATCCTGCTATTATGATCACCAGCGCCTCTCGATATCCCCAATACAGCTAGGAAGGTCTTATGCGTAACGCGATTCGGCTCCCGATGTGGATAGGCTTGAGCACAGCTATGGCGTTGTTCCTGATCACGGTGACCGTGTCATGTGGCGGCTCGTCCCCTACATCGACACCCCAGCCCACCGAACGGCCGACGTCGGCGCCTCCGACAGCGACACCACAACCCACCGCAACGTCGGCTCCCATATCGACCCCAACGACTGAGGCGCAGCCGCCAACTCCAACGGCGCGGGCTACGGACACCCCCGTCCCGCAGGAGCCCACAACCGCTCCGGCCCCCGTAGACCGGGAGATTGGCCAGGTTGAGGGCATGACATTCGTTATTGGAGAGGGTTCAAAGGCCACTTTCACAGTGGAAGAGAAACTGGCGCAACTTCCCCTCCCTAACGACGCCGTGGTGTCAACTACAGGACTCACCGGAGAGGTGCATTTCGACGGGCGCCCATCGGTGATAGAGATAGACCTCCACCAACTGGAGAGCGATCAACCTCGACGCGACCAGTATATCCGGGAGCGGATGTTCCCGAACCATCCCGTCGCGGTTTTCACCTTGGACGACGCAGGTCCGCTCCCTGACGGATTCACCGAAGGAGAAGAGGTCACGACCCAGATAACGGGCCAGCTTGAAATACGAGGAGTGCAGGCGCCGGTGAGCTTCGACGTGGAGGCGAGGGACGACGGCGACGTCGTCTACGTTCTGGGCCGGACCAGCTTTGTTTGGGAAGAGTTCGGCATGACGGCGCCGAATTTGGGATTTGTGGTGGTGACCGACGAGGTGAGCGTGGACGTCTTGCTTGCCGTCACACCGGAGTCCTAAGTTCTAGGCGTCCCTGATCAGGCTCCTCCAGGAGCCAGTCTCCAGGACTCAATAGCTTCCCGGAAGGCGGCGGCCCGCCAGTTCGCTCACGCGCTATTGGGGCTTACGCCCGGTTATGCCTGCTCAAGGAACCGGCGCACCCAGTCAGCGTCTTGCTGGCGGTCTTTCAGGTTGTAAAGGATGAC
>DAOUJI010000107.1:0-73997 GCA_034422875.1 Dehalococcoidia bacterium | reverse complement strand
CTTATAGCTTCCAAATACTCCTTCACACCGCCTCGCGTCACTCCACCCTCCGGCAACACTGCTTGCGAGGCAACGATAACCTCTTCGGTAACATTTAGTATGAGTCAATTCGCGTTGTTGCCTAAATTCCAGACCGGATGTAAACTTCTGCCCCGTATCGTATCCGTTCATCCTGAGCGGAACGGAGTGGAGTCGAAGGGCGCCACAATCGTTGGAGCCTTAGTTGAGGAAGCCTCTGGAAACCTCTTCCACACAAGCCGGTCCCCAATTGCCCTCGGAGCCAATGGGCTTCTTTATCCGGCTTTTCGCCCTGGTCACCGATCTGCTTATTCTCTTCGCATTCGACTCATTGCTCGTCTTTCTGTTCGGCCGTGACATAGCCGTTGGGATCGCATGGTTCGCCCATGCAGGTTATTTCACGCTCTTCACGGCCTTAAGAGGCCAGACTCCGGGCAAGATGGTCTTCAGGATTGCGGTGGTCACCACTGCTGATGGCGAGATGGGCATAGCCCGGGCGGCCATTCGGGAGGTTATGGGCAAGGTGGTGGCTTTCCCGCTGGCGCCCTTGCTCCTGGGTCACTTCTTCTGCTTATTCGACGACAATAAGCAGAGCTGGTTCGACAAGATGGTGGGGACCTACGTGGTTAAGAGGACTTGATGCGGGGCGACTGTGCAGCTACGCAGAAGGATCCGGAGGCTGCTCCGGGTCCACGGGCGGAGGTGGTTCCGCCGGAGGCTGGGGCTCCGAGGGCATCCCGTACCTGGCCCTGAACCTGCTCAAAGCGTCCTGAAGCAATCCACCAAACTGCTCAGGGTCACGAGGCTGAATGAAGTGGCGGCGGCCCCGGTCGGTGACGATCATAAGCCTGACGCCGAAGGGCAAATTGATGGCCTCGACTCCTGCGACCTCGTGAAAACCCAGGTCCCTGGTGCGGGGACGTCCGTAGACGATCTGCAGCCGGTCCTCGAAGATTAGATATTGAGTAGGCGTCGTAAGCCATGCGAACGCCCCGAACGCGATTCCCATGATGATGAGGATCGGCTCGAAGCCGCTGAGCACCCCAACCACCACGACGCCTATGGACAGGATGAGTGTAAAGTTGAAGGACGCCTTATGGCGGTCCGTGTGTATGGGCGGTGACTGGTACATGGCAACATTGTAGCATGGCAATGGGAATTTTGCAGTTGCTCTGAGATTGCTTTTTCGTCCCTGCGGCAGAGGCGCTGCCACAAGAATTACCGCGATTGCTCACATGCCGGTAGGGGCGACCGGCCGGTCGCCCCTACCGGATAATCCCATCGGACGGTGGGCTCCGACAGACTCGTCACGAACGGACGAAACACCCAGTCCCCTAAACCGCCGAATCACGGTATAATCCTGCCGCCCTAACGCTGCGAAGGCGC
Organism: Dehalococcoidia bacterium; assembly: GCA_034422875.1. Classification (GTDB taxonomy): domain Bacteria; phylum Chloroflexota; class Dehalococcoidia; order Lucifugimonadales; family JAGWBF01; genus DAOUJI01. Next base: position 72,593 of record DAOUJI010000107.1, on the reverse strand, counting down.
CAATCCGATGAACGGACCGAGAAACCGAAAACAAATCAGGCTCACTGTGTTCGAAAACGAACCGGAGGCCCAACTTGCGGCCTCTCGCCTGCGGGAAGAGGACATTGCATGCGCGGTGCGGTCGCTGGGCGCCGGGCCGGGGCTCGGAGGCGGTATTTTCAACGTGCCCCACGCCTTGTACGTCTATGAGGAGGACGTGGCTCGGGCCTGCGACATTTTAGAGATTGCTCCTGCCGAGGTGATGGAACGTCAGCAAAGCGCCAACAGGCCTTTGCCTACGATGCTGGTCGTTCTCTTAATCATCACCGCCGGGGCGTTGCTGTATGGGATTATCGAGCTTCTGGTCGGCAACATCCTAAACTGAGTTTATTCAGCCGGGCGCACCTCGCTCTCCACGTCCAAGCCTGGATGGCCGCCGAATATCAGCCACGGGCTGAAAGACTCCACGAAAGCCTTTGCGTCGTCCATGCTGGGAAAGTCCTTCTGGGCGCGGCCGGGGTCATAGGTGTTGGTCTTAGCCAACGCATCGAACCCCCGGGGCGTCTCCCGCACGGCGCCCACCTCCAGTTCGCTCCCGTCCTCAGCGGCCAGGACCAGGCTTTGGCCGCTCCGACGTTCCTTCCAGTACAGTTGCATCCTTCCGGCCTCCTATGTTGTGTTGGCGTCTTATCGTTTGGTGGGAGCGCTATTGTTGTCGGCGGCGCACCGGCTCGAAAGTTCCGGGGCTGGTTCTCCAACCATTCGCAGGCATGGGTGCAAGTATCCCATGAGTGAATAACGGCGGCAATGCGGTCCAACCCATTTAAGTTTGCCGTCCGATAGGCTAACATTAGCGCCGAAGACTTATGGCAGCCAACGACACAGTTATCGTAGGCGGCGGAATAGCGGGCGTCTCAGCCGCCTACTATCTGGCCCGCAAGGGAGTCAAGGTCACCGTCATCGAAGCCGATGCGGTCGCCTCTTGCGCGTCCGGGTATGCCGCCGGAATCCTCAACCCCCTGAACGGCCACGGCATCCCGGATTCCATGGAACCCATCGCCGTGGAGGGTCTCTACAGGACAGTTGAACTGGCGAAAGAGCTGACCACGGACACCGGAATAGACAACCATTTGAGCCCCACCACCTGCATGTGGGTGGCGATGAACGAGGCGGAGGCGTCTGAATTCGAGTGGCTGTACGGGCTGGCGGGGCGGCTCGACGGGTTCGATCCCGTCTGGCTGGACGCCCTGGAGGTCCGTTCCCTTGAACCCGACCTGTCCCACAACATCGTCAAGGCTCTTCACGTAGACGGCGGTTGGCTGATCGACTCTTACCAATACAGCCTGGGAATAGCCGCAGCCGCCGAGAAGCTGGGAGTGGATATCAAGCAAGGCCGCGTGGCGGGAATCCAGTCTTCTGGAGGTCGGGTTGAATCGGTCCAACTGGAAGATGGCCGGTTGGAGTGCGGCTCTGTCATATTTGCGATGGGGCCCTGGATGAACGCCGCCGCCGAATGGCTGGGCGTCAATATTCCGGTGACTCCCGTGAAAGGCCAGATACTTAGACTGGAAGCTGAGAAAGCCCCTGTACGCACCGTATACGGAACGGGCGGCGGCTATATATCCGCCAAGTGGAACGGGCTGGTGTGGATAGGCACCACGGAGGAGGAAGTCGGCTTCTTCGACGAGCCGACTCCAGAGGCCCGGGAGGGCATATTTGAGGGAGCGTTGAAGATGATGCCCAGCCTGGAGTCAGCCAAGGTGGACCTTCAGACTGCCTGCCTCAGGCCTGTTTCCGGCGATGGTTTGCCCATCGTTGGGCGCGCTCCCGGGTGGGACAACGTGGTCTTGGCCACGGGAGCGGGACGGAAGGGGATATTGCTGGGTGCCTCTATAGGAGCCGCAGCCGCCGACCTGCTCTCCGACGGCGTCACGTCGCTCCCCGTCGCTGCGTTCGACCCCGCCCGGTTCACCGGAAGCTGAGGCTCCCACAGGCGGCGCAAACGCTTGGCGCGATTATCAAACGACTATTAGTGGATGGGGCTGGGCGACCGCCGGTCGCCCCTACAGGTGAATGAGCTCCAGCGCCGTCACGTCCCCCTCGAAGCGCTGAGGTACTCCACGCTCTCGCGGAAGTTGTCGAAGACCTCTTCTTGCGGCGGTATCTCCAGGACGGCCAGCCCTTCGTATCCCTTCGCCTCCAACGTCTTTAGAAGCCTGGAATAGTCCAGGTCCCCTTCATCCACCGACGGGTGGGCTTCTCCGCCGCGAGTCTGCTTGAAATGCATCATGAAGATATAGTCGTCGGGCGCCGCTTCCAGCTCCGCTACGGGATCGCTGTCGGGGTCTGTCCTCAGGCTGTTGATTGGGTCGAGGCACAGTCCGAAATAGGCCGCTTCTTCCGGGCTAAGGGAGTTTCTGACCTCTTGCACCAGTAAGGTCATGGAGCGGATGGGCTGAGGGCCGTTTTCCAGAAACAGTTGAACGCCCTGGCTGGCGGCTTCCCTCACCAGGGTGGCGACTCCAAGGGCCGTCGCGGGTATGTCGTCAGGCTTCTCCCAGAATCCCTCGGAGCGTGTTGTGTCCACTAACCGCAGGCGGGGAGTGACCGGGTTGACTCGCTTCGCAGTCTCCAGGCAGGCTTGAAACACCGGCTCGGTGGGGTCCTGCTCCCGGGTCAGACAAGGGTACCCTGCGGCCAGGTTGAATGACATAGTGGGGAAGGTTCGGGACAGCTTCTCCAGCCCGGCTATGTCGGGGCGCCAGTCGTCTCCCGCGCCCTGTTCATACTGCCCTAAACAAGTTTGCCGCAGTTCGATGTGAGTAGCGCCTCGATTCCGCACTCGCTCCACCATTCGGGCCATGTCGGTATGGGGAATGTGTTCCCTCCATGAGTTGGTGATTGCTCCTATAATCACCTTGGACCCCCTTCAGGAATTTCTTGTTCCATCATAAGCCTTTTCCCGCCTGCCGTCAGCCCGTCCCCTCCCCGGTTCTCAACACCCGCTGCCCAAAACGATGTCTCACGGCGCCCGGCCTACCGGTAGTCGCTGTCTGGGCGCAATATTGGGGGGATCCTCTCGCATCATGCCTACTGCCCGCATGTCTCACGAAGTCTGGGCTGTTACCGACATCCGCACCCGTATACGTCTTGGGGCAAGTCTGTTACAATAGCGGGTGCGCGCCCATTTACGCGCCAAGGTTTCGCACAGCAACGGACCGTCAGACCCCGCACTCTTGTCTTTTCGCCCCGCGCTGAATCACCTGTGTCACCTCTGTATGCCAAGGAGTCTGTTTCCGTATGCCTGTCGAATCTCTGACCAGTCGCCCAATCCGGTCGTCTCGCACCCAGCGCAGCCAAGCCGTTTGCGCTGATTGCGGCGCGTCTACGACCGTCCCCTTCCGGCCAAGCCCGGACAGACCTACATATTGCCGCCGATGCTTCAAAGCCCGTCGTAATGGCCCTTCCTCCCCTGTCACAACACCCGGGGGCGAGTCATTTGCTTCAAATGATCCCCAGGTAGACGGCACGTCCGTCTCGGTGTTTTCTGAAATGCCTTTGAAGGGCGCCACGAGGGCGGCGATTTCCCGGATGAACATATCGGAAGCCACACCGATTCAAGAACAGTCCATCCCTAATCTCCTGGAGGGACGGGACCTGATAGCGCAGGCGCCCACAGGGTCGGGAAAGACTCTGGCGTTTGCGGCGCCCCTGATTGAGCAATGCGACCCGTCGACCCGTCAGGTCCAGGCGCTTGTGTTGACGCCCACCCGCGAATTGGCCATTCAGGTGGCCGGGGTCATAGAAGCCCTGGCTTCTTCCCAGCGATTGCGTGTGACGTTGCTCTACGGCGGCAGGTCGCTAAGGCCCGAGTACGAAGCGTTGAGGAGCGGAGCCCAAATCGTCGTGGGCACACCGGGCCGTACCCTGGACCATCTGCGGCAAGGCTCTCTAGACCTGCAATCAGTCCGGTTCCTGGTACTGGATGAAGCTGACGAAATGTTGGACCAGGGTTTTGCCCAGGATGTCGAAGCTATCCTTGGTCGGACGCCGACCGGACGGCAAACGGCGCTCTTCTCTGCAACCATGCCTGACTGGGTGGCTAAGACCGCCAAAAAGCACCTTCGCCAACCCGTAACCGTGGCATTGAACGCGACCGTACGGGAGTCTCATGCTGTGGAACACGTGGTCTACACCATCCAAAAGAGCGACAAGATGGAAGCTCTTAGAACGCTGTTGGACCAGCGGGATGGCTCTTCGGTCATCGTTTTCGGCAAGACCAAGCACGGCGTCAAGAAACTGGCAAGACATCTCAATTCGTTGGGATATCCGGCTGAGGGGCTCCAAGGAAATCTCAGTCAGAGTGCACGTGAACGTGTGTTGACGGACTTCCGTTCCGGCGCCGCGTCGATATTGGTGGCGACGAATGTAGCCGCCAGAGGCCTGGACGTTGAGGGCATTGGCCAGGTAATTAACTATGACCTGCCCGACTCGGAACTGCTGTTCACGCACCGTGTCGGTCGGACTGGCCGCATGGGCCGTTCCGGTGAGGCGGTGACGTTCATCACGCTGGAGGAAGAGGGGAAATGGCGTGAGATCGAACGAGGCTTAGGCCGCCGGTTCACTCGCAGGCCATGGACCGCCTCTGGTAGGGGAGTGACGGCGGGAGAGACAGTGTCGTAGCAGCCCTCAGTCCCCGGCATGCCTGCGACGCTCAGCCATAGACCAGCGGGTATCAGGAACGTCCTGTAGGGGCAACTCGTAAGGACTATGACCAGTCAGCCCGCCTCGCGCAGCCTCTTCTGAGAGAGGCGTTGAAACCCTGATCAAGCACCTAACTGCTGCCAGCTTTTGCTTTGCACTCCCTGTGTCGGCTGCGCCGACACACAGGAATTTCTTGGCATGGTTTCCATCATAAGCCTCTTCTTGTCCGCCCTTAGCCCGTTCTCAACGCCCGGTTCCTTAACGCCAGGCCAGCCGTTTACGCCCTTACAATGCACAAATTGAAAGTAGCACTTGCAAATTGTGCAGAATTTAGCTACGCTGGCGCCTATGATTGAACGTGAAGTCGCACCCGTGCTGCTCTCCCTGTTCCAACAATACCCATTTGTGACTGTTACCGGGCCCCGGCAGTCCGGCAAAACAACCCTCTGCCGAGCAGCCTTTCCCGACCTGGCGTACGTGAACTTGGAGGCGCCCGACCAACGCGAATTCGCGGAATCCGACCCGAGGGGCCTTATATCCCAACTCAGCGGCGGGGCCGTCATCGATGAGGTGCAACATGTCCCGTCGCTGCTGTCATACTTGCAGGTCTTCGCTGACGAAGTTAGACAGAACGGCCTGTTCGTGCTCACAGGAAGCGAACAATTCAGGCTCTCCAACGCCATCAGTCAATCCTTGGCAGGGCGTACGGCCCTGGTCCGGCTGTTGCCATTCTCCCTGGTGGAGCGCCAGAGGGCCGGAGCCGGTGATTCAATTGATGACATCCTGCACTCGGGCTTCTACCCACGGATTCACGACCAAGGGCTCAGTCCGCGACAGGCCCTGGGCGACTACTTCGAGACCTACGTTGAGCGCGATGTGCGCCGGTTGGGTGAGATACGAAACCTGTCCACCTTCCGGAGATTCGTGCGCCTATGCGCTGGACGTGTAGGCCAGCTGATCAATCTCACTTCCTTGGGGGACGACGCAGGCGTTTCCCACACCACGGCCCGTGAGTGGCTTACGGTGTTGGAGGCGAGCTACATCGTTTTTCAACTGCAACCCTTTTTCACCAATATTCGAAAGCGACTGGTCAAGTCTCCCAAGCTGTACTTCTACGACGTTGGACTGGCGAGCTTTCTCTTAGGCATCGAACATGCTGCGCAAATAGCCTCTCATCCACTCCGTGGAGCGCTCTTTGAAAATGCGGCAGTGGTCGAAGCCCTCAAAAGCCGCACCAATCGGGGGCTGCAACCTAATCTATCTTTCTTCCGTGACTCCCGGGGACTGGAATGTGACCTGTTTTATCAAAGCGGTAACGGCATATGCGCCATCGAGGTCAAGTCTGGCTCAACTATTTCTTCCGACTTCTTCCGTTCCCTCAATCGCGTGTCTGAGTTAGTTCCCGAGATATCTGGAAGGGCGGTGGTATATGGAGGAACGGCCCGGCAGTCTCGGAGCGACGTCGAGATAACGCCGTTGCGCGATTTCCCTCAGGTCTTGGAAAGATTTGAATTGAATCAAAACACTGCGGAGCCTTAATCACGCGCCCAAAATGCGTAGATTGAAAGTATTACTTGCAATTTGTGCAGGCTCTGACGGTCGTACAGCGACCATTTACTGAGAAGCCAATGGCTGTGTGCCGAGGGTCTCGTATATGGGGCCATCGGGCGTGAGGGTGCTCTGAATCAGTTGGACGCGGTCAACGGTCCATGCGTGGGACTCCTTCAGCTTGAAGTTTTCCACCACCTTGCCTATGTCCCGCTGTCCAAAGGGCAGCACTCCGTTCCGGACTCTGCCCAGGGTCAGGTGAGGATTGAAGCGGCGGGTCTCGATGTCCAGACCGAGGACTGAGTGCATCTCCTGGTCGATGGCCGTTTGTAGGGTTTTGAGCCGGTCCATGTCTCCTGACAGTCCCACCCACAGCACTTTTGGGCCGCGTGTGTTGGGGAAAGCGCCAGTCCCTGACAGGCCGACACTGAAGGGTGTGGAGCCGCTGCACGCCTTGCCCAGACCCTCCATCACGCGGTCGATGGACTCAGGCTCTATTTCTCCCAGGAACTTCAACGTGGCGTGGATTCCCTTTGGGTCGACCCATCGTACTCCTGTGACCCGCTTGCGTTTCAGGTCCTGGATGACCGAACCAAGCGCCCGTCGGGCAGGAGACGGGACTTCTACTGCAATAAAGGCACGCACCATCAGGCCCGCGCCTCTAATCCCAGCAGTAGACGTGCGTTGCCCCCCAGAATCGCGGCTTGGTCGAGGTCGGGAAGACAAGACCCGCGCACCTGGTCCAGTATTCGAGATTGCCTGAGCAACGGGAAATCGGTGCCGAACAGGATGCGCTCGGCTCCGCAAATCTCGGCGACCCTTTGGAACACGTCAGGGCTGTACAGGAAAGGCGAAGCGGCGCTGTCGTAGTAGACGCTGCTCAACTCTTCTCGCACTTCCGGCATGAGCGTATAGAAGGGGAGCCCGCCCCCCCAATGGGCGAGGATGAGGGTGTTTTGCGGGAAGTTCCTGGCCAGTGCGTAGAGCTTTTCTGGAGTTGTGTGTCCCTTGCCGGGATACAGATGGCCGACCGGCTCGGAGGCGTGGGTGAGCACGAGCAGTCCCTTCTCATGGGCCATGTCCATCATGGGCGCCATAGTCTCATAGTCCGCGATGTCGAAAACCTGGGTGTCTGGGTGCAGTTCTCCTACGCCTCTTAGCCCTGCTTTGGTGCAGCGGTCCAACTCCTCCAGGGCTGCGTCTCCCCAGGCAGGGTTCACGGACGCCAGGCCGGTCAGCCGTCTTGGGTGTTTAACGATTGACTCAATCAAATAGTCGTTGGCTTCCCTCGCGACCTCCCGGTCCGACCAACCCACTCCCATTATCACCGAATGTTCGATCTCCGCCTTGTCCATGGCGGCTATAAGCTCATCGGCACACACCATCTTTGAGGAGGGATTGGCGTAGAGGTCGGCAAAGGTTGCGTCCTTCTTCGCCAGCTCTTCCCGACGTGTAGAAAAGCTCGTAGGAAATACGTGCGTGTGGAAATCGATAACCATCTAATCCGATTATATTCGGAGGGCGGACGGGACGCTAGACAGCCCCCAAGGCCGTTGCTATAATCGGGCCTGCCGCAACAGGACGAGAGGGGGCCTGTGTGAACTCGCCTACGGGACGCGAATCTGCAGAGACCTCGGACAACGTTGCCGAGGTCTCTTCTTCTACCGGATCGGGCGCCGGACAGCGCACCGCTGAAATCGACGAACTGAAGTCCCTAGTCAAAGAGCTCCGCCGGGACATCATCGACATTATTTTCGAGGCGGGCAGCGGGCATCCCGGAGGTTCGTTGTCTGAGATAGAGATACTTTCGGCTCTCTATTTCAAAGTGATGCGCTACGACCCCCAGAACCCCTCGTGGAAGGACAGAGACCGTTTCATACTCAGCAAGGGACATGCCTGTCCGGGTTTCTACGCGGTGTTGAGCCGGGCTGGGTATTTCCCGCGTGAGGAGCTTTGGACCTTCCGGAAGATAGACAGCCGCATACAAGGCCACGCCTCCGTCGTGACTCCAGGAGTGGAGATGAGCTCCGGCTCCTTGGGCATGGGGCTGTCCTTCGCGGTAGGCGCCGCCCTTGCCGGGCGAATGGATAAGGCCGATTACCGGGTCTACGCGCTTCTGGGAGACGGGGAGTGTGACGAGGGCCAGGTGTGGGAGGCTGCCATGTCCGCCGCCCACTACAAGTTGGATAACCTGACAGCTATCGTAGACAGGAACCGCATTCAAAACGACCGCTTCACCGATCAAGTCATGCAGCTTGAGCCCCTGCCGGACAAGTGGAGGGCCTTCGGCTGGAACACCCTGGAGGCGGACGGCCACGACATTGCCCAGATACTCGATGCCATAGACGAGGCCAAGGCGACCAAAGGCCGGCCTACGATGATTATCGCCCATACCGTGAAGGGGAAGGGCGTCAGTTTTATGGAGAACAACCCCGACTTCCACGGCAAGGCGCCCAACAAGGACGAGTACGCTTTGGCCATGGCAGAGTTGGCGTAGAGGGAGGGGTAGGGATGGCGACAACTGCCCCAACTGCGTCCACTAGAGAAGCCTACGGCAGGACGCTCTTGGACATGGGGGCCACCGACGAAAACATAGTCGTTCTCGGCGGCGACCTGAACGTGTCCACCTTCGTCCACCTGTTCAGAGACGCCTACCCTGAGCGGTTCTTCGACTTCGGCCCTGCCGAGCAGAACATGATGAGCGTGGCTGCGGGGCTGGCTTCCTCCGGAAAGACTCCCTTCGTAAGCACATTCGCCGTGTTCGGGACTGGGCGTCCCTTCGACCAGATAAGGGTGGGAATCGCCCAGCCCCACCTTAACGTCAAGATAGTCTGCACCCATTCGGGAATCATTACGGGCGAGGACGGAGCCTCGGCCCACAGCATTGAGGACCTTGCCTTGATGTGCTCTCTTCCAGGAATGACGGTGCTCACACCGTCGGACGCTCCCGAGACAGTTGCTGCGGTCAAGGCGGCGGCCAGCATGAAGGGCCCCGTGTATATCAGGCTATACCGGGCTGCCACCCCGATATTGCATCCCGAGGGGTTCGACTTCACCATCGGGAAGGCCGAGACGATTAGAGAGGGGACCGACGTGACCATTGTGTCCACAGGAGCGGTCCTCCACCTGGTAATCGAGGCGTCGGAGTCTCTGGCAGGCGAGGGAATCAGTTGCCGGGTCGTGAACATGGCTACCCTGAAGCCGGTGGACGAGGAGACCTTGATTAAGGCTGCGTCCGAAACCGGCGCCGTAGTTACCGTAGAGGAGCACTACCTCTATGGCGGGTTGGGGAGCATAGTGGCGGGAACCCTGGGACGCAACAAACCAGTTCCCATAGAGATGGTGGGGTTGGAGAAGTATGCCGAGTCGGGCAAGCCGGACCAGCTTCTCGAAAAGCACGGCTTGACAGCCGCCGGCATAGCCCAAGCCGCGAGAGCCGCCGTCTCCAGGAAGTAACCCCCGCCCAGCTAGTTTTCTGCCGGGCCGCCGTTTACCGCGTTGCTCCCGGCTTCGCCAAAGTCACTGTCGCTGAAGACTCCCGTCTCCCGACCCTGGTAGACGTGGACTATGAACTCCTCCCGGTGCACTCCGACTACGTCGATCAGGTCGTCGTCAATGTCGTCGATTAGCTCCTGAATGTCCTCTTGAGTGAAGCTCTCCAGAACGCAGAGGGTGGCGTGGACCACGCTGGTCGTATAGTGCAAGTCTATCCTTCCTACGGACTGGCCGCCGGACAGGATGTCGTAGGCCTCGGAGTTGGGAGTCCTGCAATCGCGCTCAAAGTAGTAGTCGGCCATCACATACCTCAGTAAATTCGAAAGGCTTCCGGCTAGGAACGCACCTGGCCGTTCCCAGTAATTATCCATTTGTAGGAGGTCATCTCCCTTAGTCCGAGGGGGCCGCGGGCATGGAATTTCTGGGTGCTTATTCCAACCTCCGCGCCGAGGCCCAACGCTGACCCGTCTGTGAAGCGGGTGCTGGCGTTGACATAGACCGCCGCGGCGTCCACTTCGTCCAAGAACCTGGAGGTTGCTGAATAGTCTTCGGAGACGATGGCCTCAGAATGGCCGGAGCCGTAGGTCTGGATGTGTTCCAGGGCTTCGTCGAGGGAGTCCACTACTTTCACCGCCGCGGTAAGCGACAGGAACTCGCGGCCCCAGTCTTCCTCTTGGGCCGGCAAAAGGTTCAGGTCCGGCTCGGCTCCCAGGATGCTCATGGTCCGCCCGTCTCCGTGTATCTCGACTCCGGCCTTGGCCCATTCCCGTGCTATGCGCGGCAAGTAGTCCGGGGCCGTCGAAGAGTGGACGAGCAATGAGTCGAGAGCGTTGCATACGGTGGGGCGTTGGACTTTGGCGTTGAACGCAATGTCCACGGCCTTTTCCAGGTCTGCCGTGCCGTCTACGTATGTGTGGCACACGCCAACGCCCCCGGCTACCACAGGCATTGCGGCTTCCTGGGCCACGAACCGAATCAGGTCAGGCCCGCCTCTGGGAACGAACAAGTCGATATATTCCTTCATCTTCAACAGCCCGTTGGCCAGAGCCCGGTCCGGGTCGTCAATGAACTGCATGCAGTCCGCGGGTAAGTCGACCTGAACCAAAGAGTCCCTGACTATTCCGGCCAGAATGGAATTGGTCTGGATGGCTTCCTTCCCGCCCCTGAGTATGCAGGCGTTGCCCGACTTCAGGCACAGGGCCGATATGTCGATGGTCACGTTGGGGCGGCTTTCGTAGATGGAGCCCACGACTCCCAACGGGACCCGTTTTCTGCCCGCCATGAGTCCATTGGGAAGGGTGCGCATGTCAAAGACCTCGCCTACGGGGTCGGGGAGTGAGGCTACGTTCCTCACGTCCCGAGCCATCCCTTCGATGCGCTGTGAGTTGAGCATCAGACGGTCCAGCATCGAATCGGAGAGGTGAGGCTGGGCCTCGGCGTAGTCCTGCTGGTTGGCCGATATGATGGTTTCCTGGCGGTCGATGAGCAGGTCGGCGGTCTTGAGGAGCAACGCGTTTTTCGTTTCTGAGGATGCTCTCGCCAGAATGCGGCCGGCTGCCTTGGCTGCTTTTCCCTTATCGACTAGCGTCTCTGTGGTCACAGTCATTGGACTGCCTCTGTAAAGTTGTATGCGTCGGTCGCCACGAGCGGCTCTGTCAGCCTGTCATGGCGACATTGAGTCGTTATGATAGAATGATAACAGATTGCAGGCCATATTGAATAAGGCCAAACTGGGTCAGTGAATGTTGGTTGAAGATCACGTACAGACGGCCAAGGACTTCCTGGATGCGGCGGAGCGGGAATTCGACGCTGGTGACGAGCTCCAGGGATCAGAAAAACTATGGGGAGCCGCTTCTCATGCTGTGATGGCGGCGGCGATACGCCGGGGTTGGAATGCAGGAAGCCATCGCGCCTTGAAGGAGGCCGTCGGCAAGCTGGCTGTTGAATACAATGACCAGTCTATACTAGATAGGTTCATCGCAGCCGAGAAGTTTCATATCAACTTCTACCACGGAGTTATGGAGCAGTTTGAGATCGACGTCGACCGTCCGGTTGTGCGTCAGTTCGTAGAGCGGCTGCTCGATCTGGAGAACGTCAACGGTCAGAGGAGCTGAGCCAGGCCCCTTGCTAATCTAGCCGGTTACAGGATGACCAAATTGTTTCTGTGTACCACTTCCTGGCCGTAGTGGTAGCCCAGGACTTCCTGAATCCGGTCCGACCGGATGCCCTTAATTCTCTCCACGTCCGCCGATCCGTAATTGGCTATTCCACAGGCGACCCTGGAGGGTCCTGGCGCTTCGGGTGGCGTGACGATGTATACAGTGTCGCCCCGCTGGAAGTTTCCCTGTACTCCGCTAACGCCGGCGGGGAGCAGGCTTCTGCTTTGCTCTCGTAGAGCTGAAGCCGCCCCGGCGTCCACTACGATTTCGCCCTTGTTGGCCAATGCGCTGAGCATCCAGCGCTTTCTGCTCTCCACCCGGTTCGCGGTAGGCGCAAAGTAGGTGCCCAGTCCCTCTCCCCGGGCGATTCGCACAACAGGGTCCTGCGTACGTCCGTTGCATATTACAGTTGGTATGCCGGCTGAGGTCACCAGCTTGGCGGCGTCCAGCTTGGTGGGCATGCCGCCCCTGGCGTATGTGTTCCTGTGGAAACCTGCCAGCGCCACGACGGTGTCGTCCACTTTTTCCACCCGTTCGATAAGCTGGGCTTCGGGGTCCGTTCGCGGGTCTGCGGTGTAAAGTCCGTCAATGTCGGTCAGGATGATGAGGAGGTCGGCGTCCACCAGGCTGGTAATCAGGGCTGACAGGCGATCGTTGTCGCCGAACACTTCTCCAATCTCGTCTGGGGCAACTACGTCGTTTTCGTTGAAGATGGGCGTCACACCGGCCTCCAGCAGGGCCAGGGCGGTGTTCCTGACGTTTAGGTACCCCTGCCTGTTGGCCAAGTCGTTCCAGGTAAGGAGGACCTGGGCGACAACCATGTCGTGCTGATCGAACAGCCGCTGGTACACCTCCATCAACCTGCTTTGCCCAACCGCTGCAAGGGCCTGTCTGAAGGGTATGTCTCTCCGCTCCTCGCCTCGGTTGAGAGCGTGTCTGCCTGCGGCGACGGCGCCCGACGTGACCAGCAGGACCTCAGAGCCCGCGTTATGGAGTACGGCCAACTGATCGACAAGCCGCTCCATCGCCCCAATGTCCAGCTGGTGTTCCGGCCCTGTCAGGATGCCGGTGCCCGCCTTTACCACGATGCGGGGATAAAGAAATGCCTGCTCGATGTCCGCCTCTTGGCCGGTCGAGACGAGGCCTGTGTGTTCGGTGTCGAGGTCGTGATTCCGAGGGGTGGAGGAAGCCGGGCGTTGGCGGGCGCCCATAGTATGCGGGCCTCCTTGAGAGTTGTACAACGGCAGAGACACAGGGTTAAATTATATCATGGGTCTTTTGTCTCTCCGCCCGCAGCGGTGTGCGGATTGTAAAATGATTCACAATGGGTAGGCCCTATGATACAATTGGCTGCCTGACAGGGGTCTGAGCCTCAAGGAGGCTTTTGCAGCCAGGCCGTTGGAGCCGGAATCGCTAATGGTTCGCGCAGTATTCTTCGATTTCTACAACACGTTGGTCCACTTCTTTCCGCCTTTGGAAGAAATCCAGCAGGCTTCGAGCAGGGAGTTGGGCATCAACATCCCTAAAGAGAACATACGCCGCGGCTACATGTACGCCGACGAATACATGAACAAGGAAAACAGCGTCAAGCACATCAGCGACAGGACCAGTGAAGAGAGGGACCGGTTTTTTATCGAATACGAGCGCATCCTTCTCGCCGGAGCCGGTGTGGAGGTCTCACCCTGCCTGGCTTCCCAGATATGGAATCTGGCCATTGGCGTGCCCAAAGAATTCGTTCTGTACGATGACGTGATTCCTGCCTTTGAGGCCATCAAACGCCGCGGCTTGACCATCGGAGTGATATCCAACCTGCGAAACGTTGAAGAGACCTTGACGCAGTTGGGCCTGGACACGTATGTCAGCTTTTCAGTCTCGTCAGAAAAGGAAGCTCTCGCGAAACCGCATCCTCCCATTTTCCAGGAGGCCTTGGATAAGGCGGGAGTCGCTGCTTCCGAGGCCCTTCACGTGGGGGACCAGTACCAGTCGGACATTCAGGGCGCAATAGCCGCGGGAATCGGCGCTGTGTTGCTGGACAGGGACGGCTGGCATGACGAGGTCACGGACGTGCCCCGCATCGCATCGCTTCCTGAATTGAACGACCTGTTGTAGCTGACCGGAGCAGTCCGACTAGCCCACAGCCAGCGCAGCCATCTGGGCGCCAAACTCCTTCAGACGCTCCACAGTTTCCTTCAAAGTCTGCCGCCATTGCTCATCCGAACCCGTCAGCCGGACGTGGACCTGTTGGTTGCCTACTCGACTGTGGGGGCCCAAGGCTTTTTCCAAAGCCAGCCTTGCTCCTCCCGCGCTTTCTTTTAGGGCCAAGGTCACGGAACTCCCTGACTGTGTGATTGACTCGACTCCGGCCTCGCCTGCGAGTATCTTCAAGTCCACCAGGTACAAGAGATTCTCAGCGGCCTCCGGCAGCGGCCCGAATCTGTCCTTCATCTCCTCTTTCAGGTCTTCCACCTGTTGCCGTTCGGTCATGCGGGCTAGTTTCTGGTATACGCCCAGTCTGGTGGGGAGGTGGGAGACGTATCTCTCCTCGACGTGCGCCGACAACGAAAGGCTGACCCTGGCAGGGGGCAAGGCTTCCCTCTCCGGAGCCGCACCCTGCTCGCCCTTGAGCTCGGTGACGGCTTCGTTGAGAAGCTGGGTGTATAGTTCGAACCCCACTGCGTGAATCTGGCCGCTCTGCTCCGGGCCCAGGATGTTTCCGGCGCCTCTGATCTCCAGGTCTCTCATGGCGACCCTGAATCCCGCTCCCAACTCCGACGCTTCCAGAATCGCCTTGAGCCGTTTCGACGCCGCCTCGGTGACTTTGCGACCCTTGGGGATGAGCAAGTAAGAGTATGCCCTGTTGGCGCCCCGGCCGACCCTGCCTCGCAGCTGGTAGAGTTGGGAGAGGCCGAACCTGTCTGCCCGGTCGATTATCAGCGTATTTGCGTTGGGAAGGTCCAGCCCGGACTCGATGATCGTGGTGCATACCAGTACATCCACGTTGCCGTCGGAGAAGTCGGCCATGACGTCCTCCAGATCCTCCTCGGCCATGCGTCCGTGGCCTATGGCTATCCGCGCCTGGGGCACCAGTTGGGCCAGCTCTGCCGCTTTGCGCCGGATGGTCTTGACCCGGTTGTGGAGGAAGAAGACCTGGCCGCCCCTTTCCAACTCCCTGACTACAGCCTCTTTGACCAGGTCGTCGCTGTATTCGCTGACGTAAGTCTTGACGGGCAGTCGTTCCTCGGGAGGAGTCTCCATCGCGCTCATGTCCCGGATGCCCGACAGACCCATGTACAGGGTCCTGGGAATGGGTGTGGCGCTCAATGTCAGAACGTCCACTTCCTGGCGCATTCTCTTGAGCCGCTCTTTATGGGCCACTCCAAAGCGCTGTTCCTCATCCACCACCACCAGCCCAAGGTCCTTGAATTCCACGTCCCGTTGCAGAAGTCTGTGGGTGCCGATGACGATGTCCACCGCGCCGGATTTCAACCCGTCTATGACTTCCCGTTGCTCAGCCTTGGTGCGGAAACGGCTGAGCGCCTCGACCCTGATCGGAAAGGGGCTGAGCCTCTCCTTGAAGGTGGCGTAGTGTTGCTGCGCCAGCACGGTCGTGGGCACCAGGATGCCCGTCTGAAGGCCGTCTGCGGCGGTCTTGAAGGATGCTCTCAACGCCACTTCCGTCTTGCCGTAGCCTACGTCGCCGCACACCAGCCTGTCCATGGGCCTGGGCTGCTCCATGTCTGTCTTGACTTCCCGGATGGTCCGTTCCTGGTCAGCGGTCTCTTCGTAGGGGAATGCGTCCTCCAGCTCCTGCTGCCAGGGAGTGTCTCCGCCGAAAGTGGTGCCCTCAACCACCTGACGGGATGCGTAGAGATTGAGCAACTCCTTGGCCATCTCCCGTGTTGAGTTCCTGACCCGTTCTTTGACCCTGCTCCATTCGGCGGTCCCCAACCGCGTGGGATTGGGTCTCTGGTCCCCGGGCGCCGCGTAAGGAGCGACCCTGTCCAGGTGTTCCGTGGGCACATAGAGCTTGTCGCCCTCGGCGTACTCCAGCGCGAGATATTCTCGCTCGTCGTTTCCTTGGTCCATCCTAACCGTTCCGGTAAAGAGCGCTACGCCGTGGTCTATATGGACCACGAATTCCCCTGGGGTGAGTTCCACTGATTGGTGACCCCTGTGGACCGGAGTCCTTCTGCGCCTGCGTCTCTCTTTAGAAACACCGAAGATCTCAGAGTCGGTGAACACGGTGAGGTCGCCGTCGTCCAGGGGAAGGGTCCATCCTTCCATCAGCGCGCCAGAGACCAACGTCAGGCTTCCGGGACGTGGGGGTTCATCGAGGTCCGAAGATACGGAGGCGATCAGACCTTCGTCCCCCAACGCCTCGGAGAGGCGGCGGGCATTCCGGCTCACGACAGCGATTCGCTTCCCGGCCGCGAGAGCCGATTTCAGGTCTTGGGCGAATTCTCCCTGCCGTCCGAAATAGGATGGGGCTGGCCGTAAGTCCAGGCCGTCGTCGCCTGATGTCCAGCCGTCCAGCTCCAGGGTGGGCCCTGCGCTGCGCATTGGGAACAGGCTGTCCCAGTCAGCTTGAGGCGAGGGGAAGTTGACGGGCAGCTCATGGCGGCTCGTACGGGCTGCTCTCAGCTCTTCAGCCCTGAGGACTAAGGACTCGGCCTCGGACTCGACAGATGTCTTTCCGTCGAATATGAGCATGGTTTCAGGAGGAAGATGGTCCAGCAGCGTGGAGTGGTTCAGAAAGCCGTTGTACAACGGAAGCTCGTCAACTTCCAGTCCCGAAAAGATGGCTGTGAGCTCGTCCTGAAACCGCTCGACAACCGAGGGAGCGCAGCCATCGTACCCCAACGCTCCGATGAGGTCTGAGACGCGTTCCTTGTCAGCGAGAGACGGCAAGGTCTCCTTGGCCGGGATCACGGTCACCGACTCAACCCTGCGCACAGAACGCTGGGACGCGGGATCGAAGAGGCGGATGCTGTCTATACGCTCTCCCCACAACTCCAGGCGGGCGGGCAACGGAGATGCCGGGGAGTAGATGTCCAGAATGCCACCCCGGTGGCTGAAGGAGCCGGGAATTTCCACGCTGCTCTCCCGCCGGTATCCCAGTTCCACCCAACGCATCAGGAGCTCGCCCAGACGTATTTCCTGGCCAACCTCCAGCGTGTGGCGCGTGGCCCTGAAAGACTCGGGGTGGAGAGTCTTTTGCAGCAGGGCTGCAACGGACGACACGATAACGGGACATGCCTCTATTGACCCAACGTCCTGATGGAGCTCGGACAGCGCCGCCAAACGTTGGTTGTTGGCGTCAGCGTCTGCCACAAGCCGTTCGAAGGGCATGACGTCGGGTTCAGGGAAGAGGCGGACAGGAGCGTCTTCTCCCAGATACAACTGGAGGTTGTCGTGGAACTTCCTCGCCTCGTCGGGCCGGGGCGAAATTACCAGAACAGGTCTGCGGCAATGACGCCAGACAGTCGCCGCTATTAGAGGCCGGGCCGCCTCAGGCGCTTCCAACAGGCAACGGGCTTGCTTCTGGCCGAGGGCCTGGGCAAGCCTGTCGAAAACCGGGTGGTCCCGGAATAGGTCTAGAAACCCTGTAAGACTCATTCAGCAGGTTAAGAGGTCCGTATATATTCCAGAGCAAAGGAGGCCGCGTGTCAAGGGCTGGGAGGCGGCTCGTTGGTTGTGGGCGCCGTGCCCCGTGGTACAATGCCCCAACCAGCTAGGCGCCGCTTCAGGTCGTAGCGGAGAGGATCGGATGCGAATACCTGGACACAAGCGCAGCAACTCACCGGACGAGTGCGGCATTCGCGCCGGGAGGTTTGCGGAAGCGGTCAGAGACGATATCGCCGCGGCGTGGAGCCTGCTTTCGCGGGAATCGCGGGGCGTCCGCCAGGGAGTCTGGGGCACCCAGCACGAAGTGGACATGCAGGTTGTCTACCGGGCCGCCCACGATGCCAACCACCCCATGTTTGCGCTGATGATGGAAGACTTCCGGGAGGCAGTGCTCAAGATGTGGCCTCTGGAAGACCTGACTGACCTGGGCGTGGCCCCAACCAGCTACATCGACGACTCCCATGCCTTTGCGTTCCTGCCCTTTGGGGTCAAAGATGACCAGCAGGTCGTCGAAAGCCGCAGGGCCATGTCCGGCCTGATCATCCCCATGCTGCTCGAAGACGGAGAATGGATGGTGGACCTTCCCAGTTGGCGTTTTGCTTGGGCGTGAGACGCTACGCTTAAGCAGCCCATCAACTCGGCGCTCCCGGCAGCCCTTCACAAGCCATTCCGTCTCTATCACCGTCCAAACGGTGACGGTCTTCGTCTGGGCCGCCAGCCGCTTCGAAAAAGTCCTGGGCCTCTCTCCACGTAGCGAAGTCGCTGCAGTTCCGGTCTTCCCCCGCCGGGTCATATTTAAGCCTGCCTTCCTCGGGAGAGGTTGTTGCGTCACGCGGAGTGAGCGTCGGAATAAGAGTCGGTGAAGACGTGGGTGTGGGGTCCGGAGTCGGCGATGGCGTCGGAGCTGGTGTAGGAGTAGCGGTTGGCTGAAGCGTAGCCGTAGGCGCCGGTTTGGGTGTAGGTACAGGAGTAGATGTGCGCATTGGAGCGGGAGGAGCCTGCAGGGTTAGGGATGGTGTAGGCGTCGGTTGAGGTACAGGTGTGTTGGTGGGGACGTCAGGGGCCAAAATGGATTCTCTGGTCGGTGTCGCCACTACCGTCGGTGCAAGCTTGATGGTGGGGGCCAGACTTGGGGAGACCACCGGCGCCGGAGTATTTGTGGGAAGCGGCGTGTTGGTCGGTTCGAGGAGGGGTGTAGGGTTCTCGGAGACTTGCCCGGCGGGAGTGGGTGTGCTGGCGTCGGAGGAAGTGCAAGCTGCCAACGAGGCCAACGCAGCCAAAGCCCAAACAGACAGTCCAGGCCTCAACGACAGAAACAGCGCCTTGCTCAACATTATAGTTTGGGACCGGAACGTCACCCCGACCGATGCGCCGTGGCCAAGTTGGTCATGAAGTGTCCGCCGACACCTGTTCCGACTCAGGCGGGGCGCCGGCAGCCGCTGCGTTCCTGCGCCGCTTCCACAACTCTCTGCCGATGAATGCGCATGCGCCTACCCCTATGACGCTCAGCCAACTGATGGACCTGTCCAGGGCCACGACGGAGAAGGCCGCCGTCTCCGTGGATATGTTGTCGCCCAACAACAACAAACCTGTGACGCCCCACTCGACGGCGCCCAGACCTCCGGGTGTGATGGGAGCCAGGGTCAGCATAGCATTGGCCAATGTGACGAATATAACCAGTGGGACTCCCAGGGGGAGGTCGAGGGCTTCGGTCACCAGCATCAGGCGTCCCATCTCGGAGGCCCACCCCAGCAGACCCAAGGCTGTGGCCAGGTGGAGCCTTCCGAAGCTGCCCATTGCGCCGTCGTTAAACCGTCGATAATGCCCTTGCACTTTGTTTGGCAATATCTTGAGCAAACGTTCCCTGAAGAAACCCATCCCGGCGAGAATTCCTCCGATGAGCGCCGCCATCACGGCCGCCAGGCCGACGAACACCCAGGAAGTCCCGGCGCCGGTAACCACCAGTATTGCCGTGGCCAATAGCAACAGCGCCAGCACCAGGATCATGTCCAGGAAGCGTTCCGCCAATATCGTGCCGATGGTGTGAGGGAAACCGGAGCCCGTGTCTTCCGAGTAGGCGTAGGCCCGGAAGGCGTCACCCAGTCGGAACCAGGTGATCGAGTTGACGAACCAACCTAAAAGCAGCAAATGTCCGCAATGGAGAACTCCGGGCTTGTGCGGTTCGTCACTGGTTTGGGCGTTCTCCAGGAGGAGCTTCCAGCGGGCGCCGCGAAACAAGAAAGTCGTATAGTGGACCAGGATCGCTCCAACGAAAAGAATCAGGTCGCTGGACTTCAAGCTGTCCCAGGCAGTGTCCAGGTCGATGTCTAAACCGGCGACCAGGAAAAATATGAACGCCCCGGCCACGGCAAACGAAACCACGGCTGCTGGCGACAACAGCCGTCTGGTCAGGCTGACGGGCTGGCGGTTGGGTTGAAGCAGCGACATGTCGTATCGGGGATTAGAGAGGGCGTTTCCTGGGCATCCCTGGCCTGCGGGGATACTTCTCAGGGGTGGGCTTCACCTTGTCGATTACCACCAGAACTCGATCGTCCTCCAGTCCCGGCGCTTCCACCGGCAGGACATCCCTCAGGCGGCCTCCCAGCAGGTCGATGGCGTTGGCGGCGTCTTCCACTTCCTGGCTAATGTCGCCCTTTTTCATGCCAATGGTCACGCCGCCCAACTTGCAAAAGGGAAGGCACAACTCTGACACAACCCGCAGGGAGGCCACTCCCCGGCTGACGGCCACGTCGAAGGTCTCCCTGTAGCAGGGTTCACGGGCTGCCAGTTCGGCCCGCCGGGCGCATACCTGTACATCCTCGGCACCCAGGACTTCCACGATGTGGGATATGAATGCGCTCTTCCTGACCGATGACTCCACCGTGGTCACATGCATTCCGGGGTAGGCCAGCTTCAAGGGGACCCCGGGGAAACCGGCGCCAGACCCCACGTCCACCAAGCGCCCCGACTTCTTCACGGTGTCGCTGAGGGCTGCTGAAACGGTGAGAGAGTCCAGGAAATGTTTGGCCTGGACCTCCCGGCAGTCGGTGATGGCGGTCAGGTTGACGTGGGAATTCCATTCCACCAGCTGGCGGTGGTAGGTCTCGAATTGACTCGCTGCGCCGGGGGAGAGGTCCAACCCAAGGCGGTTGAACCCGGTTTCAAGCATTTCCATATCTGCGTTCCGAGTGGATTATAGCATTGGGACACAAGACGGCCAGGTGGTCGCCTTCAACGAGCAATCCGGTGTCGGATAGTGTCTCAGTTTGACGGACTTGGAGATTAGCAATGGTTTTGGTCGAAGTCTTAGATTCGGCCTAATCGAAAACTCTTGACGAAGTATAGACAAAGGCGTAAATTTGACAAATGGCAATGGCGATACCGAGCTGCTACAGGTCGCCAGTTGTCCATTGGGTAAGGAGGGAACCGGCATGGTCAGAGGACCGCAAGGAGAGAGACGCTCAGCAGACACCGTAGGAGCCGCCGTTAAGGTGGCGAAGATAGCAACCGGTGAATTGAAAGAGGATACACCCTCTAAGCGGCGTGACGGCGGTCTAGTTGGTGGCAAGGCCCGCGCCAAATCCCTGACTCCTCAGCAACGCTCCGACATAGCCCGTAATGCGGCTCGTGCCCGATGGGGTAGCGGCAAAAAGACTGCCTAACATCGAAAACTGGCTGTGCTGGCGTCGGATTCAACCTGAACCACACTCTGTGTCAGCGGGGTATAGCACTTTTTGAACTGCCACTGAGAAAGGGGGAGAGATTAAAAGCTGGGGTAACGATATCATTCTTGGTGAAGTGGTGAATGTCCGTTGGCGGTAGAGATCAATGAGTATATCCAGAGGCGGATGGATAAGTTTGGCATTACAAGAGACCAAATGGAGTACGGTCTAAGTCACTGGAATCCGTCATATGGGTCCGACAGTACAATGATATACCGTGGTCGACTCCCAGACGGTCGGGTAGTGAAAATTCAAACAGATGGTGATAGACGCATCAGAGACGTATACACACACACTCTCAGACACACCAAGAAGGTAGCGATGATAACGATAATGAAGAGCGACGAGATTGATTCTGTGTTGATTGAATTCGAGTCGGGGACGGCTGGCTATGCAGAGGAGTTGGATGACGACCGAATCATAGACTATTCTCTTAATCCTGGCCATCCCATTGGAGTCAGTTTGCACAATGTTAGCAAAGGGGTGATTCTTAAGGACCTTCCCCATCCCGAAACGATTCGCAAGATTCTCATCAGCTTGGATATACAAGTCGTAGAGTAACTTGTCACCCAAAACCCTAGGTGCAAGTTCACCTAGTGTTTTTAACACCTTACTCAATCTGACCTAAATGCTTGCCAATTGCTCGTGAATACTATATGCTTCAGGCATGAACAAACTGCCTGAACACAAGCGGATTCAGATACTCAACATGTTGGTCGAAGGCTCTTCCATGCGGTCAATCTCCCGTGTGGTTGGAGTCTCCATAAACACCGTCACCAAGCTCCTAGTTGACGCTGGCATTGCCTGTGAACGCATCCACAATGAGCGTGTGCGGGACGTCCACGCCAGCCGTGTCCAATGTGACGAAATCTGGAGTTTCTGCTACGCCAAGGCCAAGAACGTAGACCGTTCGGACGCCGCTCCAGAGGGAGCAGGGGATGTTTGGACATGGACGGGCCTGGACAGCGACTCCAAGCTCATAATCTCTTGGCTTGTCAGCCCTGGCAGGGACGGCGGCTACGCCATTGAATTCATGGATGATTTGAGAGAACGGCTTGCCAACCGTGTCCAGTTGACCACAGACGGCTACAGGGCCTACCTAGAAGCCGTAGAGGGAGCTTTCGAGGGATACGTGGACTACGGCCACCTGGTGAAGCTCTACGGGGCGGGTCCGTCGATTCCCAGCGGTCGTTATAGCCCCGCTTATTGCGTAAGTGCAAAGAGGGTTCGGGTTGTCGGGAATCCGGCCCAAGAGGACATAAGCACTTCCCACGTTGAGCGACACAATCTAACAACCCGCATGTCCCTACGTCGGCACACCCGACTCACCAACGCTTTTTGTAAGAAGCTGGAAAACCACTGTCACGCTCTGGCCCTCTATTTCGGCTGGTACAACTTCTGTAGGATTCACAAGACATTGAAACAGACGCCCGCTCAGGCGGCTGGCTTGGTGGACAAGCAATATGGGTTCGAGTGGATTTTGAAAGAGATTAATTCAAACTGAGTCACCACCCGGTGTCCGGTTTTGTTGACACTCCCTTTGGACGGCGCATACAATACCCAGTTGGGGATAACATGGCTTATGCAATATTAAAATCCGGTGGGAAACAGTACAGGGTCCGCCCTGGGGACGTTATCGACGTGGACAAGCTTCCGGTGGAGCCGGGGTCGTCCATTGAGCTGGGGGACATCCTGGCTGTATCCAAGGACGACGGCATCGTACTGGGCGCACCCGTGGTCGAGAACGCTTCCGTGCTGGCAAACGTCCAGGACCAGATTAAAGATGACAAGATCATCGTCTTCAAGTACAAGCGTAAGGTGCGCTACAGGGTCAAGCGGGGCCACCGGCAGCCGTACACCAGGCTGGCAATCACGGCCATCATGCTGGACGGCGAGGACGTGGGAATTCCAGCGCTTGATGAAGTGGTTGTGCCCGAAGACGTGGAACCGGAGCAGCCGGTTGATGAGGCCGAGGCCCTGGAGGAACCGGTAGACGAGGCCGAAGAGACCGAAGAGGAGCTCGCGGACGAAGAAACGTCCGACGACGAAACGGTTGAGGACGACGATATAGAAGAAGACGCAGAGGAAGCCTCCGACGAGGCTGACGGCGAAGAGGAGAGCGACAATGGCTCATAAGAAGGCCGGAGGAAGCTCCAGAAACGGCCGCGACAGCAAACCCAAGATGCTGGGCGTAAAGCGTTACGACGGGCAACAGGTCAGAGGCGGCTCCATTATCGTCCGGCAGCGGGGCACCCGCATCAGGCCCGGCCGCAACGTAGGGCTCGGACGTGACTTCACACTGTACTCCCTCATAGACGGAAGAGTGAAATTCGAATGGGACACCAAGGACCGAAAACGGGCCAGCGTGTATCCCGCCAGCTAGGCGCCAACAGGACAGCGACATGAAGAAGGAAATCCACCCTAATTTCGAGGCCGCAACAATCACCTGCTCATGCGGCAATGTGTTTCAAACGGCGGCCACCAAAGGCGCCCTGAGAGTTGAGATATGCAGCCGCTGCCATCCCTTCTACACGGGGCAGCAGCGCGTCGTCGACACCGAGGGTCGCATCGAAAGGCTGAGGCGCCGCTTCAAGATGGAGTAGGTCGCCCCCCGGCCGTTCCTATGCAAATTGACGGCGACTTCGCCTTTTCCCCTTGGGAGACCTCTACTCAACTTCCGTCATTCCGGCGCAGGCCGGAATCCAGGGTTTGCGGTCATGTATGGAAGCGCCCTCTCCCGGGTGGAGAGGGTGTAACGGCAAGGTCCTTCTCGGTAGGAGCATAGGAGCCGAGCTTGTCTCAGCAACCATTTTTCTACGGCGGTCAGGCGGTCATCGAAGGCGTGATGATACGGGGTCGCCGTCATTACAGCCTCGCAGTAAGGCGGATCGACGGGCAGATACACACCCTGTCCGAGCCGTTAAGCCAGATATACACCGGTAAGCTCCGCCAGGTCCCCCTGATACGGGGCATTCTGGTCCTCATCGAAACCCTGAGCCTGGGAATCAAGGCCCTCAACAAGTCGGCGCTCATTGCCGTGGAGGACCAGACCGACGGCCAGGAAGAAGTGTCGAAATGGACGATGGCCATAGTGATTGCTTTCTCACTGGCTCTCGGCATAGGCATCTTCTTTCTCACGCCCCTTTTCGCAACACGCCCACTGGAAGACGTCTTCTCGTCCGACCCTCTGGTCAACCTCATCGAAGGCGTGATTCGGTTGATCCTGCTGGTAGGGTATATAGGGCTGATAGGACTCATGCCCGACATACGCCGGGTTTTCGCGTATCACGGCGCAGAGCACATGGCTGTCCACACTCATGAGGCGGGCCTTCCTCTGGACGTAGAGCACGTGCGCCAATTCCCCACGGCCCATCCCAGGTGCGGGACAGCCTTCCTTCTCACCGTAGCGGTGGTGGCCATTCTGGTGTTTGCCTTTCTGGGCAGAGAACCTCTCTGGTGGTTGATTACTTCGCGGGTGATTTTTATTCCCATCATTGCCGCCCTGAGCTATGAGGTCATACGGTTCAGCGGCGCGCATCGGGACAACCCGATAACGCAACTGTTCGCCATTCCAGGGCTAACGCTGCAGAAGCTCACGACGCGCCAACCCGATGACAGCCAGATAGAGGTTGCCATTCTGGCGATGGGCACGGCTCTAGCAGCCGATGAGGGTCGCCCAGCGCCGGTTGCGGAAGTGTACGGCGGCGGCGGAGAAGAGGCTCCGGCCTAGCCTAGGGGAGGGTCATACCCTCACCCCAACCCTCTCCCCTGGGAGAGGGGGCATATTGTCCCTTCTCCACCGTCGAGAGAAGGCGGCGATGGGGCGCCACGGACCGCCAGCGAAACCTGTAGGGGCGACTCTTGTGGTCGCCCAAAGGTGTCGTCCAGTCGGGGAACAGGGCAACCACGAGGGTTGCCCCTACCAGTTGTCCAAAGGTCTTCGCGTGCAATACGAGAAATCGGCTCTACCGTCAGCTCTTCTGGGCCAGGTATTCCTTGACCATTTCCAACACCGCGTCGGCTGTCCGGTCCCGGTTCCCGTTCCGGTCATCGTTCCAACGCAGTTCCCTGGAAGCCTCATAGCCGTCGGCAGCGGATAGCCCGATGTAAAACAGTCCCACCGGGAAGCCCGGTCTGCCTGGACCGGGCCCTGCGACTCCCGTGGTCGAGACTCCTACGTCGGCTTCCATGAGCCTCCATGCCCTCTCCGCCATCGCTACGGCAGTCTTAGGACTGACCGAGCCCTCGGTGTCCATGACTTCCTGGGAGACCCCAAGCACCTTGGTCTTGGAGCCGCCGGTGTAGGCGATTACCCCGCCGATGAAATACTTGGAACTACCGGGCACGCTGATAATCTTGGAGCCCACCAGCCCGCCGGTGCAGGCTTCAGCCACCGCGATTTTGAGTCCTTTTTCCGCGAGCTGTTGCCCAACTTCTTCCTGTAGCGACGCCATAGTTGCACCTCTCTTGTTGTTAATGCAGTTGTTGTAAGTTCGGGCTACCCGTAGAACCCGTCTAGCACCCGCTGGGCCGCGGGATAGTCCCTGGCCCCGCCTTTGAGTATTGGAGGCACCAGATAGATGCGGTTCACACCGTTCTCTGTGAAGGAGCTGAGGAGTTCCAGTGCCATGTCCGAGCCGTCTCTGCCCCTGTCCAACTCGTCCCGAACGCTCTCCGGCACCCCTGAAAAGACCACACCTCCCTGTATCATCACCTGAAGCCCGAAAAACACTGGGACTTCCATTTCATGACCAGCGGCTTCCCGGTATGCGGCATGGAAGGCGTCTATCTCGGCCATGCTGAAAACTGGCTGGGTGATGAAGAACTGGGCGCCTGCCTGGACTTTGCGGTGGGCCAGGGCGGCCTCCTTTTGGACACCACGCCCCAGGTCGATGGAGGCGCCGACACACAGATCCGTTGGCGCCCTTAGCTGGGAACCTCTGAAGTCCACCCCCTGGTTAAGGGTTGCAGCGCCCCGTATCAGCTCCGTGGGCAGGTAGTCATCCACAGGTCTGACCCGTTCCAGGTCACGCGGGGTGAAGTCGTCGCCCTTGACCGCCACCACGTTTTCCAGCCCTAGCATCTGGGCGCCCAGCAGATGGGTCTGCAGGGCCAGTCTGTTCATGTCCCGGGTGGCCAGGTTGAAGACGGTCTCCTTCCCAGTGTGAGTCTTTATCGCCGACGCCAGCATGGCAGAGTCCACCCGCACGGCTTTACCGGGGTTGTAGGCCACGCACAAGAAGTCGGCGCTTAGCTCCGCCGCCCGCTGGACTACGTTCCAGTCGGCAAACCTGGGCGGGGAGAAGTCGCAGATGAAAACAGGCTGGTCGCCCCGGCTGGCTGTGAGATCGGTGACTTTCATTAACGTAACCCCCCCGAAGGGAGAGGTCTGCCGTGAGGTCCCGCTGGCTGCGGCCCTGCTCGGCGGATTAGGAATCTTAGCACGGCGTCAGAGTCGCTGTCAGCCGCGCTCCTTTACTCCCATAGCCCCATGCCATATACTTGAGCGGCCCCGTTCGAGACGATTCATGGAGACTTTGCGCATAGGACACAGCCCCGACGCCGACGACGCTTTCATGTTCTACGCCTTTGCAGCGGGCAAGGTGACCATCGACGGCTTCCGGGTCGAGCAGGTCCTTGAGGACATTGAGTCCCTCAACAAGCGGGCGCTCCAGGGTGAGCTTGAGGTGACAGCCATCTCCGCAGCCTCCTACCCCATGGTCGCCGACCAGTACCGCATCATGGTGTGCGGCTCATCCATCGGACGGAACTACGGGCCTATTCTCTTGGGGAAAGGCTCTGGCGGCCCTGGTAGCCTTGCCGACCTGGAGGGCAAGAGAATCGGCATCCCTGGCCCCTACACCACCGCCTATCTGCTTCTCAGAATATATCTCGAACGGCCTTTTGAGCCCGTGTTCCTTAACTTCGACGCAGTAGGAGACGCCGTCAAATCGGGCGAGGTGGATGCCGGCCTCATCATCCACGAAGGGCAGATAACCTGGCAGTCCCAGGGATTCACAAACCTGATGGACCTGGGCGTCGAATGGGGCAGAGACACGGGGCTGCCTATTCCTCTGGGCATCGACGTGGTGCACAGGAGGCTGGGAGAGGACGCCAGCCTGCGGGTCACCGAGGCTTTTGGCTCCTCCATAAAGTACGCACTGGACCACGAAGACGACGCGGTTGACTATTCCCTGCCTTTTGGCCGGGGCATCGACAGGGAGACCTGCCGCCGATTCGTCAAGATGTACGTTAATGAGGACACGGTCAACATGGGACAGGAGGGTGCAAAGGCCCTTGAGACCATGTACTCCAAGGCCAAAGAACGCGGGATCATTTCGGAGGTTCCCTCTTTGGACATACTGGGGGACATCCTCGGCGCATAGCGTGAAAAGGGGGACGTAAGATGGACAAGGTTCGTATGGCGATTGTGGGTTGTGGGCGCATATCCAACATGAATGTGCCAGGGTATCTCCAAGAGGCGAATTGTGAGGTCTACGCTATCTGTGACCCCCTGACCGACAGGGCGTCGGACCAGGCCCGCAAGTGGAGAATCGAGCCTCGGATTTACCCCAGTTTCGAGCAGGTGCTCAACGACCCCAACATCGACGCCATCGAGCTGCTCACTCCCATCTACATGCACGCCGACCAGGTCGTGGCGGCGCTGGAAGCGGGCAAGCACGTCTCGTGCCAGAAACCCATGTGCAACACCGTGGCTGAGGCTGACCGGATTATCGCCGCCGCCGAGAAGGCCAACACCTACTACCGGGTCACAGAGAACTTCTTCTTCTACCCTCCTATTGAGAAAGCAAAGGAGCTTATCGACGAGGGCGCCATTGGAGAGCCTTCACTGGTGCGGATACACACCACCAGGGGCGGCTCCGTTGTGAACTCGGCTCTCCCGCCGGACGACAATCCCTTGGCCTGGAAGAGGGACCCGTCGCTGGCGGCGGGCGGCATGTTGTTCGACGACGGTGTCCACAAGCTCGCCACAGCAATGAAATGGATCGGTGAGATTGAGACGGTCCAGGGCATCGTCCGCAGGCCCACGGAAGGCGGCGCTGCACGGGACTGGCACATGGAGGCCCCCATAGCCGCCATCTGGAAGTACAAGGACCGGGAGTGTCTGGGCGTTCTGGACGAGAGTTTCGGCTACGAGATGCCCATCCGCAGCACCTTTGGCCGCTCCGACAACTATTTCGAGATTCACGGTTCCAAGGGTGTGATACACGTCACCCGGTGCACAGGGGAAATCATGGACCTTCCGCCGGTGCTTTTAGTCACCGGCACAGAGACCATCCCCTATGACGTGCCTCACATCTGGTCCGAGGGTTTCAACAGGTCGGCCCAGCACTTCGTCAACTCCATCCTGGCGGGCACACAGCCGGACCTGGAAGCCCATTTCGCCAAGAAGACGGTGCAGACGGCCTTGGCCATCTACCGCGCCGCCGAAACCGGCCAAGCCGTAGACGTCGACTCCTACGTTGACTAAAATGGTATAGAAAGCGGCGAATATGGCTACGGAAACGGAATTGGCGACACGGCTGGGAACGCTGGAAGGTCGAATGGTCGAAATTTCAGCGGCTCTCCAGGACCTGAGGGCGGGTCAGCAGGACCTCAGGGCCGGGATGTTAGAGATGTCTGCCCGTATTACCCAAGTCGAGTCCAGGATTAACGAAGTCAACGCCCGCATCGACCGATTATTTTTTGCAGTCTTGGGTATAGGCGGTGGCGTAATGGCAGCCCTGATCGGCATGTTGGCCACCCTGATAGTCCAGGGCGTATGACTGTCAGGGCACCCACGATCCCAGCCATCTATCGCACCATCGAAACAGGCCAGGCCGTAGACGTGGACTAGGGGCATGCCAGACTTCGGGCCGCTCGTGCCAAGCCACGTAAACTCTGAATATAGATTCATTTGTAGGGGCGACCGGCCGGTCGCCCCTACGCCATTAGTCATCAGGTCAATCTGCTACCAGCGCTTGACTATGTCGTAGAGGGTGTTGCGCTGGACGGGGGTGAAGCCGGCGTCGCGGATGATGTTGCAGACCTCGTCCACTGTCGTGCGGTTGTAGAAGCCCGCTTCCTGCATCACGTTCTCGTCGAACAGGGTGCCGCCGAAGTCGTCTCCTCCGAAATGGAGAGCGACCTGGCCGGTCTTCTTTCCCTCGGAGAACCATGACGCCTGGATGTGGGGGAAGTTGTCCAGGTAGATGCGGGAAACTGCCATGATGCGGAGATAAGAGTTGGGGCCCGCTTCCTGTTTCACCCGCTTGCCCAGAGCAGTGTTGTCCTTCTTGTAGCTCCACGGAATAAAGGCCGTGAAGCCGCCGTTCTCCTCCTGCACCTGTCGTATGTGGTCGAGGTGCTCGACTACGTCCTCGTCGTCTTCCAGGTGGCCGTACATCATGGTGGCCGTGGTCTTGTAGCCCAGCTTGTGGGCCTCGCTGTGGACCAACGTCCAGTCGTCCACCTTGCCCTTGGGGAAGAGGCGGCTGATTTTGTGCTTCACCCGGTTGGACAGAATCTCGGAGCCGCCGCCGGGGATGGTCTGGAGCCCTGCGTCCTTAAGCTGGGCCAGGACGTCATGCACGGACAGTTTCGACACTTCGGACATCTTCATGATTTCAGGGGCTGAGAAGAAATGGGGATGGATTTCCGGGTACCTGCGGCGGGACTCGCTGACCAGGTCCAGGTAGTACTGGAAGGGCAGCTTGGGGTTTAGCCCGCCCTGCATCAGGACGGTGGTGACACCCTTGTCCCGGGCCTGCCCCAGCATCTCCATGACCTCGTCCACAGAGTGGGTGTAGGCGTCGTCGTCTCTCTCGGTGCGGTAGAAGGCGCAGAAGGTGCAATAGGCGTCGCAGACGTTCGTGTAGTTGAGGTTGGTGTCTACGACGAAGGTGACGTCGTCCTGGGGGTTGTGGCGTTGCCTTACGGTCTGGGCCAGGGGGGCCAGGTCCAGGATGTTGGCCTCACGCATCAGGAAGAGGGCTTCGTCGTTGG
Organism: Dehalococcoidia bacterium; assembly: GCA_034422875.1. GTDB lineage: Bacteria > Chloroflexota > Dehalococcoidia > Lucifugimonadales > JAGWBF01 > DAOUJI01. The sequence goes on along the minus strand of DAOUJI010000107.1, from coordinate 42,355 downwards.
TGATGCGGTCCGCAGCCTCGACTTTGGACCTGACAGTGTCCAGAATGTCCGAGGTCATTGCTAGTCCAGGCTGTCCACGAGCTCCCGGAATAGCCGGATAGCCTTCAGCTCTCCCACTCCAGCCCAGTAGCGGATGCCCTGGTAGTAGTCGACTATTTCCTTGTTGCTCATTCGCACGTCTTCCCTTGTCTGGGCAATAACGTACATGTGCTCCAGTCCCTCGTCCACGCAGGTGTAGAGCACGTTCTCCAGATAGTTGGCCCGCTTCTCCGGCATCTCGTTGGAGACGACCCACACAGCGAACACGAAGGGCATCCTGTGCCACTTGAACCACTCTTCGCCCAGGTCGTATCGGTAGGGGTAGCCGGGGACGCCGTAGCGGCGTTTTAGGGCCTCATCTCCTATCAGCAGAAAGGCGTCGTTCTCGTCCTTCAGCCCCACATATTTGCCGGGCTTAACGTTGAAACGTTCCTTGAAGAGGGACTGGAGCAGCTTGATCGACGTAGACGTGTCGGGGATGACGCCGATGGTGGCGCCGTTCAGTTCCTCTATGGGCGTTTTAGAGTAGAACAGTATGCTGCGGGACTTGTCCAGGGTGGCTATGCAGAACTGGCCCAGCCTGTTGAACTGGTCTTCAAGACGAAAGTAGTCCACCAAGGGCATGGGGCCTGCGTCGATGTCGCCCCGTTCTGCGGCCTTGGTCAACTCGCTGGGAACGAAGCTGTGGAGCTCGATGTCGTTCCGGATCATCTGGTAGTAGAAGGGCTCCGAGTTGAGGTATGGGATTCTTCCGACTCTAATTACGTCCATACACCTGCACCACGTTGTAGAGTGCGTCCCGCTCGACGGGAGTCTTTCCGGCTTCCCGTATGAGTTGGACCACCCTGTCTCTGGCTAGCCCGCCGGGACTCTCGGCCTTGGCAGCATGGGCTATGCGCTCCTTGCCGATGGTCCCGTCCATGTCGCTGGCGCCGAAGTGGAGCCCCACCGAGGCGGTCTGTTCAGTGATCATCACCCAGTAGGACTTGATGTGGGGGAAGTTGTCCAGCATCAGCCTGGCTGCTGCGATGGTCTTCAGGTCTTCTATCGCTGAGGCCTGCCGGGACACCAGGTTGGTGTCTCCCACTTGGTACTCCAGGGGAATGAAGGCCAGGAAGCCGCCTGTGTCGTCCTGGAGCTCCCGGAGACGCATGAAGTGGTCTACTCGCTCTTCATAGGTCTCGATGTGTCCGTAGAGAAGTGTGGCATTGGAGCGGATGCCCATGTTGTGGGCCACCCGGTGAATCTCTACCCACCGGTCGGGGTGGTTCTTGCCGGGGTAGAGAACCTTTCCCACCCGGGACGAGAACACTTCGGCGCCGCCGCCGGGCATGGAGCTTAGTCCTGCCTCTTTGAGCCGGGCCAGCGACTCCTCAGGGTCCACCTTCCAGCGTCTCCTGAAATACTCGATTTCAGCTGCCGTGAAGGCCTTTATCTGGACGTGAGGGTGCTGCTGGTGGATGGAGGAGACAATCTCCACGTACTTCTCGAAAGGCCAGTCGGGATGGTGGCCTCCCACCATGTGGACCTCTCGGGTGTCCTCATCCACGTGGTCCAGGATTTCCTCCATGGACATCTCGTAAGCGTCGGGGTCGCCCTTCTTCTTGGCGAAGTCGCAAAACTTACAGCTAAGGACGCAAATGTTGGTGGGGTTCAGGTGGCGGTTCAGGACGAAGTAGACCTTGTCGCCCTCTTTTTGGCTCTTGACGTGATCAGCCATTCGCCCCACCGCCGGAAGGTCGGCGGTTTCGAACAAACGGACTCCGTCGTCCATGGAAAGGCGCTGGCCCGCTAAGGTCTTCTCCCAAATCGGGACCAGGGACGAGTCCTGGAATGCTATACCTTCGACTACTTTCAAGGTGGTTCCTTGGAACGGCCCTCTGCCGGGTTATCGGGAAACGGACGCCTCTTTGACTGTCTCCGGCAAGCCTGTTTCCGTAAGGAATACAGGCAGAGAGGACGCCCACTTTCAATATGGGATTTTAGGGTGAAGGCTAAAAGGTGTCAAGGTAAACCCCTATCGCCTAGTGACTGTCCAGGGCCTGCCGGGAACAATATCTCCTCTTCATCCGTCTAGTTTGGCAATAAGCGAAATTGGGAGGGAGATATGAGAATTGTAGTCGGTATATTCAAGAAGGAAGCGTGGAATACGCCGCTGAGAAGCCTGATTCTCTGGGCGCTGCTCCTGGGACTGGTGGGGCTGCTGTCTGTGGCCTGCGGACAGGACGAAGGACCCGCTACGCAGCAGCCTCCAGGCGAATCGTCGACCATAAAACCGTCGGGCGGGGACACAGTGAACAACAAGGAGGTACCGACTCCGGGGTCCCATTCCGATCCTGCGCCCAAGCCTGTCCAGACCAGCGACTCAGACCAGGTCCAGCAGGCGCCGCCCACTGCCGCTCCCCGGCCTACAGCAGCGCCCATGCCGCTTAGAGGCGCCACCACCCACCCCACCGCCACTCCAGCGCCCGCGGCCTTGGAATATCGCGGGGCCAGGCCGACCGGCATCTCTGAGTCCTCAACTGCCCTGTTGCGAGTTCAATTGTCTGACCCAGAAGCTGGGCAGTACCCTCTGGGAGCCGGTGGAACCGACACCGTCAACGATGCCCCCTACGACCTGCTCTTCTTCAAGCACTATGGCGTAAACCCCTTTATTGACACCGAAGACGACCATTTTTCGACCTTCGCCATGGATGTCGATACGGCCTCTTACGCGGTGGCACGCCGTTTCATCATGGACGGCCACCTGCCCTTGCCCGAGGCAGTGCGTGTCGAGGAGTTCGTCAACTACTTTGACCACGGCTACCGGCCGCCGGAAGAGGGCGCATTCGCCATACACATCGAAGGCTCTCCCTCTCCATTCGGGGGTCCCAACCATTTGCTGATGCGGGTAGGACTGAAGGGCAAGATGATTTCCGCTGACGAGCGCAAAGACGCCACGTTGATATTCGTTATCGACGTGTCCGGTTCCATGGCGCGGGAAGACCGCCTAGGTCTGGTGAAACGCTCCCTGGAACTGCTGGTGGGAGAGCTCCGTCCCGAGGACAAGGTTGGCATTGTGGTATACGGTTCCCGAGGTCATGTCTTGCTGGAACCCACCGCAGGCTCGAACACCGAGAGGATTATGGGCGCCATCGACGCATTACAGTCAGAAGGTTCAACCAATGCCGCCGAGGGGCTGCAGTTGGGATACCGGATGGCCGAGGCCGAACTCCACCCCGACAGGATCACCCGTGTGATGCTGCTGTCCGACGGCGTTGCCAACGTGGGCGACACCGGCCCAGACTCCATCCTGAAGCTCATCAAGAACCAGGTGGAGGAAGGCGTCACCCTGTCAACCGTTGGGTTCGGCATGGGCAACTACAACGACATCCTCATGGAGCAGCTGGCAAACGACGGAAACGGAGCCTACGCCTACGTTGACACCCTGAAAGAAGCAGAGAGAATTTTCGTTGAGAACCTGACGGGAACCCTTCAGGTCATTGCGCTGGACTCCAAGGTGCAGGTGGACTTCAACCCCGGCGTGGTGAGCCGTTACCGTCTCCTGGGATATGAAAACCGGCGCGTGGACGACGCCGACTTCCGCAACGACCAGGTGGACGCCGGAGAAGTGGGCGCCGGCCACAGTGTCACGGCCCTGTATGAGATAAAGCTACACCCGGAGACCCAGGGACAGATGGCCGAGGTCTTCATCAGGTACGAGGACCCCGACAGCCGGAACGTCATCGAACTGAGCCGTGCCTTCAACACCAACCAGCTTGCCGCCAGCTTTGAGCAGTCCGCTCCGACGTTCCGGTTGGCCGCTGTGGCCGCAGAGCTTGCGGAGATTCTCCGGGAGAGCTACTGGGCCCAGGACGGGAGTCTGGAGAACCTGGCGCAAACCGCGATTGACGTCCGGCGGCTTTTCCCGGAAGACCCTGACGTGGCTGAGCTGGTGCGGCTGATTGAACAGGCGGCGGGTTTGTGGAAGCGTGGATAGTCCTGGAAGTCGATTACAGGAAGGAGAGGACGGCAACCCCCGGCCTGCCAAGCCGCCTTGACCCTGGCAAACGCCTAAAATAAGATTGGGCCTGTCTCCAGTCCCTCCCAGATGCTGTTCGGGAGGGACTGGAAGCCGTTTGTTAGGGTTGCCCGTGAGATCGGACGCGTGTTTGCGGCCTCAAGAGCATGCCCTCGTAGCCGTAACCGACAGGTCCGGCGCATGGCATTGCTACAACTGCGTTATCGTAGACCACCAGACCAGGGCTCAGAACCTGGCCTATAGGATGCTGGGAGACTGGGCGGGCGCCGAAGACGCGGTGCAGGAAGCTTTCTTGTCAGGGTACAGGGCTTTCGGGACGTTCCGGGGCGAGAACCTCACGTCTTGGCTGATGCGCATCGTTTCCAACGCCTGCAAGGACATGCTCAGGTCCAGGCGGGCCCGTCCGGTGATGTCCGTGGACGCCCCGTCTTCATATGAGGACACGGACCGACCTCCTCTCGACCTGCCATCTGGGGAAGAATCACCGGACGACTATGCGGTCAGGGAGGAGCTAAGCAGGGCGATACAGTCCGCGCTTTTAAGCTTGCCCGAAGAGCGAAGGCTCACGGCAATTCTGATTGACGTCCAGGGTTACAGCTACGAAGACGCGGCCCGCATCACCAATGTGAACGTCGGGACAGTGAAATCGCGGCTGGCCAGAGCCCGGGCTGGAATCAGAGACCGACTGCGGCAGCAACCGGAACTTTTGCCGGACAGGTTCCGTCAGGATAATTAGAGAGCCATGTGGTTATTCAAACGTAGACCGAAACATATACCGATGGAGAGCTTGTCCGAATATCTGGACGGCGGCCTGAGCGACGCCGACGTACGGAAGATCGAGGACCATCTCCAGACGTGCGGGTCCTGCTCTGAAGAACTGGACTCCCTGAGAGACACTGTAGGTCTGCTCCGCCAGACGCCGGTCATCCCGACCCGACGGGACTTTACGTTTGCAGAGGCTCCCGACTCCGTGCCTGAGCCTCTGGAGCCAGTTGCCGCCAAAGGATTCCCGGGTTTTCGAGTACCGGTCTGGGCCTATGGGGCTGCGGCTTCAGTGGCGGTGGTTGCCTTCGCCGTTACCCTGTCCATTGACGTGACCCGCGGGCCGGACGACGGAGGAGAAACTGCGCTGGTCGCCGAGGAAAACGGGGACTCCTTCGCAACAATTCTGGACGATCCAGACGTCTTGCCCACAGGCACTCCGATACCGCCCAGAGCTACTCCTGCGCCTCAAGAAAAACCTCCCGGCGTCACCGCTATGCCAGCCCCCCCTACGTCAACGTTGGAGCCGACTCCGGCGCCTGAGATGGCTATGGTAGAGCCGACGCCAGCGCCTACACAGACTCCCCAGCCCGCTGCTCTCTCGATGGGCAGAGCCGATGAGAACGACTCAGAGCCGGACACGGCGATGAGTCGTGCTGTGGAACCCACGTCGGGCGCCTCGACCTCTGCTCCTCCCGTGGGCGATGTCGCAGAGAGGCCGGCCGACGCTCCCACCTATCGGCCCACGGCCGTTCCAGCTCCCCCGATGCCAACTCCGCAACCTACAGATACGCCGACGCCCAAGCGGACCGCCACTCCCCGGCCGACTGCTACTCCGACGCTTACCCCTTGGCCAACGCCTACCGTCACGCCACATTCCACCTCGCCGCCCGCGCCCCAAGTCGCGCCGGACGACGACATGGAACGTCGGGGGGCCAGAGAATCGACCGACATAACTACCGAACAGACCACTCGTATGCGGGAGTCGCTGGGGACGGACCGGGGCGTCTCGGTGTGGTGGATAGTCGAGGGGGTTCTGGCTGCATTGGCCCTGGGGTTGGTCGTCGTCCTGGCTCTTAAACTGCGCACACGTCGTAGGAGGGTCTCCTAAAGGCAGGGCGCCGGGAACAAATCGCCTGTCGGGTACGTCATAACTTTTGAACCACATAGGAGGTGAAAGATGAACAGACTCTGGACCTACATAAACCGGAACATCCTCGTTACGGCGCTGGCGGGAATGTTGGCGTTGTCTCTTGTGGCTGCCGCCTGCAACTCCGCAGACACGGACCCCCCGGCTCCCCAGGACAACTCGGCCCAGATCACACGCATCGAAGAGCGGGTGGACCGAGCCCTCAGCGGCTTGGAAGGTTCCACAAAGACCTCCGACGACGCTCAGTCCGGCATCTGGGTGACGGGAATGGGGCAGGTCACGTCAGCGCCTGACATCGCCACACTGAATGGGGGAGTCGAAGCAGTGGCAGAAACCGTCGCCGAGGCCCGGAGCAACGCCGCCGAAGCCATGGACGCCATGATGGAAGCTCTGGCCGCTTTGGGAGTGGAAGACCGGGACATCCAGACCACCAGCTTCAACATCTACCCCGAATACCAGTACGACCGGGAAAACGACCGGAGTGAGTTGGTCGGCTACCGGGTCAACAACCAGATCGCGGTGACGATCAGAGACCTGGAGCAGGTGGGCGCAGCGATCGACGACATGGTGGAGGCGGGAGGCGACCTCGCCCGCTTTAACGGGATTCGTTTCGGGCTGGACGACCCAAAGTCGCTGGAAACGGAGGCCCGCAAGTTGGCGGTCGAGGACATGGCCGCCAAGGCCATGGAACTGGCTGAAAACGCGGGAGTCAGCCTGGGCGACCTCGTCCACATCAGCGAGTCCTTCGGGTCATCGCCGAGAACGTTCGACGTGTCGTATCCCAGATTGGCGAGGGTCGAAGCGATGGATTCGGCGGCGACGCCCATCAGTGGCGGGGAACTCGGCGTGACCATAACCGTCCAAGGCGTGTTCAATCTGGAATAGGTCGTCCTCAATTTAACTGCGGGGGATTGGCCCGGCGTGGAGGGTTCTCACAACGCCGGGCCAGCTTGACTAGACCGGATGGCTATGCAAAACTCGCCCTGCCGTCGGTAAACGCGGTCGAGTAAGGCGAGTGAGGGTGGGAAGTGCTGCTGAGTGACCGGAGCATACGCGAGGCCGTTGAGGCCGGGAGAATCATTATCGACCCATGGGACGAGAGCCTTCTCCAACCCGCGAGCGTCGATCTCCGCCTCGGTTCCAAGATGCGGGTCTTCCGCAACTCCAGGGTCCCCTATATCGACGTGAAGCAGGAATTGCCGGAGCTGACCGAGGAGGTGGAGATTCACGAGGACATCCCCTTTTACCTCCATCCCCACGAGTTCGCCCTGGGAGTAATTGAAGAGCGCATCTGCTTACCCGACGACATAGCCGCCAGGCTGGATGGCAAGAGTTCCCTGGGCAGGCTGGGCCTGCTGGTGCACTCCACCGCAGGCTGGGTCGATCCCGGTTGGAGGGGCAACCTTACCCTGGAGTTGAGCAACGTCTCCGGGTCTCCCATAACCCTGTACGCTGGCATGAGGGTCTCCCAAATCTCTTTCATGGAGTTGTCCACACCCGCCGAGAATCCCTACGGCTCCGGCCAGTTGGACAGCAAGTACCAGGACCAGGGAGAACCGGTGCCCAGCCAGTACTTCCGCAACTACCGCGCAGACCAGAATGTTCGGCGTGGTTGATTATCCGCAATCGGATAATGTTCATTTGGTTTTATCCCTTGACATTGGATAAAATGGGGCGAGACAATTGAACTAGGCCCCAGCGAACAGGGCGGCTGCCTGAACGGAGCCAACCCTTGTACAAACGGGATAAATCAAGACCCGCCGGACCCCTCCCCATCCACCAACCCGCACGTCTCATTAACGGCGTTCCACTTCCCCGCGAATCACGTCTGGCGTAAGCCGCTGTCCTTGACATGACCTCCTCCAACCATTACATGAAGCGTGCTTTAGAGTTGGCGCATGAGGCCTTGGGCAAGACCAGCCCCAATCCCGCCGTAGGCGCCGTAGTGGTCAAGGATGGGCGCATCATCGGCGAGGGCCATACTCAACCCCCCGGTCAGGCCCATGCAGAGGTGGTTGCATTGCAGAAGGCGGGAGCAGACGCCGCCGGAGCCGCGCTGTACGTCACTATGGAGCCCTGCTCGATTCATGGACGGACTCCGCCCTGCACCGACGCCGTGATTAACGCGGGAATTTCCGAGGTCCACGTGGCTTCCAATGACCCCAATCCCAGGGTGAACGGGCAGGGCATTTCGCTGCTTAAATCGGCCGGAGTTGGGGTGGAGACTGGCGAGGAAGCCCAAACGGCCGAACGGCTCTACGAGGCTTTCAAGAAGCATATCAACACCGGCCTTCCCTACGTCACCGCAAAGTTCGCCATGAGCCTGGACGGCAAGATTGCCAGCCGGACCGGCCATTCCAAGTGGGTCACCGGTCCCAAGTCCCGTGAGCGGGTGCAAGAGATCCGCCGCATCTCCGACGCCGTGATGGTGGGAGTGAACACCGTCGTCAAGGATGACCCGAAGCTGACGGCCAGAGACGATAAAGGACACCCACTGGAACGGCAACCTCTCAGGGTCGTAGTGGACAGCTCGGGCCGCACCCCTGTTGCCTCGACGCTCCTGAAGGAGCCCGGCCGGACCCTGATTGCCGCTGCTGGACTCGACCCCGGAAAACATCGTTCCCTGGAGTCCGCTGGGGCGGAAACAGTCTGTCTGCCTAATGCCGAAACCGGAAGAGTAGACCTCCCGTCTCTTATGGCCTACCTGGGTTCCATGGGAGTGGTCAGCCTCATGGTGGAGGGCGGCGGGACGCTGATGGGGTCTCTCTTAGACGAGGGACTATTGGACAAGGTGTACGCCTTCATTGCTCCTGTCATCGTGGGAGGCGAAGGAACGCAGACCCCTGTCGGAGGCCTCGGGGCGGAAACCATGTATGAAGCGCTGAGGCTCAGGGATGTCACAGTGGAAACCATCGAGCACGACGTTCTGGTGGTAGGATACGTGGACAAGCCCGACGGAAAAGGCTAAGTACGGAGGAGGGACAACCCCCCACCCCAACCCTCCCCAGAGGGGGAGGAGGCAAGGACAGGAAAGCCAGTGTTTACAGGCATAGTCGAAGAAGTTGGCAAAGTCATATCGTTGACCGACGCCCAAGTTCAGGATGGGAGCGTCCGGCTGACGGTTGGGGCTTCCAAGGTCCTGGAGGGACTCGGTTTGGGGGACAGCGTGTCCGTCAACGGGGCCTGCCTAACGGCGGTGGACATTACGCCCGACGGCTTCAGCGTGGACCTGGCGCCCGAAACCATGCGGCGCACCAACCTGGGCTCTCTGGACGAGGGCATGGGGCTAAACCTGGAACGAGCATTGTCCTTTTCGGACAGGCTGGGAGGTCACGTGGTGCAGGGCCACGTAGACGACCGGGGACGGGTAAGCTCCATCAAGCATGAAGGCGACTGCATACTCATGCGGTTCCGAGTCCCCAAGCGGCTCAGCCCCTACCTGGTTGAGAAGGGATTTATCGCGGTTGACGGTATAAGTCTTACCGTGGTAAAAAGGGGGGCCACTTACTTTAGTGTATCTCTTATCCCCTTCACCTTAGACAATACGGCATTGAAGGAGAAGCGAGTAGGCGATCAGGTCAACCTGGAGGTAGACATACTGGCAAAGTACGTCGAAAGCCTGCTCAAGAACGGAGACCGTTGATCCAACCCAAATCTCCGGGAGATAACGTGTAATGGCTCTATCCAGCGTTGAAGAAGCCCTGGAGGACATACGTCAGGGTAAGTTTCTCATCGTCGTAGACGACGAGAAACGGGAGAACGAGGGCGACTTAGTCATGGCCGCGGAGGCCATGACTCCCGATGCCGTCAACTTCATGGTCACCGAAGCCCGCGGGTTGCTGTGCATGCCCGTCCTGGGAGAGAGGCTGGACCAGCTCAACATGCCGCTGATGGTTGACGGGTATAACAGCGCCAGGCACGGAACTGCCTTCACCGTATCCGTCGACTACAACGTAGGCACCACCACCGGCATTTCGGCATCCGACCGGGCCAAGACGATCCTGGCCATGATAGACCCGGACGCCAAACCCGATGACTTCGCCCGCCCTGGCCACATCTTCCCCCTCCGTTACCAGCCCGGAGGAGTGCTGGTCCGCCCAGGCCACACCGAGTCCATCGTGGACCTGGCCCGCATCGCGGGAATGTACCCCTCCGGCGTCGTTTGCGAAATCATGAACCCCGATGGGACCATGTCCCGCATGTCCGAACTCGAAAAGTTTTCAGAACTCCATGGCATCAAGATAATCACGATCGCACAAATCATCGCCTACCGTAGACGACACGAGAGGCACATCGAGGAAATAGCTGAGGCCCGTCTTCCCACTATATTCGGAGAGTTCGAAGTCAAGTCCTACACCAGTCCAATAGAGCCCGGTGAGCACGTAGCCCTGGTGTTGGGTGAATGGGAGCCCGACGAGCCCATTTCGGTCCGCATCCACAGCGAATGCCTTACTGGCGACGTCCTCGGCAGCATCCGCTGTGACTGTGGAGACCAGCGGATGCTCGCGCTGGAGATAATTGGCCAGGAAGGCAAGGGCGTCTTCCTTTACATGCGCCAGGAGGGGCGGGGAATCGGGCTGCACAACAAGATTAAGGCCTACTCTCTCCAGGACACCGGCATGGACACTGTGGAGGCCAATGAGATGTTGGGCTTCGAGTCAGACCATCGCCACTACGGAATCGCCGCCCAGATACTGCGGGACCTGAACGTGAATAAAATCCGGCTGCTGACCAATAATCCCCGTAAGATCGTCGGTCTGCTGGGGTACGACTTTGACATAGTCGAACAGCGCGCCATAGAGACCGAGGTCAACGAGGAAAACCGCCACTACAAGCGGACCAAGCGGAACAAGCTGGGCCACACCCTCTGGCACTGCTAAGAACGGGGCCGGTTGCGGGCGACAAGAGCATAGGCCCGCGAGCCAAGGGCGCCCATGCCGGGCAGCCAGAACACCAGGGCAAACGGCCACAGGACAGGAGTCCTTAAGGCTATGCGCCTGACGGTATCGAACCCTTTCGCCGGTTCCCTTGGGAGGTTTAACCTCCCAAAATTGACCGACATCAGAGGATGTTCTCCTCACTGACGTGCTGCTATAATGCGCTGGAATTATGCCGCCGGAGGCGACATTTTGGCCACCGACTCCTATCGCCAGTATATCCCAGACCTAAACCTATCCATCGAAAGATATACGGAAAATACACCGGACGATGGGAAGTATCACGTTCTTCAAAAAGGCGAAACGTTGGGCTCGTTCCGATCCTTGAAGCAGGCACAGGAAGTTTTTAAGAAGGTCGTCCAAGAAAGCGGTTACAAACCAAGTCCACCTGAACAGCGCAAGACGGCATCAGAGATGATGACCCAGCGATACATGGAATCCAAGGAGCTCTATTGGGCGGACAGTTATAAACACCGCGGTGGTGGAGGTCGCGGGGGACGAGGTGGGGTATGAGCGAACCTGGGAGAGTTTTCTCACTGAAGAGGCCCGGCAGAGAGGCCGCCAGATATGGAAACAAATTCAGAAGGAGCCTGTAGTCACTCAATCATTTTCGTACGTGTCGATGAATGGTGCAGATGCGGGTAAAAAGCAACCATTAACTTGATACACTGACAACTACGATGCCATGAACACCTCCGTAGCCGAATCACCATTTGGGGTCGAGTTATTCTCTTCTCCATATAGCGAGAGAATCCAACGTGTTCTACCTACCTTGTTTAATATGGTAGAGTTGGAGAATAGGAGAGGCAAACGGCTGGGCATGGAGGTCGGCACTGCACGGGAGCGGGTGCTAATTGCTCTGTTCATGTATGTGTACGGAGTTGACAGCGTTGAGTTTCCTCCAAGTACTTCACCAGCACTAGATGTTCTAGTAAACAACCACCCTGTGTCCATCAAGACTAAATCAACAGGAGGACTGGGTGGTGTAAAACTGGTGTGGACGGTGGATTGGGACAAGATTGACGATTTCCTCGGCACGTACGCTCCTTCCAGCCACTTGCTCTATGTCAATGTCTTGTGGGGCAAAACTGGTAGGATGTTTCTGTTTCCCCAACAGGTTCAAGAAGAGGTAATGCGCGCATTGACCATTTCTGGTTATACGAAAGTGCCACCAAGGGGAACCAATCCTCGCGGCGTTGAAATCTCAAGAGACGCGATGCATCTACTACAAACCCATCAGAACACTCAGTCTCTTCCTATTGAATGGAACCGGGATCCGTCACTATTGGTCGAGCGGGCCTTGTACCATCGTTGGATACAGTTATGGGACACACTGTGAAGAGAACGGAAACGTCGTCATTCGGAACAGTGAGTCGTACGGGTCACGACTCGAGTAAGTTTTATGGAAAAAGACTATATGAAGACTTGAGGCCCAGAAACAGTGAGAACGGAAAGTACAGTGAAAATGTTCCAAATGAGTTGGATGTCATATATGGCGCAGACAGCAGGGATATGTCACGCTTGCCAAATGACTCTATACATTTGATGATTACCTCACCGCCATACAATGTTGGAAAAGAATACGATGCCGACCTTTCTCTCTCAGAATATCGGGACCTGCTTTCGCAAGTCTTACAAGAAACTTATCGGACTCTTGTGGAAGGGGGCCGCGCGTGCATCAATATCGCCAATGTTGGCCGAACGCCCTACATTCCGCTACACGCATACATCATAGAGATTGCCCAGGATTGCGGATTCTACATGCGCGGAGAGATTATATGGGACAAGGGGGCAAGTGCAGGTTCGTCGTCTGCTTGGGGGAGTTGGAAGTCATCCAGCAATCCTGTCCTGCGCGATGTCCATGAATACATCCTCGTGTTTTGCAAAGGAACATTCAAACGCCACCCCATTCGCCAAAACAGCATAGGCCGCGATGATTTCTTAGAGTATACCAAGAGTATCTGGAGATTTCCTGCTGCAAGAGCAAAGAAGGCCAATCATCCTGCTCCCTTCCCGGTTGAACTGCCCCTCCGTCTCATCAATTTGTATTCTTTCGTAGGTGATATAGTGTTGGACCCTTTCATCGGTTCAGGAACGACCGCCGAAGCTGCAATACGCGCGAACCGTAGGTATATTGGCTATGAGATCAACTTGGAATACGTTAACAAAGCAACTGCTAAGCTAGCGGAAGCAAAAGCAAGTGCTGCGAGTACCATGTTCACCATTCAGAAAAGAAACCCAAAGCCTGCTTTGCCTAATACTAAAAGCAAAACCAATGGTTCATTGCTGCCTGGTTTCGAATCTTAGGATCGTCCCTAGCGGCCCCACATCCGCCTCCGGTTGCGGGCGACAAGAGCATAAGCCCAAGAGCCGAGCGCGCCCATGCCGGGCAGCCAGAACACCAGGGCAAACGGCCACAGGACAGGAGTCCTTAAGGCTATGCGCCTGACGGCATCGAACCCGCTGTACACCCCCGACGGCGTTTCCAGGTGCATTGCACGGTCCAAGTCTTCGCCTGAGACGCCTTCCGGGCAGGAGCCTGACTGGATCGGCGTCCAGTCTACTTCTCCCAGCACACCCGCCCGCGAAACCAGGCTGACTCCGCCTGAACAAAGGCGGCAGTCGGCGTCGTAGTAGACCCTAGATGCCATTCTAAAGTCTTCCCCTTACGGCCGGCCCAAGGCTAGAGCGCTATTCGCGCCCGCTCTTCCAGCTCGTTCAGGGCGGCTTCTCCCTTGGTGTTGTCCATCCAAAGGACTACGTGGTCGGCTCCGGCGTTTTCAAGGGCTTTGATGTCGTCTCTCGTCCCAAAGGCGCCTGGCCGCCCCATGGCGTATATCTTGATGGACGATGGGTCACGTCCGGCTTCTTTGGCCTTTTCGTCTAGGCGGCGCCTGCCGTCCTCGATGGGCTCCGGCTCATGAAGGACCGGAAGCCAGCCGTCGCCGACCCGGACAATGCGCCGAAAAATAATCTCGGAGTTCTTCGGCGTCAGCCCGCCGCCGAACACGATGGGAGGGTGGGGCTTCTGGGTGGGCTTTGGGAAGACCCTTACAGCGGGGAAGTCGTAAAACTCGCCGTGATATTCCGCTTCGTCTTTGGTCCAGAGTTCCTTAAGCGCCCGGATGTTGTCCACCGACTGTGGCCCCTTGCGTTCAAAGTTGCCGCCCAGGAGCTCCAACTCCTCCTTGAGCCAACCGACTCCCAGGCCGACAATGACGCGGCCTCCCGACAGATTGTCGAGAGTGGCGACCTGCTTGCTCGTAAGGAGCGGGTTGTGCTCTGGCAGGATGCATATCGCCGTTCCCAGAAGGATGTTGCTGGTGGTCCCCGAAGCGCGGGCCAGGGTTATCCATGGATCGGCCATCCAGTAGTACCCATCGGGAATCACTCCGCTCCGGTCGCCTGGGTACGGAGTGGATCTTGTCACAGGTATCACTGGATGCTCAGGCACCCAGAAGGAGGCGAATCCCAGCTCCTCGGCCCGCTTGGCCAGAACGGCCACGTCCGTAGCAGCTCCTGTGTCCAGTACGAATACTCCAACTGGAATCGCCATAGATCACCTCGTTTTCCCCTTCCCCCTCAGGGGGAAGGTTGGGATGGGGGCCGCTCTACATCACGCTCTGGGCTAGGTTCTCAAGCTCGACTAACGCGTTGTCATCGTCGTAAGGGCTCTGGAGCCAGAAGACCACCTCGTCGGCCCCGGCCTCTTCCAGACGAGCCACGTCGTCGCTCGTTCTAAACGCCCGGCCTCGGGTCATGGCGTATACGGGTATGGACGCGGGGTCCCTGCCGGCTTCCTCGGCGAGGCGGGTCAAAGACTCCCGTCCCTGCCGCACCTGCTCGATTTCAGTTATCACAGGGACCCAGCCGTTGGCCCAATTGACGATGCGTTTGAAAACTCGCTCCGCTAATCTACCCAGGCCGCCCCCTATGAAGATGGGCGGATGTGGCGTCTGGACGGGCTTGGGATAAACCCGGACCGGAGGGAAGTTGTAGAAGCGGCCGTGAAACTCCGGTTCGTCTTCGCTCCAGATGGTCTTGAGCGCCTGGACGTGCTCCCTCAGCTGTGAGTAGCGGTTTTGGAAGTCCCCGCCCATGGCGGCGTACTCCTCTGGCGACCAGCCCGTGCCAATGCCCACCAGCAGACGTCCCCCGGACAAACGGTCCAGAGTTGCAAGGCTTTTGGAGGTCAGCAACGGGTTGCGTTCGGCG
Source organism: Dehalococcoidia bacterium (assembly GCA_034422875.1). Lineage (GTDB taxonomy): Bacteria > Chloroflexota > Dehalococcoidia > Lucifugimonadales > JAGWBF01 > DAOUJI01. Next base: position 27,231 of record DAOUJI010000107.1, on the reverse strand, counting down.
GCCAGCAGGATTCCAGTGCCCAGCTTGATGGTGGACGTGGCCCCCGACGCCCGCGCCAGGGAAATCACCGGGTCGGAGATGTGGTAGAAAGACTCGGGGAACTCGGCGGTGGTCGAGCCGCTTGGACCCTTGGAAGGATGCACAGGGAGCACGGTGTGCTCCGGAATCCAAAAGGAACTGAATCCCAACTCCTCGGCCCTCCTGGCCAGAGTCGCCGGGTCCATGTTGCGGGCCGAGTCAAAGACGAATATTCCGAATCTCATACTTCGTTCATCCTGAGCGCAGCGAGACGCAGCGGAGCGTAGTGCAGCGCAGTCGAAGGATGGCTCCGTTAGTAGCGCTGGAGCAGCTCTATGCGCACGTTGTCAGGACCCCTCACGAAGGCAATCTTGGCTCCGCTGGGCGCCATGCGTGGGCCTTCGGTTATTTCCACGCCCCTGGAAGTCATCTGGGCCAGCATAGCGTCCAGGTCTTCGACCCTGAGTCCGAAGTGGTCCAGCCCGTAGTGAGGGTCGCGGGGTTCGTCGATTTCCTTGCCGTCGGGAAGTTTACCCGCCACAAATATCATCAGTCCGTCCAGGTCGATGTCCACACGGTCGGGCTGATTGTCGGGCTGGGGAGTGTAGATGAGCTTGGCGTCGAACTTGTCCTTGTACCATTCGGCGGCGGCATGGGGATCGGGACTTCTCAGATGTATGTGGTCGTAGACGAAAGCGGGCATTAAGGACCTCCTGAAGTCAGGTCGATTGAGAACAATATGAGCGGCGGCGATGGGCCTGGCCAGCCACGAGCGTATGGTATCACGGCCCCCACATGCGGACAACCTGGACACAGGCGCGGGTAGACGGCCTCATGGCCCTGTATTATGATAGGCGGTGGTCTTTCGTACCCACAACACGGCTATGTCCAGGAGGCGATTATGAAAGTGTCCAGAATTCCTGAAGTGCCCGAGTCCGACGGCAACAGCCCTCTGATGATCGGCGGAAACGTTACACGCCAGGCCATCACGCCCGACGTGGAAAGCTTCAACTGCGCCATCGTCAACTTCTCCAAGGGCGCCAGGAACAAGTTCCACGCCCACAGCGGCGACCAGGTGCTGATCATCACCTCCGGCATCGGCTTAGTGGTCACCGACGATGAGCAGGTTGAGGTCAGGCTTGGGGACGTGATTCACATCCCCGCAGGCGAGAAGCACTGGCACGGCGCCAGGGCCGAGTCCGCCATGTCCCACATAACCGTGACCGCCAAGGACAGCCAGACCGAGACGCTGGAATAGTTCGTAGGATACGGCCCTCACCCCGACCCTCTCCCACGGGGAGAGGGAGTAATTTGGATACCCTGATGCCAACTAATGGCAAAGTGGCCGTCGCGATGAGCGGCGGCGTAGACTCATCAGTTGCAGCCCTGCTTCTTAAGGAGCAGGGCTATGACATCGTGGGCGTCACGATGAAGCTCTACGACGTGGACTTGGACAGCCTTCCCGACTACTACAAGGGTTGCTGCACCATCGATGATGTGGAGGACGCCCGCCGCGTATGCGCACGCCTGGAAGCGCCCCACTATGTCTTCAATCTCCAGCGGGAGTTTCAGGCTTTCGTCATTGACTACTTCTGCCGTGAGTACCAGCGGGGCATGACCCCTCACCCGTGCATCGCCTGCAACGACCGGATCAAGTTTAGCTTCCTATACGACCGGGCCCGGATTCTTGGGGCGTACTACGTGGCCACCGGTCATTACGCCCGCATCGAGCCTGGGCCGGATGGCTTCCGCCTGCTGCGGGGTATGGACCGGTCCAAGGACCAGTCTTACGTACTGTACGGCATGGGACAGAAGGAGTTGGGCCACACCCTGATGCCCGTGGGCGGCTACACCAAAGAGGAAATTAGAGACGCGGCTCTCAAGGCAGGCTTCCCCAACGCCGAGAAACCTGACAGCCAGGACATATGCTTCATACCGTCAGGGGACTACAGGCAGTTCCTGAAGGAACGGGTGACTCCACGGCCCGGCCTGATTGTGGACAGTGGAGGATCTGTTCTGGGGCGGCATGAGGGAATGGAGTTCTTCACCGTGGGCCAGAGGCGCGGGCTGGGGATATCCACAAAGAATCCCCAGTACGTGATTGCCATCGACGCCGAGTCAGGGGATGTGGTCGTTGGCCCGGAGGAGCAACTCTACAGCATGACTCTTGTCGCCTCGGATGTAAATTACATATCCGGGCGCCAGCCGGAAGATGGCTCTCAGGTGATGGTGAAGATACGTTACAAGTCGCCTGAAGCCGCGGCGATTCTCCACCCGGACGGCGAAAAGGCCAGGTTAGAGTTCGAGTGTCCGCAACGGGCCGTCACTCCAGGGCAGGCTATGGTGATATATCAAGGAGACGAGGTTCTCGGCGGGGGGCGCATCGAGTCCGCCCAAATCCCTGCCGTGACTGCCGCCAGATAGTTCCGTTGGGACTGCAACGTTAGGACAGACAGAGCGTGGGGAGGGGAGGCGGTGGCGCCTACGTTCGACCTGGAACGCAGGTACTATGCCCAGGGTTTCGACCTGGTGGCGGGGATTGATGAAGCAGGCCGCGGTCCGCTCGCCGGTCCCGTGGTCGCCGGGGCCGTCATATTCCCGGCCAGTCTGTTTTCCTCGTCTCTCCACAACGGCAATCATGACCATTCCTGGCTGGGCATGGTGGACGACTCAAAGGCCCTGAGCCACCGCCAAAGACTAAAGGCACTGGAGAACATCCGCGAATATGCCCTATCAATGGGTGTGGGCATTGCCACCGCGCAGGAGATAGACGACTGGGGAATAGTTCCGGCGACTAAGAAGGCTATGCAGAGAGCGCTGGAAAGCCTGGATGTTTCTCCATCCCACCTCCTTATCGACCATGTCCAGCTTAAGGCCCCCGGCATTCCCTACTATTCCCTTCCCCACGGCGACAGCATAAGCTACTCCATCGCTGCGGCGTCCATTCTGGCCAAGGTGACCAGAGACGGGATGATGTCGGAGGCCGACGCCATGTACCCTGGATACGGATTTGCGTCCCACAAGGGCTATGGAACGGTCGAACACCGGCGCAGGCTTTCGGAACTGGGCCCATGCCTCATCCACCGGCGCACATTCGCCCCTGTTAGACTGATAGCCGACGGAGAGGAGTCGGGTGTCCACGCCCAGGATTAGACTGGGGAACAGGGGTGAGAACATCGCCCGCAGACACTTGCTCGGGCTGGGTTGGAAAATCCTGGGAACCAACTACCGGACCAAGTGGGGCGAAGTGGACATCGTCGCCCAGGACGGAGATCACCTGGTGTTCGTAGAGGTGCGGACTCGCCAAAGCGATGACAAGTTCGGCGGGCCTAAAGAGTCGGTCACCCAACGTAAGAAGGAACGGCTGCAGGCCACGGCGGAAACCTACATTCAAGGGCTGGAAGAGGCGCCTCCCGGTTGGAGGATCGATCTGATAGCCGTGACCCTGACCCGAGGTTCATCTCCCCAGGTCGAGCACGTCACCCACGCCGTCGAGTTGGAATGACCTGTGGGGTCCAGATGTTCCTTCTCCCCTGGCGGGAAAAGGTTATGATGAGGGGGAGGGGGCATGCCGGGGAACGCAATGGCGCAATGACGCCAGGACGCAAGCATGTAGGGGCGACCGGCTGGTCGCCCGACTCAGCCCCCCCACCGTTCGCCTTGGGCGGAGCAGGGAGTCACCCTCACCCGTCAAGGGAGAGGGGCCTGGCCTCCGGTCTGCGCCGGAGAGACGATGAAGTGAGCGGAATCTCACACCGCAATGACCTCATCCCTGACAAGATGGATGTGTATTAGTCGAGGCGTGTCCTCTTCTTCGAAGTGGCATAGCACAGCCTCTCGCAACATAGACTTCAGATGTTCCCAGTCATCGCCTTCAGTAAAGATGCTGTGCCCCAGGGCGCGGGCTTTATAACCCCCTCAGGGGATTCCCGTACCTGGAAGGTTATTTCCGATTCAACCATCATTAGTCTCCGAATATCCTAGAACCAGATTCTAACACAACGAATGAGGCTGTCAGTCCGAACCCTGCAAAGGACGTATTTCTGTTCCACCTCGCCCTACAGTCCCGCTCCGAGGTTTCTATGACGAAGCAGTTTTCGCCAATTGCCGTTTCTTGTATCAATTCCCATTGACTGTCATGTATAATTCAACAAGTAGGATGGGCGAAGTCTAGCCGTGGAACAGGATGTAATCTGATGGCGAGCCAACAACAGGACGATAATTCAGCGAAAGTCGCTAGGTGGAGACAAGATGAAGTCTAAGTTCAAAAGAGTGGTTCTTGTCCAACCCAGCTCCCAGGGAGGCAACTTCGAGTTCGTTGCCATCCCGCGGCAGGGCATGCTCTTTCTATCCGCCGCGTTAAAGCAGTGGAAAGGTCCTTTCCTCTACGACACAGAGATATGGTTCGAGGACCGCAGCGGTCCTATGGACCCTGACAAGGACCTGGAGGGCGTTGACGTCCTCATGATCACCGCCCTGATTAACGAGGCCCCACGCGGCTATGAAATCGGCAGGCTTGCCAAGCAATTCCATCCAGAGTTGGTGACCATAGGTGGCGGACCCCAGATGAGCCCTCTCCCGGAGGAAGCCATCCGGGAAGGACACTTTGACATCATCGTCAATCGCGAAGGGGAAGACATCATAGGCCCCCTTTGCGACATGCTCCTGGAGCACAAAGGCCCAGTGCCCGTTACAAGGCTGAGGAAGATACCAGGGATATCCTTTGTCAGAGAGGGGCAATTGATTCAGACTCCCCGGAAGGGGGTCATAGAGCCGGACTTCATTCCTCTGCCCGACTTCAGGGCCATAAGGGACCTGACGCCTCAGATGCCCATGGCAGGCGGAGTGCTGGAAACCGTCCGGGGTTGCACCGAAAAGTGCACCTACTGCCAGGTGATACAACAGTTCCTGGGGTATCGCCTGATCAACCGGGAAACTGAAATCAAGAGGCTACGCCAACTCAGGCAGTTGGCCTCCGACGGCCTTATCCACACTGCCAGGGACGGACGGTTCAGCGTCTTCATCTCCGACGACCTCCATCCTCCTCCCCTCAGGGCAGTGAAGTACAGAAACGAGCGTCTGGCCCGGCTGGAGAACTGGAAGGGCCACACCGACGACATGTATATGATTTGCCAGACACGGGCGGAGATCGGCCAGGACCCCGAACTGGCTGACGCCATGTATGAAGCCGGCATTCGAATGCTCTACGTGGGAGTCGAGTCCGACAACGCCGAGAATTTGAAGCTGGTGCGAAAGCGCCAGGAGCCCGGTCAGGTCCACAAAGACCTGGTGCAGCTCAACAAGATGGGCTTCACCCTGGTGGCGATGACCATCATCGGGCTTCCCTACGACACGGAACAGGGAATCATGGACATGGCTGACTGGGTTACGAAGGTGAGCAAGTACCAGACGGCGAATCTACTGACCCCGCTGCCCGCCACGTCCAACTGGGACTCGCTGGTGCCCTTGGACGCCAAGGGGAACCCGCTGCCCACCGATGAGCGCGGCAACGTGCTCGCCGAGTACGGCATGAGGCCCTACGAACTCTACACCGGACGTCAGTTCGTCCACCAGGACGAACGATGGTCCCTGGAAGAGTCCAGAGACCTCTTCAATAGGTACCACGCAAAGCTGAACCCAATAGACAAGCTGTACGAGCGGATATTCCGCCTTATCAGGTCCCCCAAGTCCAAGAGGCAGTCGGCCGGACGAGAGTTGAGCGGGACTGTATCACTCCGCATTGGGGAGTTCAGCGAAGCTCTGCGTACGCTGTCTGATTCCTCCAAAGAGCTGCCCGAGGCCATATCCGCCCGGATGAACGAAGTAAGCGAAACTCTCGCAAAGTACCGCATCCAGCTGTCGGAAACCGGACGGGAACTCCCCGACGTGATTTCCCAACGCATCAACGAGGCCAGTGAGGCCCTGGGCAGATACAGAATCCAAATCGCCCAGACGGGACGCGAAATAAGCGACACTATCTCGGTCCGTATCAACGAAGTGAACGAGGCCATGATGAGGTTGTCCGAATTCAAACGGGAGACTGCATAAACCCAGGTGTCGTTACGACGGCGAGACGCAACGGGAAGGTGTGTGGTTGTCGACGAGAGTATTCGTAACCGGCATCGGAGTCATTAGCCCCCTCGGTCTGGACCTTTCCACTTCTTGGGACAATCTGGTGGGCGGCGTGTCCGGCGTCGACTCCATCACCGCATTCGACCCGGAGGGATTCGAAACCCGTTTCGCCGCCGAGGTAAAGGGGTTCGAGCCGACCGACTATCTGGAGAAGAAAGAAGCCAGACGGATGGACCGGTTCGCCCAGTTCGCGGCGGTCGCCTCGGCCCAGGCTATGGCCCAGGCTCGGCTCAAGCCCGACGAGATGGACCCCTATCGCCTCTCCTCCATCGTGGGAAGCGGCATTGGAGGCGTCATCACCCTGTCCCAACAGGTGGAGACGCTGAAGGAAAAAGGCCCGCGCAGGGTGTCTCCGTTCCTGGTGCCCATGATGCTGGCCGACATGGGGTCGGCACAGGTTTCCATGCTGTCCGGGGCGATGGGCCACAACTTCTGTGCCGTGTCCTCGTGCTCCAGCGGCGCCGACGGGATTGGGCAGGCGTGGGAGATGATACGCCGGGGAGACTCCGACGTGGTCCTGGCGGGAGGAGCCGAAGCTCCGATATGCCCCATTGCCGTCGCGGGATTCAATTCGCTCCATGCCCTGTCCAAGCGCAACGAGGAGCCTCAGAAGGCCAGTCGCCCCTTTGACACCGCTCGGGACGGTTTCGTAATGGGAGAGGGCGCAGCCATTCTGGTCCTCGAGAGCGAAGAGAACATGGAAAAGCGGGGGGCGGAGCCGCTGGCGGAACTGGTCAGCTACGCCGCCACCTCCGACGCCTTCCACCTGACTGAGCCCCATCCCGACGGCGTAAGCGCCGCCAGGGCTATGAAGACGGCTATCGAGAGGGCGGGAGTGGCGCCCGAAGAAATCGGGTACATAAACGCCCACGGCACATCTACGCCTCTGAATGACAGGCAGGAGACGCTGGCCATCAAGCTGGCGTTGGGTGAGGACGCCCACCGGACTCCCGTAAGCTCCACCAAGTCCATGACTGGCCATTTGCTTGGCGCCGGAGGCGCCCTGGAAGCGTCAGCCACGATTATGGCAATCCGAGACGGAGTCCTGCCGCCCACCATCAACCTGGACGACCAAGACCCTGACTGCGACCTGGACTACACGGCGAACAAGTCCCGTGAAGCCCAGATACGTTATGCGATGAGCAACTCTTTCGGGTTTGGGGGCCATAATTCGGTCCTCATCTTCGGAGCGGTGGACCGGAGCTAGAGCATCCTCGGCCGGATGAACGTCAACGGGGGTGGACGCAGGGTGTGGAGGGTCCGGCCTCCCGTATCCAAGGCTCTTAACGGCCTATCTCACTTGCCCCCTCTAGTGACCCAACTGCTGGCGAACAAAGGCATCGACTCCGAGCAGAGCCTCGCGGACTACATGAACCCGGCCTTCCATGACCCGGCGCTTCTCCCCGGCATGGGTCCCGCCGTTGCCAGGCTCCGCACAGCCCTCACATCCGGTGAGACTATCGGCGTTTTCGGCGATTTCGATGTGGATGGAGTCACCGGAACAGCCATAGCCGCCCAAGGATTGGAGGAGCTGGGGGCGACGGTCGCGCCTTACATCCCCCACCGAGAGGACGAAGGACACGGTCTGAACGCTGAAGCCGTCATGGCCCTCAAACAGGCGGGCGTGTCACTTATCATCACGGTTGACTGCGGCATCACATCCCTGGATGAGATAGTTCTGGCGGGCGAACTGGGAATGGACGTGATTGTCACGGACCACCACCTGCCTCCTGACAGGATTCCGCCTGCTGTCGCCATAATCGATCCCAAGCTGGTGGACTCGGAATATCCTTTCACCGAGCTTTCGGGGGCGGGCCTGGCCTTCAAACTGGTGGAAGCCCTGTACAACGACCTGGGCCGCGACTGGAGCCGCGACCTGCTCGAACTGGTGGCGTTGAGCACGGTTGCGGACCTGGTGCCTCTGGTGGGCGAGAACAGGCGTTTCGTCAAAGAGGGGCTCAAGCGCCTCCAGACCACACGCAGACCGGGCCTCCAGGCGCTGTACAAACAGGCCGGCATCGATCCCACCGGAATTGACGTAGATGGCATTGCCTTCATGATATCTCCAAGGCTAAACGCCGCAGGAAGATTGGACCATGCGTCGCTGGCCTACAAACTCTTGACGACTGCTTCCAAGGATGAAGCCGCCAGCCTCGCTTCCCACCTGGAAAAGCTGAACAGGGAACGCCAGCAGATGACCCTGGACTCCTTTGCCAGGGCAAAAGAGCAGACCCTGAGCAGGCGGGACCTGCCGTCGGTCATTCTGGCCGGCGGGGAGTGGGTTGCGCCTGGCATAGCCGGGCTGGTGGCGAGCAGGCTGGTAGACGAATTCTCCCGGCCTGCCATAGTCGTTTCACAGATCGGGGACGTAGTGAGGGCCAGCGCCAGAAGCGTTCCAGAATTTCACGTCCTCAACGAAGCGTTAAAGCCCTGCGCAGACCTCTTCACACGGTACGGAGGCCATGGGCAAGCAGCCGGGTTTGTGATGCCCTCTTTCAACATGGCCCAGCTGGAATCCAGGCTGGGCTTGATCTCCGACGAGGCGTCGGAGCACATTGAAGGAGCCGCTCCGCTGCACATAGACGCAGAGGCTCCGGTGTCCACCATCCCCGGCGCCGCCTTCCAGTGGGTGCAGGACCTGGGGCCCTTCGGAGTGGACAACCCGGCCCCTACGTTCCTGACCCGAAATCTGGAGGCCGCTCATGTCCGCACGATGGGCGCCCAGGGTCAGCACATGAAACTAAGACTGAAAGAGGGAAGGGTGGTGTGGGACGCCCTGGCCTTTAGGCAGGCCGATAAGTGGGAAGCCGGTACGTCCAGGGTGGACGTGGTGTACACCGTGGGCGCTGGACGCGTCGGAAACACTCCCATTATGGAGCTGATGGTCGTGGACTTTCGGCCCTCGGAAACCGTTTGAGGACCCATCCCCGTGAGCCGTGACAATCGGTCCAGCCACGACCCCGACCGCCAACCTCCGCCCGCTCCTTGGAACGTTTTGAGCAGTGAACATGGACCGGACATGCCCCTGTTTCAAGTCCGCTTTGATCAGGTCGTCAATCCCCGTAACTTCGTGGAGCGGCGCGCCATCGTGTTGGAAAGTCCCGACTGGTGCAGTGTAGTGGCTCTGACTCCCAATGAACGCTTGGTGCTGGTGCGCCAATACAGGTTCGGGACAGGTGAAGTGACGTTGGAAATACCTGGAGGGTCGGTAATGGAGCGTGAGGACCACCGTCACGCGGCCCAACGAGAGCTTCTGGAGGAGACGGGGTATACGTCCTCTGACTGGGCGTACCTGGGTTCCCACGAGCCCAACCCGGCGGTGCACAACAACCTGGTACACCACTGGCTGGCCCGGGGATGCGTCCAGACCCATGACCCCGACCCCAGCATGGGTGAGGACATTCGAGTCGAGACCATGCCGCTGCTCCAGGTCAAACAAGCCATCTTGGATGGGAACATAAGAAGCGCACTGGTCGTAGCGGCTCTTTCCAGAGTCGTCGACCTGCGAATGGACCTGTAGCCCCGGCGCTATAATTCCGGAATGGAACTGCGAACCCTCCATTCCTGGGATGTCACCCCTGGCGAGGCCCGGGAGATGCAAAAGCTGCTGGCCCCGCAGGTTTTCGCGTCCGGATGTCCACGGTTGGCTGACGTGCGCTACGTGGTTGGTCTCGATATGTCCGCTCCTGACTCCGACGGAGTTGTCACCGCCGCCGCAGTGGCGTTGGCGTTCCCAGAATTGGAGCCGGTGGATTCATCAATTGCCAGGATGGTCCCGTCGATGCCCTATGTGCCTGGACTTCTCTCATTCAGGGAGACCCCGGCGCTGGCGATGGCTTTGGAAGGGTTGAGCGTCGAACCCGACCTGATTATTGTGGACGGCCACGGAGCTGCGCATCCCAGGCGGTTCGGCATCGCCTGCCATATCGGTCTGGTAGCCCAGACCCCAACCATCGGCTGCGCCAAGTCCATACTGGTGGGAGAGTATGCCGAATTGGGGCAGGAACGGGGTTCACGGACGCCGCTGATGCACAAGGGTGAAGTTATTGGAATGGCAGTTAGGACCAGGACGGGGGTCAGTCCCGTGTTCGTGTCCGTAGGACATATGATAGAGTTGGACTGTGCGGTTGAGTGGACGCTGTCCGTCTGCAACAAATTTCGGCTGCCGGAAACTACGAGAAATGCACATAACGCCGCTGCGGGCAGGCCGCCTAAACTGGCCGCGCGGACATAAGGAGCTGCGGATGCAAGACCTCAGGGCTGAGCTTATCGAGATGACCCAGCGGATCGCCGGAGCCTTGGACCGTCTTTGACGTCCCGGCCAAAGAGACCGAGGTAGACCGGCTTGAGAAAGAAGCCGGAGCAGCCTCGTTTTGGGACAATCCCCAGGAAGCCCAAAGAGTGATGCAGCGTCTCGCCCGGTTGAAGGACACAGTCGACACCTGGCGGGGACTGGAGCAGAGCGCCGGTTCGCTGCTGGAACTGGTGGAGTTGGCCCTCGCGGAAACTGACGACACTCTGGAAGAACAGCTTCGGAGCGAGTGTCGCGAGCTTTCGGAAGAGTTGGAACGCCAGGAGTTCCTGCTGACCCTGTCCGGCCCCTACGATGACCGTCCAGCCATCGTCACCGTCTACTCAGGTGCGGGCGGCACCGAGTCCCAGGACTGGGCCGAGATGTTGCTGCGCATGTATCTCCGTTGGGCTGAAAACCAGGGGCGGGCGGCCCAGGTGCTGGACACCTCCTACGGTGAGGAGGCCGGCATAAAGAGCGCAACCCTTGAGGTGGGAGGCAAATACGCCTACGGTTATCTCAAAGCGGAAAAGGGTGTTCACAGGCTGGTGCGTCTCTCACCCTTCGACGCCAACCACCTGCGCCACACGTCATTCGCGCAGGTCGAAACGATGCCTGTGGCCGACGATGAGGAAGAAGTTGAGATCAAGCCGGATGACCTGAAGATGGACTTCTTCAGGTCCAGCGGTCCAGGAGGACAGAACGTCCAGAAGGTGGCCTCCGCCGTTCGGCTGACCCATCTACCGTCGGGGATCGTTGTGGCGTGCCAGAACGAACGCTCCCAATACCAGAACCGGGAGTTCGCCATGCGAATACTGATGGCCCGGCTTCTGGAGAAGAGGATGGAGGAGCGTGCGCAGGAACTCGCTCTGCTAAGGGGTGACCGTCTGGCCACCGAGTGGGGAAGCCAGATACGGAGCTACGTCCTCCACCCCTACAAGCTGGTCAAGGACCACCGGACGGACCATCAGACCTCCAACGCAGACGCGGCGCTGGACGGAGACATCGACGGCTTCATACAAGCCTACCTGCGCTCCACGATGGGCAAAGGCGACGCATATTAGAAGCCGGGCGCTTGGCCTGGGCCGGAGAGCGCCGGGAACGGCGTCTAGCGGCCTCTCGATGTGGGCCAGCCAATCTGTGCTAGAATGAGATTCAGCCCATAGGAGCGAATAGAACCCTATGCCCCTTTACGAGTACCGATGCGATGACTGCTCGCGCAGGTCCACAATACTAGTCCGAAGCATATCCAACCCCTCTCCAGCGTCATGTTCTCACTGCGGCGGCGGAAACCTGTCCAGGCTTATTTCCAAGTTCTCCTTCAAGCGTTCATGGGGTGACAGCCTGAACTGGATGCCCAATTCGGGTCCTCCTGACGACCCGGCCGGCGGAGACCCCGGTGCCGGAGCCGAATGGCTGCGGGACATGAAAGGCGAAATGGGCGGCAGAGTGTCCCCCGACTTCAACGAGACGCTGGGAGCCGTTGAGCGGGAAGCGGGCCATTCCCACAGCCACGACGAGTAGCGACATGCCTATCTACGAATACCGGTGCCAGGACTGCAACAAGAAGTCGTCCTTCTTTGTGCGCTCCGTCAACTCGGAGGTGAGCGCAGTTTGCGAGCATTGCCAGAGCGATCGCATGTCGAGGACGATTTCCAGGGTGGCCCACCACAGGTCCATGGCCGACATACACGAACGTTCGGGAGGGCCTCCCGGCCTGGGAGACCCTGGCCTGGACTACTACAGTGACCCGCGAAATATCGGGCGGGGCGTTGAAAGGTCCTTCGAGAGGTTCGGAGTGGATATGCCCGACAGTGTGAGAGATACCATCGACGCGGCCCGCGACGGGCAACTTCCGGAAGGAGTCGACCTGTGACCCTAACCGGGAATGACGAAGGACAGGCGATGCGGGGGGAGCTCAACGCCCGGCTGTACGGCCTATACGTGATCATCGACCCGGAGGTGACCGAAGGCCGCGACGCAGCGGAGGTTGCAGAAGCCGCTCTGAAAGGCGGGACCCGCATCATACAGCTCCGGGACAAGGTGCGAGACAAGGGCGCCATAGTGTCCCTGGCCCGCCAACTCAAGGAGTTGTGCGTCAGGCATGACGCCCTCCTCATAATCAACGACCATCCCGACGTGGCTGTGGTTTCGGAGGCCGATGGGGTGCACGTGGGTCAGGGAGACATGGCAGTCGCTGACGTACGCTCTGTGCTGAAGCCGCACCAGATAGTAGGCCGTTCGAACCACACCGTGGAGGAGTCGGTGGAGTCGGAGCGGATGGGCGCAGACCACGTGGCCCTGGGCAACGTCTACCCCACTGAGACGAAAGCCAGCATAAGAAGACGGGCTCCCACAGGGACCGCCGTCTTCTCCACGCTCAAGACGGCGGTGCAAACGCCCGTGGTAGCCATAGGTGGAATCAACGGGGACAACATCGGCCCGGTGGTGGAGGCTGGAGCCGACGCGATTTGCGTAGCCAGTGCTGTGGGCCTCTCCCCGAACCCTGAGGACGCGGCCCGGCGGTTGGTGGAGCTTATCCGAGAGGCGGGGGGCAAGGCATGAGCGATTCCTCATACGACGACCGTCTGGGTCCTGTCAGGGACGCCGCCCTGGAGGAGTTCACCGCCAAGCATCAGGCTAGAGAGAATGGCCTGAGAATATCCCGTGAGGTCATACGTCTCTCTGCCAACTCCATCCGGGCGACGCACCGGTTGGACTTCGATCAAGCCCTGGACCTGCTGGCACAGGCCGAACAGCGGCACACGGAGTCCAAAAGCATCTTGGACGAATGGCCGGAGATATACTACGCCGGGTTTTTGGCCGACGCTCGCAAGGAGTTCACCGAAGCCAACATAACCGTGGCGCTCATAGCCGGCCGTCCGGTGCCCGCTCCTGAATCACTGGGAGTGGAAATGGCGCCATATCTGAACGGCATGGGCGAGGTGATTGGCGAGTTGAGGCGGTTCATCCTGGACTCGCTGCGGAAGAACGACACGTCACGGTGTGAAGAGTTGCTGCAGACCATGGACGAGATATACAACCTGTTGGTGACGGTGGACTTCCCCGAAGGGGTGACCGGAGGACTTCGCCGAACCACCGACGCAATGCGTGCGATCCTGGAGCGCACCAGGGGCGACCTCACCATGGCCCTCAGGCAGAGAGACCTGGAGCAGAAGCTCGCCGCCCTGGAAAACACCGCCTCCGACGGCCCGTGACGGATCAGGACACAATTCGAACCAATGAAGAAGAGCTAGGTAAAATGGCGTTAGAAACCTATGAAAGAAAGAGTGAACCCTGGTTCCGACGGCTGTTCCTTCCAGCCTATCAGGTATCCGATGCAGCAAGGTACTCAGGAGCCCACCCAAACACAGTAGCTTCCTGGTGCCGAGGGACCAGCCCTGTTGTGGAATTCCGGAAGCATAGAACTCCTCTGTCTTATATGCAGCTTGTTGAAGTCGCGTTCGTGGCTTTTTTCAGGAGTATCGGAGTGCCCATGCCCAGGATCCGCTCCGCCAAGGAATATGTAGCACAAACATTCCGTGCGGAATATCCCTTCGTACAGTTGGAGTTCAAAACCGAGGGGTTCCATGTTCTCATGGACTATCAGCAGTTCAACCCTTCCCAAGAGTTCAATAAGGTGATAGTAGCGGATTCTAGTGGACAGTTGGCATGGACCGATTTACTAGGGGAGAAGTTCGCGGAGTTCGACTACGAGAATGAGCTAGCCCTACGGTGGCATCCTGCGGGCCGCAACTCGCCAGTGGTCTTGGACCCAAGGGTGGCTTTCGGTGCGCCCACAGTGCAAGGACTTCCAACATGGACGCTGAAAGGGCGGTATCTTGCCGGTGAAGAAGTTGACGAGATCGTGAGTGATTTCGATCTCCCAAGGGAACTAGTGGTTGAAGGGCTAAGATTCGAGGGAGTCAAAATAGAAAATTCCGCATGATATTCTTTTGGGACAAGAACCTACCTAAGACTATCCCTGAAGCTCTTAAACTACTCACTCCACGGGTTGACGGCGCAACCATTGGCATCGAGACATATCTCGACCATTTCCCTCTAAGCGACAGACATCAAGAAGGCGGCGATGACCTTTGGCTCAGTATCGTCGGGAATCTAGGATGGTTTGTCATCACCCAGGACTCGTCTATCCATAAAAAAGAGCAAGAACTATATGCTTTGAGGCAATACGGGGTAGGGTGCTTTTATCTTTGGGGTGCGGAGGCCCCCAAGTGGGAAATCATGCGTTGCTTTGCTAGAGCGTATGACCGAATCTTGGATGCAGCCCGGGATACGGAGCGTCCCTTCATCTATTCGGTGGCGCGTACCGGCAGTCTTAAGTCGATATTGCTACCTACGTAAACGCTTTCTGAACAAACGAGCGGGCTTTGAAACCGATAATGGGCCTAGGGCGCTACGTGAATAGTTTCTGGCCCGGAGCCTTTGGCTAACACGCGCCCAATCACTGCAGCGTCCGCCACTCCAACGGCGTTTAGTTCTCGCAACAGTTGGTCAGACTTGGCGGCGGGTAGGGAAATGAGCAGCCCTCCGGACGTTTGAGCGTCGCAAAGAAGAAGCTTGTCATTGTCGGTAAGGGAGTCGTCCCAATGCACTTTACCTTCCATGCTGTTCAGGTTGCGGTGAGTGCCGCCAGGCGCTATCCCCTGTTCCAGCAGTTCCCAAACCCCGGGGATGACCGGCACTGCCGACAACTCTATGACAGCCGAGGCGTCGCTGCCTTTCATCATGGAGTTGAGGTGGCCGATCAGTCCGAATCCGGTGACGTCGGTGCAGGCGTTCACGCCCACCTTCATCATCGTCTCCGACGCGGCCCGGTTCAGCGCGCTCATCACGGCTACGGCCCTGGATACGGTCTGCTCGCTGGCAACTCCCTGCTTTCCGGCAGTGGTGATCACTCCGGTGCCGATGGGCTTGGTCAACACGAGGGCGTCCCCGGGTTTGGCTCCGGCGTTGGTTATCTGGCTGCCCGGCTCGACCATTCCCACGACGGCCAGGCCGTACTTGGGTTCCGCGTCGTCCACCGTATGGCCGCCCACTATGAGGCAGCCTGCTTCCTGGGCCTTGGTGTACCCGCCCTTGAGGATGTCCCCCAGGATTTCCTTGGGCTGGTCGACAGGAAAGCCGACAATGTTCAGGCCCAATATCGGCTTCCCGCCCATGGCGTAGACGTCGCTGAGGGAGTTGGCGACGGCGATGGCCCCGTAGCTGAAGGGGTCGTCCACTATTGGCGGGAAGAAGTCCACCGTGAGCGCCAGGGCCTTGTCGTCCCCGATGCGGTAGACTCCGGCGTCGTCTCCGGTCTCCGTCCCCACCAGCAGGTTGGGGTCGGACATTACGGGCAGTTGTTCCAGAACCTGGACCAGGTCTGATGGGCTGAACTTGGCGGCTCAACCTGCGCAGTGGGCCAGGGACGTGAGCTTCAACTCGGTCATAACTCTCCTATAGGGCTGCCTAGGGGTCTAGACCGTTATTATACCCTCTGCCCCTCGGCTTGACACTTATGGAGATCAGGTTTGGCCTACGGTCGCTTCCTGGATCTCCTTCAAGGTACGTCCCTTGGTGTCTTTCCACTCTGTACGTCCATTGCTCGACCTTCCGAGAATGACACTAGATGCGGTGGACGGTGACTTGAATATGTAGTCCTGGGTGAACTGATGTATGTCGCCCTTGTCTTGAAGGACACCTTTTGACTTGAGCTCGGTTCGCAGGTCGGATATGTAGCTGTGGATCGAGGGCACTTCTTCCCTGACTGCTTGTGACCTAGACCTCACCACAAACCCTCCCGCAACTTCATAGCCTTGTGCGGTTACATTTTTCCCCACCACGATCAGGTCCATGCTGCCATTGTCACGAGAATGAGATGACTCAAAGAAACTCACGCCCACAACCGGTAGGCATAACAGCATGTCGTTGACATATAACTCAGCGTCTGCGATATCTGCCTCCGACAATGAGGGACGCTGCGGCACATTTTTGTTGTCCAGATTACAAAGGTTGGCCTCGGTCGCTCGCTCAACTAAACGAGCTTCCAGATATTGGACATGGGCCTTATTCAGATTCTTGTCTTTACTGGTGAAAGCTATGGCGTGGGTCCAGAAATCTTTATTTGTCTGATGCTGGTCGAACCTGTATTTCAATCCATCCCCTTCACCTACGTAGGCAGTTGGAAATTGATCCGACTCATCCTGTCCCCAGAGGACGTATACGCCGGTGCGTGTCAGTTCCTCTCTATCTCGCGCTTCAGAATAGAGGGATCTTGGAAAGATGAGGCCCTGTCCTGTCCAATTCGATTTCTCGACGATGCGCAGACCCTCCGGTTCTCCATTCGGTAAGAAGATCCTCACTGAGAATCCTTTCGCTTCAGTCATTTTCGCTCATTCCTTTGTCGTAGCCTCACAACAATCCCTGTTGTCCCAGCTGTCACCACGTAGCAGGGAGTTATCACAGGTTAAAACTGCGTCCTGTCAATTCAGGTCTGTATGAGCATTATAGTCCAGGCTTGCGGACTGCACCAAGCTGGCCTTATCCATGGCTTGGAAAGCATAAAGTCCCCATCGGCTTGACACCTATATGGGCTGATAGTAGCCTAGTGGCTGCCTCACTTCAGGAGCCGCTTATGTCCCAACCCTCAGCCCTGTCACACATACGAGTTTGCGACTTTACCGGTCAGTTGGCGGGCGCCGGAGCGACTCGCATCATGGCTATATTCGGCGCCCAGGTCATACGCATAGAGGACCGGGTTGGCCAAGGGACGTGGGATGTGCTCAGAGGCGGCCCGCCCTACCCTGACGAACGGAGAGGCATCGAGCTGGGCGGAGCTTTCAACAACCACAACGTGGAGAAGCTGGGCGTCACCATCAACATGCGACTGCCCGAGGGCCGGGAGCTTGCCCGCCAACTCATCTCGGTAAGCGATGTCGTAGCGGAGAACTTCAGCGCAGGTGTCATGGAGCGCTGGGGCCTCACCTACGACGAGATGCGGGCAATAAAGCCCGATATCATATACGTCTCCAACAGCGGCTGCGGCCATGAGGGTCCCTACCGCACCTACAAGACCTTCGGGCCGGTGGTGCAGGCGTTGTCTGGTCTGACATTCCAATCGGCCCTGCCGGACATGCCCCCCGCTGGCTGGGGCTACTCCTATATGGACCACGGCGGCGCCTATGCCATGTGTATCGCCATACTGATGGCCCTCTACCACCGGAACGCCACAGGCGAGGGGCAGCGAGTGGACATGTCATGCACCGACGCGGCGGCGGCCATGAACGGACCGGGTCTGTTGGACTACACGATTAACGGCCGCCCCATGCGCAGGCCCGGACAACCCAACAGCAACCGGAATGAGTTCCCTCCAATGGCCCCTCACGGCATATACAAGTGCGCTGGAGACGACCGCTGGGTCGCTATATCAGTGAGGTCTGACTCCGATTGGGCCGCTATGTGCAAGGCAGTGGGACATCCCGAATGGCTGGCCGATCCGAGGTTCACTACGCTGGAGTCCAGGATGGAACGCCAGGACGAGTTGGACGAGATGGTGGAGAGCTGGACAGTCTCCAAGACCCCGAGAGAAGCGATGGACATTCTCCAAGCGGTAAGCGTTCCCGCGGCCGCAGTGCAATGGCCTGAGGAGCGCATCGACCAGGACTCCAACACCGCCGCGTGGGGACTGTGGCCCACAGTGACCCATCCCCAAATGGGCAACGTCAGGGTTGACGGAGTTCCGGTCAAGATGTCCAAGGCTCCGACGCGGTTCGAGCACGGCGCCCCTGTCCTGGGCCAGCACAACGACTTGGTAGTGGGAGAGATATTGGGCGCCGGACTCGATGGCGTGAAGTCCCTGGAAGACTTGGGAGCCATCTAATGGCTGCAGGACTCGGACCGATGACCGGACTGAAGGTCGTGGAAGTCGGCCACGAGTTGGGCGCCTGGTGTACCAAGCTGTTGGGCGACATGGGGGCCGAAGTGACCAAGGTGGAGCCTCCGGAAGGAGACCGCACCCGCACATACCCGCCGTTCCTTAAGGGTGAAGCAGACAAGGACAAAAGTCTCTTCTACTGGTACTACAACACCAACAAGAAGTCGGTAAGCCTCGACATAGACTCTGACAAGGGAAAGGACATATTCAAGGCGTTAGTAGCGACAGCCGACATTCTGGTGGACGCCCTTCCCGCCGAGACCCTGGACAATCTGGGCGTCGGCTATGCCGAACTGAGCAAGTCCAACCCTACGCTAGTCATGGCTTCCATAACCCCCTTCGGCCAGAAAGGTCCCTACAACGAATACGTCATGACCGACATGACCGGCCTGGCCTTCGGTGGACCGGTCTGGAGCACTGGATACGACGACCACTCCATCCCGCCAGTTCGGGGCGGAGGCAACCAGTGGGCCCACACCGCAGGCAACTGGGCTGCTATGGCAATACTAATGGCTCTCCTACAACGCCAGCAGACTGGTGAGGGGCAGTTCATCGACGTGAACATGCACGCCGCCATGAACGTGATGACCGAAGGCGGCTCCTACAACTGGCTGGTCAACCAGGGCACTGTCCAAAGGCAGACGGGACGCCATTCTTCAGTGACCCCCACCCCTCAGGCCCAGGTAGTGTGCAAAGACGGCACCTACGTGAACACGGGCAACATGGCCCGATCAGAGGAGCAATGGATACAACTCGCGGCGTGGCTTAACGAAGTGGGCATCGTGGAAGACATCGAACCCTATCTTGTCCCTCCCACACGTGAAGAGGTCACCTCCGGCGCTCCCAAGGCCAGGGAGCACCGGGAGTTCTTCGCCAATGCTGTGGCTCAGTTGGCCCAGACCATGACAGGTTACGAGCTGTTCCAGAAGGCCCAGTCCATCGGGCTGCAATGGGGCATCATCTACTCGCCGGAGGAGATGATTGAGGACGCCCACTTCAACGCCCGCGGGTTTGTGGTGAACGTGGAGCATCCTGAGGTCGGTGGGACCTACAGGTACCCCGGCGCCCCTTACTCCTTCTCCGACGCCAAGTGGTCCGTCCGCCGCCGTCCCCCCTTGCTGGGAGAGGACACCGAGGACGTGCTGGTCGGAGAGCTTGGCCTAAGCCGCGAGGAGTTGGACGCGCTCCGTCGCGAAGGCGTGGTATAGCGGACCAACCTACTGCTTGCAGGAACCCGTTTGTCGTTACGTTGGCTGGGCCAGTTCCCAAGAAGACCATGTGCCCATCTTCATCTTGATAATTCTTGACCTACCAATTCCTTAGTTCCATAATGGAAAGACTCTAGAGAGGAGTAAGCTGTTGGTTGCACGAAGAGAGAAATTTTCCAGCCAGGCATCCCCGGATCTGCTGCAGGGGATGCGCGAGATTGCCCGCAAGGACGGGCGCCAATTCCAGGCCGTACTGGAAGACGCTATGCGGGACTATATTGCGAGCAAAGCTCAGGAAAACGTTCGGCCTGAGGTGATGGCCCACTACCGGGCCAGCGTTGAGCGGAATCGCCGGCTCTATGAATTGCTGGCCGAATGACTCGTGACTTCCCTACAATTCAGGAAACCCTTGCGATACATGACGCTCTGATACGGGAATTCGGCGGCGCTCCGGGCCTTCGCGATGAAGGTGCACTGGTGTCCGCACTCATGCGTCCCCAGCTTGGTTACTACGATGGTCTCATCGACGAAGCGGCCGCGCTCATGGAGAGCCTGGCGATGAACCATCCCTTTGTGGACGGAAACAAGCGGGTCGCTTTCGGCGTAACCGAAGCCTTCTTGGGACTGAATGGCCATTTCATCGACTGCGACAGCAACGCGGCATATGATTTCTTCATGCACCTGTTCGAGACGAATTCGTTCCGATTCTCACAACTGCGTTCCTGGCTGGAGGAGCATGTCAAACCCTTACCCGGGACGTAGAAACCCGAACCGGTTGATGGACAAATGACCCCACGACGGCTTGGGCGTCGAAAGAGTTGCGTTTAAGCAGACCCCTCGCCCCCACTTCCCATTTCTTCCACCAGTTGGGCCAAGGTTTCTACGATTGTCCTCGGCCTGTCTTCGTATTCGGGGATGGGCCACCACTCGTAGTCGAAGCTGCGCAAGGTCTTGCCGTCGAGGCTGCACCTCAGGTCGGGAGCCGTTACCTCGTAGCCGAGGCGTCGCGTGGCCTCTTCCGCCAGGGAATCCAGCTTGTCGTCGGGAACACCCAGCGCCACCAGGAATCCTCCCTGGCGTCCCGACTCGTCCTGGACCCTCACTCGGACCACCGGGCCCGACTGGTCGACCTCGATGACTTCATAAGGCTGTGGCCGACGCTGGTGGTCGGGCCAGCCGACATAAACCCTGTCTCCTACTTCCCACATGCTGTTCGCCCCCTATTCACTCCACTATATCAAACAGTGGCTCTTACCAACCAACCCTGACGGTATGCTAGACTACCCGTGGAATGGACTACTCCAAGATTGCTCCTATGATGAGCCAGCTGTGGTCCCCCATAGCGGTGGTGACCTCGTCGTGGCAGGGTAGAGACAACGGACAGATATGCGTCTCCATAGGCGGCGCTTCGATAGTCCCCGACAAGCCGCGGGTAGTGGTCCAGATACACAAGACCAACTTCAGCCACGATATGGTATACGACAGCGGTGGCATGGCTCTCAATTTCCCGGGAAGTCATCAATATGCGGTCATAAAGGACTACGGACTGGTGTCCGGCAGGGACGCCGACAAGTTGGACGGCGTTTCTTACTATCGTGGGGAGTCTGGGTGCCCGATAATAAAGGACTTCTGGGGGTTCCTGGACTGCCGTGTGGTGAACGCCATGGACGGCGGAGACCTCACCTGCTTCCTGGCCGACGTGGTGGATGGGGGAATACTGAACCCCGGGCAGCCTATGTGGTGGTACAGGGCCAGGAAGATCATCCCCAACGAGTGGATGGAGGAGTGGGACCGGAAAATCAAGGGAGAGATCGCCATCTCCAGGGACCG
Source organism: Dehalococcoidia bacterium (assembly GCA_034422875.1). Taxonomy (GTDB): domain Bacteria; phylum Chloroflexota; class Dehalococcoidia; order Lucifugimonadales; family JAGWBF01; genus DAOUJI01. Next base: position 5,813 of record DAOUJI010000107.1, on the reverse strand, counting down.
GATGGATAAGATAGCCATGGCGCCTTGGAGGAGCGGCTGACGTTGAACATGGACCCGGACATACAAGCGACGGTCCAACAGGTCCACGACTCGCCGTACTCAGGTGTGCTGGCGGCAACGGGGGCCGGGACCAAAGCTCTGGCCTGGTTGTTCGGGGTAGCCGGGGCCTCGCGTACAGTGCTGGAAGCCTCTGTGCCCTATTCCGGCCCGTCTATGGAAAGCTTCATCGGGCGTCTGCCCTCCCAGGCTGTGTCCAAGGGCACGGCCCTTGACATGGCCGAGGCGGCCTACTTCAAGGCCCTGGAAATGGAACTGCACAATGAGCGGCTGTTTGGACTCGGCTGCACGGCTACCATCGCCACCGACAGGACCAAACGGGGAGAGCACCGGTGCTGGGTCGCCACACGGGACGCGTCGGGCTTCTCGGCCTACGGATTGACATTAGTAAAGGGCGTCAGGGATAGAGACGCTGAAGAAGAAGTGGTCAGCCGGCTGCTGCTCCATGCTCTGGCGCAAGTATGCGGACTGCCTCATGGGGTTGCTTTAGGCCTCTTGGACAGCGAGCATTTGGAGCAGTCCACGGAGCAGAGTCCCCTCGCGCCCCTGCTGGCAGCAGAGCCGAAGGCGGACCGTCTGCTGCTCAAGACCGACGGAAGCATATCTTCGACAGAGAAGGTCACCGGCGGAGTTTTCCCCGGAGCGTTCAATCCACTCCACGAGGGCCATAAGAAGATGGCCGCAGCCGCCTCCGTGATGCTGGGCGGGCCCGTTACTTTCGAGCTTTCAGTCATTAACGTGGACAAACCGCCCCTGGAGGAACTGGAGATTTACCGGCGGCTGACCCAGTTCAGAGGCAAATGGCCGATTGCTCTGACCAAAGCGCCACGTTTCAGAATGAAGGCCCGGCTATTCCCAGGATGCACCTTCATTGTCGGCTGGGACACCGCAATAAGGTTAGTTGACCCTGTCTACTACGACAACGACGAAAGCGAAATACACCGGGCGCTGGAGGAGATGGCCGACCTGGGATGCAGCTTCCTGGTGGCGGGACGAAAACATGGCGAGTCGTTCAGGACACTGGCGGACGTCGAAGCTCCGTCGGAGGCGGCTCACCTGTTTCGGGAGATACCGGAATCCATCTTCAGGGCCGACTTGTCGTCAACCGAAATTCGCGCCAGAGGTTCGGGTTAGGCGGGCTGTAACGGGAACGCGTCCTAGTCCCGTACGCCAGTTGATATAGTAGTAAGTTCCACGGGCGCCCGGATACGTGGACTGGGTCGTTACGAGTTACCGGCGGCTGTGGGTAAGGCCCGTACTGCGGCTCCCACCTTCTCATCAGCGGCAGCCAGGTCGAATTGGGTCTGGAGGTTCAACCAGAATTGAGGCTCCACTCCGAACCAGTGGCCGAGCCTCAAGGCTGTGTCGCCGGTTACTGACCGTTTACCGGAGATAATCTGACTGATTCGATTCGGCGGGACTTCTATCTGACGGGCGAAGGATGTCGGGGTCACGCCAAATTCGTCCAGTTCGTCCTTTAGCACCTCGCCCGGGTGTACGACCCTCTTAAACATGTTCATGAGTCTTCCCCTTCTAATGGTAGTCCACAATCTCCACATCGGTCGGCCCTGAGCTGTCTGGCCACCACGTGAAGCAGATACGCCATTGCCGGTTGATTCGAATGGACCACTGGCCATCTCTTGAGCCGGTCATGGCTTCCAGACGATTGCCAGGGAGCCCCCTCAGCGTAGCCAGCGACGGTGCCGCGTTAAGGATTGAAAGCCGTTTTGCCGCTTGACGTTCGAATCCTTGGAACGCCGCCACAAATTCTCCGCTCGCAAACTGCTCTGTCTTCTTGTCCCGATACCCGAGAATCATCTAGCGCCATTATCATGGTTCTTGACGATGTACGTCAAGAGTAAATTACGGTGGGGCCGACCTGTCGTCGAGTGAAATCCGCGCTAGGGGTTCGGGCTAGGCCAAGCCGAGGCTGGGTGCAAGCTACCGTTCGACCCTAGACTATTCCGTAGAGTACGCCGTCACCGCGTCTAACCTATGGGACAGGTGGTCTTCGGTGGTTTCCAAGTCAAATTGGCTTTGGAGCCCAATCCAAAACTCGGCGGAATTCCCGAAGAAGCGGGAAAACAGTAACGCCGTTTCCGCAGTAATGGACCTCTGCCCGTGGACGATGGCGTGAATCCGGCGTGCATCCACTCCGATGGCCTTGGCTAGACGGTACTGAGTGACGTTCATTGGTATGAGAAATTCTTCATTGAGAACTTCTCCCGGATGGATGGGCGGCAGTCTGCCTCCGCTATCCGCTGTCTTCTTTTGCATTACAACACCTCTTCTCGGGTTCGTCCTCAATGATAGTCTACGCTTTCCACATCGTAAGCATTTCCTTCGGTCCATACAAAGCAGATGCGCCATTGTTGGTTGATGCGAATGCTGTGTTGACCATCTCGGTTTCCGGAGAGCGCTTCCAGTCTATTGCCTGGAGGAATCCTTAGGTCAATCAGGTCCCTTGCATTGTTCAGGACCATTAGTTTCCGCTGTGCTCGACGCTGAATGTCCTCAGGTAGCTTGTTGACTCGATGTCGTTCAGCGATGGACTGGGTGTCCCGGTCACGGTAGCTTCTGATCACAGATCTATAATAGTGCTAGGCACTATTAGTGTCAACTGCTATTATTGTTCAAGGAAAACCCGCCCGAGGGGTACTAAGGGAAACTCTGAAATCCGTGCTATTGGTCGTCGCCCCAGGCCGTTTATGTGGTCGGTGGGCCGAGAAGTCAAATATCTCAGAGGCAGTGGTCAAGACCCGCACTGTGGCGCCTATCCTTGGATGTTCGACAAGTTGGAAGGTCTTGGTAAGCTTCTCTAACGTGGGTTATACCTATAGGCTTTTAGTCGTTCGCGTGCCTTTTGTTTCTCCTCGTAACTGAAGAGGGTTTCCCATCGCTCCTCCAGGACGTGAGCTTCCACTGATATGTCGAGGCGGCCCAATTCCCAGAGTTTGGTCAATCCTTCTTGGCTTTCATCAGCGTTCAGCAACCGTTTGGCCGCTCCCAACCCACCGTGCTCGTTGGCCATCCTTAGAAAATATGTTGGACGATAGCCTAGTTCAGCGGCGGCATGATAGAGGTTAATCATAGCCCCGTGGAACTCGTTCTGGAGTGGATCAGTCATCGTGGTCATGCGGCGGACCTTGCCGCCCGATTGGCAAGGCCCATTCCAGGCCGCTGGGGAAGCTCCTAGTCCAGCCGGTATATGCGGGCGGCGTTTTTGCCGGCGATTTTCTCCTTCTCCTCGAGGGTGCAGTCGGCAAGGATTTCTTCCAGGATTTGCCTGCTGCGGGGGAAGGTGGACTCAATGTGGGGGTAGTCGGAGCCCCACATCAGGTTGTCCACACCTATCTTGTTCCGGAGCTCGATGCCCAGGGCGTCTTCCTGGAACCCCACGAAGATGTTGTCGCGGAAGAAGTCGCTGGGAAGGGAAGCCCCCTTGAACCTGTGCCATCCCAAGGCGCCGAAAGGACGCTGGGTGTAGGTGTAGTCCATGCGCTCTACGAAGTGGGGTATCCAGCCCAGCTCGTGCTCCACGGCGCCAACCCACAGGTTGGGGTACCGCTCGAAGACACCGCTGAAGATGATGTCTGAAATAGACATGCGCACCCAGAAGTCCAGCTGGGTGAAGAAGGCGGCGGACAGACCAGTCTCTTGGACTGTGCTCCACTCGGACAATGGACCAGGACGGTTGGTGGCGCTGTGCAGCCCCAGGGGCATTTGCAGGTCCTGCCCCGCCGCCCACAGGTAGTCGAAGTCCTCGTCGCTGTAGCGTCTCTTGTCGCCCAGGTGGACGGGAATCAACGCTCCAATGAGGCCCATGTTGGCGGCCCGCTCCAACTCCTTAGCCCCGAGTTTGGGGTCGTCCACGTTGATGTTGGCAATGCCCTTCAACCTTGTGGGATAGGCCTGGCAGAACTCGGCAATCCAGTCGTTGTAAGCGCGGAATATCTCGTCCAACAGGTCCGATGCCATAGGCTTGCAATAGACCAGGAGACCGAAAGTGGGGTAGACGATGCTGATGTCCACGCCGTCTATGTCCATGTCTTTCACGTGCTCTTCGGGGATGTACCCTCCGGGCCGCAGGTCTTCCATCTTGTGGGCGCGTCCGGTGGCCTCAGGCGTCTCGAACCTCTCGCCGGTTTCGGCTCCCGCAGCCGGATTCAAGATATGCTGCTCGCCCACGACCCACATGTCCCCGTACTCGTCGCCCAGGTTGACCACCCGCGGCGCCAGGTCCTTGTATTTGGCAGACACCCTGTTGGTCCACAAGTCCCCAGGCTCGAAAACGTGGTTGTCGGATGAAATGATGCGGTAGTCAGCCATGCTGCCCTCTCTTTCGGCGTGTCTCTACACGTCATTCTGGTCGGTGTTGTGGCGATTATGGCTGTGGCAAAATCACGTTGTCAACAACAGAGGTGCGGCCCTCGCCCCAACCCTTTCCCAGCGGGAGACCTTGGCATAACCGGTAGGGGCGACCCTAGTGGTCGCCCTTAGGTGTCGTCCAGTCGGAGAACAGGGCAACCACGAGGGTTGCCCCTACAAACGTGATGCACTGGAGGACCTTGGTTCAGCCTCGTCGCCCCCATCCCAGCCTTCCCCCAGAGGGGGAAGGGGCATCGGGTAAAGGTCTCTCGAACTGAGGTGGCGGCCCTCACCCCGACCCTCTCCCAGCGGGAGAGGGAGTTACGCTAGGGTCTCCGCCAGCGGGGAGCGGGCAGTTGCCCGAATTCTATCTGCCACGGGAACGCAGCCCCGGTGTTCATGTATAATTTGTGAAAAGTCCATCAGGCCAATCGAGGCCTGAGTCCAGAAGATGTTTGGGAGGCGGCGAAATGAAGCTAGGCTTGCAGTATGAGATGCAGAGACCGGTCCTCGAACAGAATAAGCTGGTGGAGGAAACTATAGAGCAGTGCGTTCTAGCCGACGAGGTGGGCTTTGACTACCTGTGGTTCGTCGAGCACCATTTCCTGACCACCTTTTCCATGTCTCCCTGTCCCGAAATCCTCTATGGCGCCCTGGCCCGATTGACCAAACGCATCCGACTTGGCCTGGGAGTGGTCATACTTCCCTACCACCACCCGGTCCGGGTGGCCGAAAGGGTGGCCTTCCTCGACCATATGTCCGGCGGCAGGGTGGACTTCGGCACGGGCCGTTCGGCTCCCTACGAGCAGACTGGAATGGGGATCGACCCTCGGCAGTCCCGGGACATGTGGGAAGAGTCCCTGGAGATGATTCCCAAGATATGGGACTCGGAGCTGTTCGAGTGGGAGGGACGCTACTGGAACGTTCCCCCGCGAGAGGTGCTTCCCAAGCCCTACCAACAGCCTCATCCGCCCATCTGGGTCGCGGCCCTGCAGCCGTCGACTTACGAGTTGGCCGCCCAGAAGGGCATCGGAGTGCTTGCATTCGGCGGCTCCGCTCCCGACGTGCTGCAACCGCACATAGAAAAGTACAAAGAAGACATCAAGAAGGCGAATCCGGTGGGAGGGCAGGTGACCAACGAGTGGTGCAACGCCACGCTGGGCTTTTGCGGCGAGGACAACAAAGTGGCCCGCGAGACGGCGGTGAACTCCATCAAGACCTTCTTCGGCCCTGGCAGGCCCTATGTCCAGGACCAGGTGGACGTCTACTCCAAGCTGCTGGAGAACTGGGGCGGAATCCCCGACCACCTGAAACTGAACTTCGACAGGTTCATAAAGGTCGACGACAGCCAAGTTGAGTCTACCGGGGCGGACCTCTCCGGCGGTACG
>DAOUJI010000106.1:0-17634 GCA_034422875.1 Dehalococcoidia bacterium | reverse complement strand
CTGTTCCACCGACGCTCCGGACATCTCGCTGCGGTCCAGGAGGGCCAACTGCTTCTCGAGCTCCCCTTCAACTTCTCCTATTAGCCCCAGTGACGTGGTCACCAGTATGGGAGCGGCCAGGGGGTCGTGCTCAGCCTGGGCCAGCAAGTCGGCTGCGCATAGCTCCGGGCTGGCCGTCTCGTCGGCGATTACGACCGTCTCGGTGGGGCCGAACAGGCCGTCTATATCCACTCCGCCGAACACCATTCGCTTCGCCAGGGTGACGAATATGTTCCCAGGGCCGCATATCTTGTCCACTTTGGGCACGGTCTTCGTGCCATATGCCAGGGCGCCTATGGCCTGTACACCCCCGACCCTGAATACCCGGTCCACGCCGGAGATGGAAGCGGCGGCCAGCACCGCAGGATTGAGGTCTCCGCCTCTCTGAGGCGGGGAAGCCAGGACTATCTCATTCACTCCGGCCACACGAGCAGGCACCGCCGTCATGAGCACGGTGGAAGGGTAGGCCGCTGATCCTCCAGGTGCATAAATCCCGACTCGCTCTATGGGAGTCACAAGCTCACCCAAGCCGCTGCCAAGGTCAACCCAGCTCTTGCGCATTGTCGCCTGGTGGAACTGTTCCACTCGGCTGGCCGCAAGCTCTAGGGCCTTGAGAAGCTCCGGGGAGAGCTGCGACCTGGCACGGTCGATCTCGGCTTCGGTGACCTCCGTCGATTCCGTTTCCAGCCCGTCCAGCAGCTTCCCGTATCGCCTCACCGCCTCGTCGCCCTGGGACTCCACGTCCTGCAGAATGCGCCTGACGGACTGTTCGGGCGTCAGCCGTTCGCCGAAAACGGACTCGGTCCTGTCGGTGACTTCCTCTGGCAGGGAGTCCAGATCGGCAGGGTCCACCCGATAGCGTTCGGTTTTTGCCTGTTCCAAGCCTCTGATGACTCTAAGTTCCAAGGATATGCTCCCTAATAAACCTGGACGCGGTGCGCACCGCCTGGTCCTGGAACAATTCAATCCGTTCCCTGGGGGCGACGCTGTAGACCTGTTCCAGTCCGTTATTCACGTCCTCCAGAAATTCTTCGACTATCTGCGTTGCATGCTCTCCGTCCTGGTAGAGACGCCTGGCAGCGAACCTGAGACGTTCCCAGGTGAACTCCCACTCGGTGAACTTGCTGACCCACTCGCTCCATTCCCCCAGCGTCTCTTCGCTGAGGAAGCCGATGTCTACGTCAACCTCAGAGCCGTTAAGCATGGTCCTGGCGTCGTGGAAGTCACCCATCTCCATCCGGGCGACCCTGTCCATTTCCAACTGGGCGGCGCGGTCCCAGAGGTTGGCCCTTACTTCGTCGCCGAAGGAAGCGCCGTTGTGGAAGTAGTTGCGGTATATCTCCACTATCCAGGTCTCGTCGGCCACCAGGTGAGTGAAGTATCCGGACAGAAACGCTTTGGTTGGCCAGGAAAGGTTTTCGGTGCACGCCAAGCCTGGGTGGGCGTCAAACAGACCTCTTATCCCGGACCCTACTCCCTGGAAGTCCAGGGGAGCAAAGTGGGTGTCGTCCCTCTTGGACTTGGTCATGATGCGGATGTCGGGAGTCGTGGAACCAAGCAGGAAGCTTCCCATGTGGGCCATGATTTCCGGGGAATCCAGTTTCTCGGCTGTCCTGCTGGCCAGGGAAAGGTGAGTCGGCAGGTTAGGCATCAGACCCCCGGGCTCCGTTGGACATGGACGCCAAGGAGTCCAGCAGGTTCTGATAAGCCGCGCTGCGCTCTTTGAAGAGATAGTTGACCTGCGACGTCGATATGTCCCTGCCTCCTGAGCTTCTCAAGTGGTCGACCGTTTCTAGCAGTCTGTCTTTGGAGACCACCAGAGTCACCGCGTACCAGTCTTCAGCGTCGACATTATAAACCCTGGACACTGTGGGGCCTAGAAGTCCGGCCAGATCAGGCTTCGTAAGCACCGATGCGCCGACCGCCTCGGCGGACGCTCCTCTTACGTTGGCTGTGATTCGATATAACGAACCCGCCCTCCGGCGTCCTTCCGCCATCTCAAGAATGGACCTTGCAAGCGACAGCGCCCCGGGTGAGCTGGCGAGCGACTTCCTGTTGCCAATCAAGCAGGCCTGGCAACTCAGCACCAAACCGCCGTCCAGCGCCTTGAGCCTGTTTTCCCTTAACGTGACTCCACTGGCGCTCAAGTCGGCGATGAGATCGGCGTATCCGGCGGCAGGCGCCGCCTCCAATGTTCCGCTGGCCTGCACCAGGGTGAAGTAGCTGACAGCCCTGGATGTGAGAAACCTGCCCACGATGCGTGGGTATTTGGTTGCTATACGGAGTTGCCTGCCCAGATTGCGGAATTCCACGGACAGGTCGGCAAGGTCTTCCAGCGACTCCACATCCAGCCAGGACTCCGGCGCCGCCACCACGAGGTCACAGTGGCCGTATCCGAGGCCGTCGATCAAAGAGATAACGTCGGAATCGTCCCGTTGATACTCCTTGAACCGGTCAAGACCAGTGATGCCCAGGTCTACGCTGCCCTCCTCGACCTTCTGGGCGATGTCGGCCGTCCGCTGAAATATGACCGAAACACCCGGCAGCGTGGGGATGGCGCCCGTGTAGCGGCGCGAGTTGGGCCTGTCCACGGCAAGGCCGCAGTCTTCCAGATAGGCCAAAGTGGGTTGGTACAGGTCCCCGTCGCTGGGCAGACCCAGCCTGAGAACTCCGTCGTTCTCTTCCGCCAATCTAGAATTGTCCAGACCTTTCAAACTCTCGGTCATTGCCCTATCAAATCCCCAACTGTTCTTACCTAGTGAACCGGCGCCCGAAATGCCGAATCACGGTCGATGGGACTCCGAATTCCCCTCAGGGTCCACCGCGACGACCCTGCTCAAACCCGCGGCCTTCGCGTGGGCGAGGCAATGTTCCAGACCCGACCCCGACAGGTCCAACTCCACGTTGATTCCCTGCTCTCTCAATAGAGTCGCCTGTTCCAGCGCATGGCTGTAGCCGTCTGGCCCCTGAGCTGTCACCAGGACGCTTTCGGAGGCCGGAGAAGAAGACGCCGTTTGTACACTCTGGGATTCCAACAGAGACTCCAGAGTGTAAGCAAACCCCATAGCCGGGATGTCCCTGGAGCTTCCCAATGCACGGGCCAGCCCGTCATAGCGTCCGCCTCCGCCAAGCAGTGTTCCTCCGGAGGCCGACCTGATTTCGAAAACCACGTCAGTGTAATACGCCAACTCCCGGACGATACCGAAGTCCAGTGTTACGGCGTTCGGCTCGATTTGCATGGACAACCAGCCCACCGCTTCTTCCAGCCTGTCCAGAGCATCTACCCCAGCCTTGTTGGCGCCGACAATTCGTCTTGCCTCGGCTAACGCCTCATCAGGGCTGCCCTTGACCCGCGACAGGCTTCCCACCAACTCTGCCGCCCTGCCGACGTCGTTGGGATTGTCGGAACCTCTGAACTTCTGCAGCAAGCGGTCCACGATTTCCTGTGGCTGCCTCTGTCCCAGGGAGCCGGCTCCCGTCCATTCCAGAAGGCCGCCCAGCATCTGTCTCGCTTCTTCGTCGTTCATTCCCGCAAGAGAGGCAGCCAGACGTCCGTCCACGGGTTGGTCCGACAGTGTTCTTATGAAGTCGTCTATGGAGCCGTCTGATGACAGTCCTCTAAGCACGGCCGATGATGCCCGCTCCGAAAGGTCCAATGACTCCAGTATCCCCGTGAGGAGTCCCAGGTCCCCTATGACCAGGCGGTGTCCTGATATTCCCAGCTCTCTTAACGCGTTCCAACCCAGGGACATGACTTCTGCATCGGCTTTAGGCCCAGCGGCGTCCAAAAGCTCAGCCCCAACCTGGGTAAACTGTCGGAGCGGCTGCCCCGCCTGGGACTCCTCCGAATACCGGAACACCGGGCCGGAGTACTGCACCCTTGCAGGATAGGCATCCCCTCTGTCGTCTCGCCTTGTGTCGTCTTGAATGTGCCGCCTAATGATGGACGCTGTGAACTCAGGGCGGAGGCTTACCTGCACCCCGCCAGGGTCTGAGAAGCTGTACAGCTGCGAAGCCACCTCGCCTCCAGATTTCCGGAGAAACAGGCCGGTGGGTTCCAGCAGAGGCGTGTCCAGGACCCTGTACCCGTGGAGGGAAAAGAAGGCCCTCAACCGTTCTTGTGCGCTGGACAACTCCAGCCATGACCGGTGGTCCTGGTCACGCACTCCTCTCAGGCGACGCAACGGTTCCATGCCCAGTATTGTACACCAACGCCAGACGCCAACTTCAAGGAGCGTGGAAGCACGCTCCCGCTCCCTTTGCAACCGGTAGCCGGTCGTCGCTAGAGTTAGCGGGGAAAATGCAAGCTCTTCCTAAAACCCTGGCCCACCGGTATAGTATGAGAAAGCTCCCTGGCCACAATTTCTGGCCGGAGCAACGAAACGGTAGAAGCGGAGGAAAGATATGTTGGCCTTCATAGGCGGCACGGGACCGGAAGGAAAGGGACTGGCGCTAAGGCTCGCGCTGGCCGGCGAAGCGGTGGTCATAGGTTCCAGGAATCAGGAACGGGCACAGGACGCAGCCCAGTCTCTTCTGGAGCAGGCCCCCGGCGCATCCATCTCCGGAGACGTCAACGCCGCAGCCGCCCAGCAGGCCGACATAGTCTTCGTGACTACTCCATATGAAGGTCAGCGTCCCACGCTGGAAGCATTGGCCAACGAAATAGGAGAAAAGATAGTCGTCAACACAGTCGCGCCGATGGAGTTCAGCGAGGGAAGGGCACGAGCGTTGGACGTGGACGACGGTTCGGCAGCATTGGAGGCCCAGAAAATCCTTCCGGGCGCCAAGATTGTGGCTGCCTTCCAGAACGCCAGCGCCGTGGACCTCATGGACGCGCCCAAGGCTATTGAAGGCGACGTGATCGTGTGTTCTGACGACAGGGGCGCCAAAGAGACGGTAATGGAACTGGTGACGAAAATTCCAGGTCTGCGTCCCGTCGACGGCGGAGCATTGGCCAACTCCACGTATGTCGAGAACCTGACGCCGCTGCTTGTGAACATCAACCGCCGCTACAAGGCCCACTCCACCATCAAAATCGTGGGCATCTGACCGAGGGACGGCCGGTCCAGCTTTTCCGCCTCCGAAACACACGACACCCTTCAAGGGAACGGCGTGCTGACATTCAATCGTTTCAGTGGCGCCCTCAAGGACGGCAGACAGCATAGGCATTCGCTCGAAGCTGCGGAGAGGTGAGAATGGACCGCAACACGCTGGCTAAGAAATACGAGGTCTCCCCAGACAATCTATGCTGGCAGTGCGACACTGCTGACATGGACTTCGAGTTCACCGACGAGCTCTCGCCTCTCCAGGGCATCATAGGTCAGGACAGGGCGTTGGACGCCATCAAGTTCGGCCTCGACCTGGACAAACCGGGTTACAACATCTTCGTCACTGGACTCACGGGCACGGGAAGAACGTCTGCCATCAAAGCCCATTTGGAGTTGATTACCCAACAAAGGCGAGACCGGGGCGAGGTCCCCTCTCTGTCGGACTGGTGTTATGTCAACAACTTCCATGAACCTGACTGTCCCAAGGTCCTGCGCCTTGTCCCAGGCGCCGGAAAGAGGCTGTCCCAGGCGATGGACGACCTGTTGCAGGCCCTCAGAGAAGAAATTCCCAAGGCGTTCAACAGCGACGATTATGCCGAAAGGAGAAAACAACTGGAGGAGCAAGGCAGGGCCAGGCATCAGCAGGAGATGATGGAACTGGAAGAGGAGGCGCGGAAAGCCAGCTTTGCAGTCCAGATCACCCCGATGGGAGCGAACCTGTTCCCAATTTCGGCCGACGGACAACCCATTTCCCCGGAGCAGTTCCGGAGTCTGGACCAGGCCGTGAGAGCTTCAATCGAAGAGAACCGGGGCCGACTGATGCAGGAAGTCCAGGACAGGATGGAAAACGTTCGGGCCATAGACAAAGACACCCAGCAGAAGATTGCGTCCCTGGACCGGGAAGTGGGCGAGTCCTGCCTGGGAGAGTTGTTCAAGCCGCTGGACCAGGAGTTCGGAAGCTCGGACGACGTGACGGCCTTCTTGGCGGGGTTGAAAGCGTACAGCCTGAGCAACCTGAGGTTGTTCTCGGAACAGGACCCGGCGAACCGCGGCGGAGCCCTTCCTGCGTCTCTACAGCCGCCCAACCAGGGCGACCCCTACATATCTTTCAGAATCAACGTCATGGTGGACAACTCCACAAGGGAGCAGGCGCCCATCGTCATAGAGTCCAACTCCAACTGGGTAAACCTGTTCGGCGCCATCGACCGGCGGGCCTTCATGGGCGCCTACTTCAGCGACCACACCATGCTCAAACCCGGTGCAGTCCACAGGGCCAACGGAGGGTATTTGGTCCTGAACGCCAGAGACCTCTTGATGAACCCGGGTGTTTGGGAAGGGCTGAAACGGGTCATTCGCAACAGGGAGGTTCGCCTCGAAGACCCGTCCGCCCAGTCGGGCATGATGACGCCCCAGGGTCTAAGGCCAGATTCGGTTCCCTGGGACGGCAAGGTCGTGGTGACGGGGGACGAAACCATCTACAGGACCCTTTCCACCTACGACCGTGAAGACTTCCGCGAGATGTTCAAGGTGAAGGCCGAGTTCGACTCCCAGATCGACCTGTCCGATGAAAGCGTGGCCGACTACAGCTCATTTATACACACCGCCTGCCACGATGAAGGTTTGCTGCATTGCGACCGCTCCGGAGTCGCCCGAATCGTAGAGTTCGGGGCGCGTCTGGCGGCTGACCAGACCAAGCTGTCGACCAGGTTCGGTTTGGTCAAAGACCTGTTGATAGAGTCGGACTACTGGGCGCGACAGGGCGGCGCCGACAAGGTCTCCGGAACCCACGTGAAAACGGCCATCGACCGCAAGGTGCATAGATTGAACCTGGTGGAAGAGCGGATAAGGGAACTGATTTCCGACGGGACCATAATGGTGGACCTTTCGGGTGAAGTTGTGGGGCAGGTAAACGGTCTCGCGGTCTACGACCTGGGAGATTTCAGCTTCGGGCGCCCGTCCCGAATCACGGCCCGCACCTACGCCGGGAGAAGCGGCGTCATCAACATCGAGCGGGAAGCCCAGCTCAGCGGACGCATACACGACAAGGGAGTCCTGATTCTGAGCGGCTACCTGGGCTCCAAGTTCGCTCAGGACATGCCCTTGGCCCTCTCCGCCAGCCTGTCCTTCGAGCAGTCCTACGAAGGAGTGGACGGGGACAGCGCGTCGTCCACGGAACTTTACTCTATCTTGTCCAGCCTGGCTGACGTTCCTATAGCCCAAGGCATCGCCGTCACAGGCTCCGTCAATCAGCGGGGGGAGATACAGCCCATCGGCGGCGTGAACGAAAAGGTTGAAGGGTTCTTCGACCTGTGCCGCATGAAGGGCCTCACCGGAGAGCAGGGCGTGATTGTCCCCCACCAGAACGTCAGGAACCTGATGCTCCGAGAGGACTTGGTCGACGCCATCCAAAGGGGCGAATTCCACATATACGCCGTCAAGACCATAGACGAAGGAATCGAAACTCTCACCGGAATCGAAGCCGGTGAGAGAGCCGCCGGGTCAGGATACCCCGAGGGGAGCGTCAACTGGCGTGTCCAGAAGCGTTTGACGGAACTGGCCGACGTGTTCAAGAGCTTCTACACCGGCGCAGCCCCCGACACTCCTGACCAATAGCGGAAAACCCGTTTCAGGCCTCGTTGGGTTCCTCCTGGACCATGCGTTAATATGTCGTGGTTATGTCAATTTCCTATATGGATTTGCTCAAGACCAGGTTCGACAACATCTCGTCGTCCGAGGCCGCTGGCATCCTGGGCATCACGACTTCAGCCGTATCCCGCCTGGTCCGCGAGGGCAAGATTCCCGGGGTCAAAATTGGCCGCGTATACCTAATTCCACGGATTGGCGTCTATGAATACGCCAAGAACCACGAGCCCAGGCGGGGCCGCCCCAGGATAAAACGACGCTACAGAAGACGCTCGAAAGCTCCCCTTGGACTGTCTAAAAGCGACGGAACGGCTCAGCAGCTGCAATTCCCCAGCTTCAGCCCAACGAATTAAGCCGGGGGATCCTGCAGCACTCCCCGGAACAGATGCTCTCCGCAGCCGTCGCCGTCTCCCGGCAGCGGGAACACGTCCACCGCGAACCCCGCTTCTCGCATCAACTTGGTCCATACTGCTATGGGGAATATCCCCGTCCGGTGGAGGTCGCGCTCCACCCGTTGAACGCCTCCCTCGGTAATAGTGTAGATGAACAGGCTTTCGACTACGGTGTCCGATGGGTCGCAGTCACTCAAGTGTTCCTCAACCCTAACCACTGGGTCGCCGGGGCGTTGCGGGGAGCGGGCGGGCCATCGAAGGACCTTTTCGCCCTTGAAGGTGTCGCGGACCAGGTCAGGAGCGATCAACATTAATCCTCCAGGCCTGAGATGCAACCGTGCGGTGGTGAATACGGCCCTGAGGTCGTGCTCTGTCAGCATGTAAGCTATGGCGTCATGGACCAGCACAGCGTCGAACTTCCGACCCAAACGCACTGTTCTCATATCGCCCAGGCAGTGCTCTACACCCGGGTTCAAGCGACGGGAGTGGTCCAGCATACGCGGCGAGATGTCCACTGCCGTAGCCTGGAAGTCGGCGGTGAGATGGGACAGGTTGTGTCCCCCGCCAACACCCAATTCCAGAATGCTATGCCGTCCGTCGCCCAGTTTTTCCCGGATGGCGCGACGCCAATGCTCAGCTTCCTCGGCGTAGTCCTCCGGAGGGCTGATAATCGGCCACAGGTAGGCCAAGTCGTCGTATAGCCGGACCCCCTCCAGGACGCCGGAACTCAACGGGCCGCTTTCGGATGACCGCTTCGTCTCAGGCCTCGATGACACTCTAGCTGACCAGTCCCAACTCCGTGGCCAGTTCCAGCATGGCGCGAGCGGTCTGCTCGTGGGCGATGTCCACCATGTTCCCCTTGTAGGTCACGGCGGCGGCGCCTTGAGCGCGCTGCTCCTCCATAGCCTGCACCAGGCCCTGCCACTCGGCTATCTCGTCGGCGCTGGGAGTAAACACTTCGTTGACCACCGGGACGTGGTAGGGATGAATCAGGTGCATTCCCAGGTACCCGATCTCTTTGGCCCGCTGCGCGTGGACGCGCAAACCGTCCAGGTCCTGTATGTCGAACCAGCCGCCGGTGATGGGATACGGAACTCCCGCGGCCCGCGAGTCCAGGAGGACCTTGGAACGGATAAAGAGCGTCTCCATTCCTCCAGGGGTCCACTGGTAGCCTACCGCCCGTGCCGTGTCGCCGCCTCTCCCCCCGCTGGCGCCCATGTGGGCGACCCTGGGAGAGGCCTTAGCCACGTCGTAGGCTTGCCTTAGTCCATCCGCCGTCTCCAGAGACGGGTCTATGAAGGTCTTGCCCACCTGAGAGCCCGCCCTGCTTTCGAAGAGCTTCAACAGGATGTCGGCCTCCACGACGTCGCGCGGTCCCGTCACTTTAGGCAGGATGATTCCGTACAACTCGTTACAGGCGATAGCCTCGATGTCGTCGGCAGTCATTCCAGTAGCCAGCTCGTTGACCCGCACGAACAGGGTCTGACCAGCGGCCCCCAACTCCCCCAGCATCTTCCGGACCAAGACTCGAGCCTCAGCCTTCTCTTGAAGGGGAACGGAGTCCTCGAGGTCCAGAATCAAGGCGTCGGCGTCGTATTTCGGGGCCTTCCGCATCCAGTCTTCCTTGTTGCCGGGCACGAACAGAACGGAACGCAGGGGCTTGGCTCTGAAGGTCATGATGTTTCTCCGCAGATGAATTGAACGGGCAGTCCTGTAGTCTGGCATTATAGCAGGACTCCCCGTTCTCCTTCCTTCTTTCCGTTCGGCCTGAGCCAAGCGCAGCGGAGTCGAAGGCCCCCACGAGTTTTCCGTTCGGCCTGAGCGAAGCGCAGCGGAGTCGAAGGCCCCATGAGTTTTCCGTTCGGCCTGAGCGAAGCGCAGCAGAGTCGAAGGTCTCCACGAACAAATGGAGCGTCCCCCACTCTCGACCTCGCGGGAGTGACGGCTTCCTGCCGGAACGCCGCTCCGGTTGACCGACGAATCCCTGCAACGGATAATGGGGGCGAAACGCTTATTCATAGGAGGCTCTAATGGGCAGACTCGACGGAAGGGTGGCTATAGTGACTGGCGGCGCGGCCGGAATGGGCGCCGCCACGTGCAGTGTGTTCGCAAGAGAGGGCTGCAAGGTCGGCATCGGGGACCGCAACGGAGAACTCGGACAGCAGGTGGAGGCGGAAATCAACGAGGCCGGGGGAGATGCCGTCTACCTCTCGCTGGACGTGACCAGTGAAGACTCGTGGCAGAACGCTGTGGACACTACGGTCTCGAAGTACGGCAAGCTGGACATCCTGGTCAACTTCGCCGGCATAAGCTCCACCATTTACAAGGACGACTTCGACGGAGACGCCTGGGACCAGTACATGCTGATAAACGCCAAGGGGCCCTTCCTGGGCACGAAATACTGCGTACCCAAGCTCAGGGAGCAGGGCGGCGGCTCCATCGTGAACGTTTCCTCCATCAACGGCCTGGTGGGAACTGCCCACGGCCACCCGGGATACAACGCTTCCAAGGCGGCCCTCCGCCTCTACACCAAAGCCATGGCCGCAAGGTTGGGAGTGGACAACATACGAGTGAACTCCATACACCCAGGGCGTATGCCTCCGATGAGCACCGGCGACCCTGGCCCTTACTGGGAGCGAAACGAGGAAGCGATGAAGACCATACCCCTCAGACGGGCAGGCACCAGAGAGGAAGCGGCCAACGTGGCCCTTTTCCTTGCCTCCGACGACTCGTCCTACATCACTGGCGCAGAGCTGGTCGTGGACGGAGGCTGGACGGCCATATAACCGGAAACGCAACCGAGGAAGTTCAGAGGCCCGCTTGGACCGAGCGGGCCTCTTTTTCTGATGAGAGGCTTCTGACATCAGGCCATTAGGCCAATTAAACCTGCGTGCTATACTCACCGCAAGGCACAATAACCACCCAAACGAAAATTACAGGAGTCCGCTATGACGCTTAACGTATATCTGCACTTTAAGGGAAACTGCCGGGAGGCTTTCGAGTTCTATAGGTCGGTTTTCGGCGGTGAGTTCGCCATCCTGCAGACCTTCAGAGACGGACCGCCGGACATGGGCATGAAAGAGGAGGAGCTGGACCAGGTCATGCACGTGTCATACCCCATCGGCTCAAACGTGCTCATGGGCAGCGACACTCCGGACATGTTCGGCGTCACGGAGGTGGGCAACAACTTTTCCATCTCCTATGACCCCCAGACCAGAGAGGAAGCAGATGCGCTATTCGCCAAGATTTCCGATGGCGGGGTAGTGACGATGCCGCTTCAGGACATGTTCTGGGGGGCATATTTCGGCTCTTGCACCGACAAGTTCGGCGTCAACTGGATGATCAGCTGCGAACAACCAGCTGAGTAAGGCAACAGCCTGATCCCGTCCTTCCGACGCCTGCCCCTTCCCCCTGAGGGGGAAGGCTGGGATGGGTCCGACCCCGCAGGGAACCTGAAGCCCTGGTCGGCCGGCACGAATCTCCTCTGACATTGCGCTACGCTCGTAGGGGCAACCGTCGTGGTTGCCCTGTTCCCCGACTGGACAACGCTTAAGGGCGACCACAAGGGTCGCCCCTACCAGTTGTGCAAAGGTCTCCTCAGGGAGAAGGTTGGTGTGAGGGGGAGTCGAAAACCTACACAAAGGCGGGATGAACCAAACGACTCGGTTAGCGCTCATTCTACCCCTTCCCCCTGTGGGGGAAGGTTGGGATGGGGGGACGTAACCCTAAGAGACGACGACCGAGGCCCTTACCACTGGACAAACATAGGCATGACTACGTGGACGTAGTCCTCCGAGTCCACCGGTTTGAACACCCCGGGGCTTGACGGTGATGTAGTCTCCAGAGCCATCTTGCCTCGTTCCAGCACTTGAAGCACGTCCAGAAGGTACTTGCTGTTGAAGGCGATTTTTGACTCGCCCCCTGTTATCAGCATGTCCACTTCGTCTTCGTTGTCTCCCAACTCCTCGGCCCTTGCCGAGATGACCACCTTGCCGGGCGCTCCCTCTTCACTGTCCGGTGAGGTTTCGCCATCCAGCGGCGACATCTGCAGCTTGATGATGCCGCTGCCGTCTCTGGCGAAAATGGAAGTGGTTCGGGCCGCTCTGAGGAAGGCCTGGAGATCGAACACCGCCCGAGTGTTGTAGTTCTGCGGTATAAGCTGGGAATAGTTCGGGAAAGTGCCCTGAATCAACTGGGACACCAACTCGGCCCCGTCCAGCTTGAAGAGGACTTGCCCTCTCGCCGGAGTCATGACCATCTCAATGGCGTCCGTCTGGTCGCCCAGCAACCTGTTGACCTCATTCAGGGTCCGCGCGGGAAGAATTAGATTGATCGGGTCGTCCACCGGCTCAAGAAGGTCTCCGTGGTGCACGGCCAACCTGAACCCGTCCGCCGCAGCCATTGTAAACCTGGTGCCTTCCAGTTCCAGCTTTACCCCAGTCAGCACCGGCCTAGATTCCTCGGTGGCGGCGGCGAAAACCACATGGTTGACGCCTTCTCTAAGCGCCTTGGGGTCCAGCTTGGCGCCTATTCCACCTTCAACGGTGGGAATAGGCGGGAAATCGCTGACGTCGGTCCCGTTTATGTGGGCCTGGGACCTCATGCAGCTGAGGTGCAGGCTCTTGGGGGCCGTCGTAACGTTCAGATCGACGCGGTCCGACGGCAACGAGCTCACGAGCTCGGTAAAGAGCCGTGCAGGAACCGTGATGGACCCCTCGTCCTCCACCATGGCCCCAATCCAGGTTGTTATGGCTATCTCCAGGTTGGTCGCCGACAGCTTCAGCATCGACTGGTCTGTGGCGATAAGGACGTTCTGCGTGATGGGTAGGGTTGTGCGAGTAGCCACCGCCCTGCCCACCGTTGCAAGACCCCTGTTAAGGTTCTCCTGCAAACACGATACTCTCATTCCCATCCCGCTCCTCGTAGGCTGGCAGTAGTATATAGGGCGCCCCAAACAGCGTCAACGCTAATTTCCAGACAGGTTTCGTGAGCAAAAATCAAGGCCCGGAGGGTTGTTCCGGGCCTTGTTGTCATTGGGAGAAGTTTCACCGGATTACTGGACGATGAAGTCCCCGAACATCGTGGGGTTGTGCCCAGGGAAGGTGCAAACGAACTCGTATGCCCCCGATGCCGGCGCCTGGAAGGTGATGGAGCCAGAAACGCCAGGGTCAAGCAGGTCTGTATTGGCCAGTACCCTGGGGTCGTCAACGGGTATCCAAGGGTCTCCCACTGCCGCACCCAGGTTCGATATATCGTCCTTGGAGCCCGCCTCCACCAGGACCCAGTTGTGCTGCTGGGTGTTGGAAACGTTGTCCAGAGTCAAAGTTACCTGGGCGCCGGTGCCGACCGTGAAAGACGACTCCGTGAATTTTAGCTCGTCTCCCACGACGCTGATGGACAGGCTGACGGGACCGGAAGGGGGCTGAGTGGCTTCCTGGTCAGGCGGAGTGGTCTCGCCGCCCGAAATCGGGGTGGGTGTGGGCGTTGGGGCCCTGGTAGCGGTGGGTGCGGGTTCGCCTCCTCCGCACGCCGCGGCAATCAGCGCCGCTGCAGTGACCAGGGACATGATTAAGAGCATCCGTTTCTTCACAGACTATCCCTCGCATACAAAACAATTGGCCCCGGAGGGCCGCATGTAGTTTTGATCCCGATAGATTCTAAGGCGTCGAATTTTAAGGTGTCAAACGATTTGTCCGAGAAGCCGAGCGGCGTCAGCTAACCCGCTTCACCTCCAGTGTTTCACCCGGGGCCAACGCAACTCTCCGTACATTAATTCCCAGCTTGAGCAACCAGTATCCGAGAGTGGCCTTGCTTACGCCCAAGTCCTGGGCCGTAAGGGACAGGCCCTTCTCATTCACCATCTCAGGAAGCAACTTTTCCAGAGGTCTCTGGTGGTCCCCCTCAACCCTCAACATCAACTTGGTCTTCCGGGCCATGTCAACCTCCTTGGTAATTTGGGGACGGTTTGGGCGCCTGATGTAAAGAGTAGCGCCGTGTGTAACAGGGCGTCAATAGTTACATAAATATTTTTATACAAATTTTAGACTTTTATAGAACACCCTGATTTCAAGCGGATTATAGCAGGTCGGACACGGCAATTCCAACGCTTGTCAGACCAGTTACGACAATTCCTGCGATGATTGCTCCCAACGCTATCGGAGGGAACGCGCGCCTGAAAGGCATGTCGAAAGCCCACGCCGCCAGGCACCCCGTCCATACCCCCGTAAGAGGCAGCGGCACGGCTACTAGAGCCGTCAAGGCCAGCGGTCCGTACCGTTCGAACCTCTCAGAATGGCTCTCACGGAGCTTGCGGCTCCTCCACATCAGCAACGAACCGATGGGGTTCTTGAAGCTGGTCAGAACCCTTCCGATCCTGGGCAAAGCGAGCAGCCAGAATACTCCCGGAACCAGGTTCCCCAGCACGGCAATTGGCAGGACTGCAAACCAGGGCAGGTTGTATCCCTGTGTTCCGATAATAGGGACGGTATAGGACTCCATGGCCAGCGGAATGGAGCACCGAAGTTCGCAGACAGGAGCCATGCTCCACAGGAAGGTAAAAATGTAATCCATTATGTAATCCGTTTGTTCTTGGCTCTAACGAGATTGCTACACTTTATGTCTACTTGGTTACATTCCGATATAAATGTAATTATGTAATATCGATGGCCCACGCAAATGCCCTCGGAAGCTCATAGAGGCACTATAATGGAAGCCAAGAATACGATGCGCGGCCGGTTTAGTAAACGCATGTGGGGCACAGAAGGCCAGGGGATTTGTCGTGGCGATATACCCCGGGGGTTAGCTGCCGACCCTTCGAGTGGATTTCAGCGATTCGGTCATAGATACGTAGGGGCGACCGGCCGGTCACGCCTACGGCAGGCCAGAACCATGCCCCCGTCATTCCGGCGCAGGCCGGAATTCAGGGACGCCCTACCTCCGTTCGGCCTGAGATTGTCGAATGACTGTTCGACTGGCCCGCCAATAACGGGGCGGACACACCATATGACCATCGAATGACATTGGGATGAAAGCTGCACCGGATGAGTCCGTTTAACACCTCTGACGAGATGCGCCTGGGAGTTCTGGCCTCGCACGGAGGGTCCAACTTGCAGGCCCTCATCGATTCCACTAAATCCGGCGCTCTTGACGCCCAGGTCACCGTCGTAATCTCCAACAACTCAGACTCCCTTGCCCTGGACCGCGCCAGGAAAGAAGCAATCCCGGCATTACACCTCAGCCGCAACACCCACCCAGACTCCGGACAATTGGACCAGGCCATACTGCAGGCGCTGAAGGAACACGAAGTGAACCTCGTGGTGTTGGCGGGATACATGAGACCGCTCGGCTCGGGTGTCCTCGACGCCTATCGCAGGAGGATACTGAACATACATCCAGCCCTGCTTCCAAACCACGGGGGTCATGGCATGTACGGTATGAGAGTCCACGAGTCGGTTATCCAGTCCGGCGACCGCATGACAGGTGTCACAGTGCACCTGGTTGATGAGGGATATGACCAGGGTCCGATAGTCGCCCAGACACAAGTCCCAGTGCTGGAAGATGACACCGCCGAGACCCTTGCTCAGCGGGTGTTGGAGACTGAGCACAGGTTCTACTCGGAGGTCTTGCAACGCGTCCGCACTGGAGATATAGACCTGGACAATCTGACGGGCGTCTACTCCGGTTGACACCGCTTACACTGCTGGATATTCTGAGCCTAGATTCGGGAATGTGAGGAGCTGTGATGTCAACTAAAGCGACGTCAACGCTGGTGGAACTGCTGGACAAGGGGAGGACCCGTTCTCCAGCGATTACCGTCCCTGACGGTCCCACCCTCACCTATTCGCAGCTAAGGAAACAAGTGTATGGGATGGCGGGGCAGCTTGCTTCCATTGGAATTGGCAAGGGCGACCGGGTGGCCATCGCCTTGCCCAACAGGCTGGAAACAATCGTGTCCTTCCTCGCGGTGTCATCGATAGCAACAGCCGCTCCACTGAACCCGGCATACAAAGAAGACGAGTTCCGCTTCTACATGGAGGACACTGGCGCCCGTGTTCTAATCACTCCGACAGACGGCGGAGAAGAGGCGAGACGAGCGGCCCCTGAGTCCACCATTCAACTGACGATAGAGTCGGACGATGCAGGCCAAGTGCGTCTGAGGGAACTTGAATCGGGTCGGTCCTCCCGTGTTAATCCCTACCCTGACGACGTCGCCCTGGTGCTCCACACCTCCGGCACCACTAGCCGTCCCAAGCGGGTCCCTCTGTCCCACAGGAACCTGACCGTCTCAGTCAAAAACGTGGCGGAGACCTATCAGCTTGGCGTCAAGGACGTATCCTTGTGCGTAATGCCCCTGTTCCACGTTCATGGCCTGGTGGCGTCCACTCTTACCACCCTCTTCACAGGCGGGACCATCGTTTTGCCGCCCAGGTTCAACGCCCTGGGGTTCTGGAAGCTGGTGGAGGACTACGGGGTCACCTGGTATTCCGCCGTGCCCTCCATGCACCAGACTCTGCTGAACCGGGCCAAGTCGCGGTCCAGGTCGGAGATTCCATCCGGGGGAAGCGGTTTGCGGTTCATCCGTTCCTGCAGCTCTGCCCTCTCTCCGTCGACCATGCTGGAGATGGAGGAGCATTTCAAGGCTCCCGTCCTGGAAGCCTACGGAATGACCGAGGCCGCCCATCAGATGGCTTCCAACCCGCTGCCCGACGGAGGAAAGCGCGTTCCAGGGTCTGTAGGCTGCGGAACGGGCGTTTCAGTGTCCATCATGGATCAGGAGGGCAATCTGCTTCCGGAAGGCTCTCAGGGCGAGGTGGTCATCCAGGGGTCAAACGTTATAGACGGCTACGAGGACAACCCCGATGCCAACGCCTCCTCCTTCACCAACGGCTGGTTCAGGACGGGAGACGAGGGAGTCATAGACTCCGACGGATATCTCAGGTTGGTGGGGCGCATTAAGGAGCTTATCAACCGCAGCGGGGAAAAGATCGCGCCCATCGAAATCGACGAGGTGTTGCTCACGCACCCGGCGGTGGCCGAGGCAGTGGCGTTTGCCGTGCCCCACGACGTGCATGGCGAGGAACCCTCAGCGGCTGTGGTCCTCTGCGGAGAGGCCACTCAGGCGGAGCTGGTTTCTCACTGCAGAGAGCATCTAGCCGCCTTCAAGTGCCCCAGGACCATACACATCGTCCAGGAGATTCCCCGAACAGCCACGGGCAAGGTCCAGAGAAGGCTGGTGGCTGAAGCCGTAGCCGCCGGCGTCTAAGCGATGACTCCAGGACTCCTCACAGGTCCTTTCCCATGAAGTTCGCCATAGTAGGGGCCGGAGCCATTGGAGCCTACCTCGGGGCCAGGCTCCACCGCTCAGGCCAGGAAGTCCACCTTATTGCCCGTGGCCCCCACTTGGCCGCTATGCAGGCCAACGGCGTCAGAGTAATTAGCGCCAACGAGGATTTCACAGTCCGCCCCCACGCTACAGGCGATCCCCACGAAATCGGCGCCGTCGATTATGTAAT
>DAOUJI010000105.1:0-4386 GCA_034422875.1 Dehalococcoidia bacterium | reverse complement strand
GGGCATCCATGGGCTGCTGGACGGCATCATAGACTATCTGCCCGCACCGCTGGACATTCCGCCAATGGTTGGAGTCCACCCCGAGACGGGCGAAGACATAGCGCGGGAACCCCGTCCGGACGCCCCCTTGTCCGCCCTGGCTTTCAAAGTGGCCGCCGATCCATTCGTAGGCCGTTTGGTCTACCTGCGAGTCTACTCAGGCACGGTCAAGTCGGGCGAGTCTGTATACAACGTGACTAGGGACCGGAACGAACGTATGGGGCGAGTGCTTCAGATGCACGCGAACCGGCGGGAAGAGGTCCCGGAGTCCGACGCCGGAAACATTCTGGCCGCAGTGGGGTTGAAGAACACCTTCACCGGAGACACCATCACCCACAGGGACTCGCCGGTGATTCTAGAGCCGCCCACGTTCCCCTCTCCCGTTCTGTCCGTGGCCATAGAACCCATGACCCGCGCGGACCAGGACAAGCTGTCCGAGGCTCTCGGAAAGCTGGCGGAAGAAGACCCGACCTTCGAGGTCAGGTATAACGAAGAAACCGGACAGACTCTTATCTCCGGGATGGGAGAGTTGCACCTGGATGTGTTGGTAGACCGCATTCGACGCGAGTTTAACGTCGACGCCAACGTAGGCAAGCCGAGAGTCGCATACAGAGAGACCATAACCGCCCCCACCAGAATCGAGGGGCGGTTCGTACGTCAGACGGGAGGCCGAGGCCAGTACGGCCACGTTTGGCTGGAGTTGGAGCCCCTGGAGCGAGGCCAGGGCTTCATATTCGAGGACAAGATTCAGGGCGGAGTCATACCCAGGGAGTACATCCGCCCGGTGGAAGAGGGTGTGAGGAGCGCCATCCAGAACGGCCCCAAGGCCGGGTATCCCGTCATCGACATGAAGGTCACCCTGGTGGACGGCAGCTTCCACACCGTGGACTCGTCGGAGATGGCTTTCAAGACCGCCGGTTCCATCGCGTTGAGAGAGGGCGTCGCCAAGGCTAAACCCATCGTCCTCGAACCCATTATGGAGCTTGAAGTCATAACCCCGGGCGAGTTCCTGGGAGACGTACTGGGCGACCTGAACGCCAGGCGCGCTCAGATAAAGAACATCGAGGGGCTGGAAGGCATACAAGTGGTGCGCGCCATGATGCCGCTGGCCGAGACCTTCGAGTACACAACCACTCTCCGGTCGGTGACTCAGGGCCGGGCGAGCTACACAATGGAGTTCCGGTACTACGAACCCGTCCCCGAGGACATTCTGAAGCAGGTAATAAGGGGCCGTTAACTGAAGACATGACTACGACAGGACAGAAGATAAGAATCGTTTTACGGGCCTTCGACCACAAGTCCCTGGACTTGTCGGCGGTGCAAATCGTAGAAACCGCCGAGCGCACCGGCGCCCACGTGGTGGGGCCGGTCCCGATGCCCACCCACATCCGGCGCTTCTGCGTCATCAGGTCTCCCCACGTGGACAAGGACTCCAGGGAACACTTCGAAATCAGGACTCACAAGCGGCTCATAGACATAGTGGACCCCACTTCAAAAACCATCGACGCCCTCACCCGCCTCAATCTTCCGGCGGGTGTTGACATCTCAATAAAGCTGTAGGACACGGTATGATTCGCGGAATCATCGGACGAAAAATAGGAATGACGCAGTTGTTCAGGGACTCGGGCCAGGTCGAACCGGTGACTGTCATCGAGGGCGGCCCCTGCACCGTCACCCAGGTCAAGACCGTCGAACGCGACGGATACCAGGCAGCCCAACTCGGCTTTCAAACTGCCAAGAAGCTGAACAGGCCCGAACGGGGCCACCTGGAGAAGACAGGACTCTTCAAGCGATTGCGTGAAGTCCCAGTGGACGGCGTAGAGGACCTGGAAGTGGGGCAGCAGGTGAATGTCGACCTATTCCAGGAAGGTGAAAAGGTTGATGTCATTGGCCGCTCCAAAGGACGAGGGTTCCAGGGCGGAATGAAGCGATGGGGTTTCAGCGGAGGCCCCCGCACTCACGGCCAGTCGGACCGCGCAAGGGCGCCCGGGTCCATCGGAGCCGGGACCACTCCCGGTAAGGTGCTCAAGGGCAAGAAGATGGCCGGACACATGGGAAACCGGCGCATCACCGTCAAAAACCTTGAAGTAGTCAAGGTGGACCCGGAGAGGAACCTTATCTTGCTTAGAGGCGGCATACCCGGAGCGACCAACGGTCTGCTTATGATTAGAAAGGTCGGGCGGTAGAGACCATGCAAGCGACGGTGAAGAACGCGGATGGCAGGGTGGTGGACACCGTCGAGCTGGACGATCGGCTTTTCGACGTCCCCATGAACAGCCCCTTGGTGCACCAGGCGATGGTTATGTACCAGGCCAACCGCAGGCAAGGCACTCACTCAACAAAGACCAGGGCCCAGGTCTCAGGCGGCGGGCGCAAGCCCTGGCCTCAGAAGCACACGGGCCGCGCTCGACATGGCAGCACGAGGTCGCCCCTGTGGCGTCATGGAGGCGTGACTTTCGGGCCGCATCCCAGGTCCCATAGCTTGGACATGCCCAAGAAGATGCGCCAGGGCGCCCTTAGATGCGTGTTGTCAGACAAGCTGCGCAGCGGCAAGCTGGCTCTGGTGGATGACATAAACGTGGAATTCAGCACAAAGTCCATGGCCGACTTGCTTTCGAACCTGGAAGTGGGCGCTTCCACTCTCATCGTCACCGAAAGTCCTGCCAAGTCCATGGTCAGGTCCGCCAGAAATCTGCCCAGGGTATGGACCTTGCCGGTGGACCAACTCACCGCTGAGCAGCTTCTTAAGCGAGATACGCTGGTAATGACGCTGGACGCCGTACGCAGGGCTGAGGAGTTGTGGTCCTCCCCCTCCGCAAGGCGCCCAAAAAAGGGTACGCCTGCGGCGATGTCGATTGGGGAAGAGCTTACGGAGGCTGAGGAAGCCGTCGAACACGACGAGGCCGCAGAAGTCGATGAACCTGAAGCGGTTGTCGAATCGGTGGAGGCGGATGTGGATGGTGATGAGGAGGTTGAAGAGTAATGGCCGCCGTGCAGGTCTTGATTCAACCTTTGATAACGGAGAAGAGCACCCTTCTTCAAGAAGAGGGGAAGTACGTCTTCAAGGTGGTCCGATCTGCGCCCAAGGGTGAGATCAAGAGGGCAGTGGAAGAAGCGTTTGGCGTCAAAGTCACCGACGTCAAGGTTTCCATGATCCGGGGCAAGCGTAAGCGTTACGGCCCCAAGTACAAGAAGCTTCCAGACACCAAAAAAGCCATCGTCACGCTCCGACAGGGCGACAGAATCCAGCTAATCGAGGGGGTCTAAGAGAATGCCGCTTAGAATTCCCAACCCTAAGACTCCCGGCACGCGGAACGCGGCCCTTCCCTCCTTTGAAGAAGTCACCGTCAGGAAGCCGGAGAAGTCCCTCCTTCGGCCCAAGAAGAACTCCGCTGGCCGCAACCGCACCGGCAGAATCACCGTCCGGAGGCGCGGCGGCGGCTCCAAGCAGATGTACCGGGTCATCGACTTCAAACGCAACAAAGTTGGTGTGCCCGGCAAGGTGGCGTCGATTGAATACGACCCGAACCGGTCGGCCCGCATTGCTCTCATACACTACGCCGACGGGGAGAAGCGGTACATCCTGGCTCCCGTCGGACTTAAGGTCGGAGACCGCATAGAGGCGGGCCCCAACGCCGACATCAAGCCTGGGAACACCCTGCCCCTCCGTCAGATACCTGCAGGGACTATGGTCCACAACCTGGAGGTGACCCCGGGCCGGGGCGGCCAGCTGGTCCGCAGCGCGGGTGTAGCGGCACAGGTGCTTTCCCGCGAGAACCAGTACGTTCTCATCAGGCTGCCGTCTGGTGAGGTAAGGCGTGTGCTGGTGGAATGTCAAGCCACCGTGGGTCAGGTCGGCAACACCGACCACAAGAACATCAAACTGGGTAAGGCTGGAAAGACCCGGCACCGAGGCCGCAGGCCGCAGGTGCGAGGCGTGGCAATGACGCCCAGAGACCATCCCCACGGAGGTGGAGAAGGTCGGTCCCCCATAGGTCTGCCAGGACCCAAGACTCCCTGGGGCAAACCCGCCTTGGGATTCAAGACTAGGCGAAAGAAAAAGGCGAGCGGGCTGATCCAGAGGAGGAGACGTTAGTGTCCAGGTCCACAAAAAAGGGTCCCTACGTGCACCCTAAGCTGATGAAAAAAGTGATGACCGTCCAATCGGCTGGCGCCAATACGGTAATCAGGACATGGTCGCGGGCGTCCACTATTATGCCGGAGATGGTGGGATTGACCATCGGAGTCCATGACGGACGGCGTCACGTTCCCGTGTACATCACCGAAAACACCGTGGGACACAAGCTCGGTGAGTTCGCCCCTACACGGACCTTCAGGGGTCACATA
>DAOUJI010000104.1:0-3315 GCA_034422875.1 Dehalococcoidia bacterium | reverse complement strand
AATCAAGTCCATCGGCCTTCGCCGGAAAGACGAGATTTGTAACTGTCTCCTTCAAACCAGCCCTTACACCCGGTTACGGTTGAGCAGACGGCGTCCCGATGATAGAATCCCTTCCGAAGCATAGTTCGCCTATCGTCGCCTTTACGTACCGACACGTGTGTAGGCGGTAAGAGGCGCAGTTCCTCAGAGACACCGAGAGACAGAGGAGAGACATGACAAAGCAAGGAGTGAACCCCGACCAGTTGACCCAGGGTTTCTGGGACGCCGCCAATGAGGGACGGCTGGTCGTCCAGAACTGTAGGCGATGCAACAGGCTCCAATTCCCGCCGTTCCCTGTCTGCGACCAGTGCGGATTGGGAGACGCCCTGGAGTGGAAGCAGATGAGCGGCAAGGGCAAGATATACAACTACGGGGTAGTCCACGACTGCCCCATCGCTCTGCTCAAAGAGGACTTGCCGTTCAACCTGGCGGTAATCATGTTGGACGACGACCCGGAGATCCTGATGTACTCGCATCTCCCCGGAGTCCCAGTGGATGACGTCCCGGTGGGAGCGGCCGTTGAGGTCATCTTCGAGGCTACGGCAAACGGCCAGAAAGTCCCCGAGTGGAAGGTCGTGAGCTAGAGCCGTCTGACGGTTGAGACAGTTAAGCAAAACAGCGGCCGATTAGAAAGGAGAGCACAATGACTACCCAGACACCTCACGCGTCTATGTACAGGGTTGAAGAGGGATTGGGGGTATGGGAACACAAAGGGAAGGTGGCGGCGGTGGGCATAGGCCACTCCCCCACCGCACGTCGCTGGGACGAGCAGCCGGAGACCAGCGTGGGCGCCTGGAGCATCCTCGCACTGAGGAGAGCAATGGAGGACGCCGGCGTTACGCCGGACCAGGTAGACGGCATCGTGGTGGCCCCGGAGACTACAACCGGGGCGCATTGGCCTGCGGGCCAGACGATTCCTCAGAAGGTGCTTGATGCCTTCAATCAGACCAACGACCCCTTGGATGGAATAGCCAAACTGAGCGCAGAGTGGTTGTTGAAGAACATGCCGGAGCTGACCAACGTGAAGTTCACGATGCACGCCCCGACTTGCATGTCTCATGCTGTGGTCGTCGCCGCGCAGGCAGTGGGCAGCGGCATGACCAACACCTGCCTGGTGCTGAAAGGTTGGCATAACCTGGAGGGCAGATATAACCACGGAGGCGTCAGCGCCCAGGACTCGGTTACAGGGACGTTCGCGACGGCCACAGGCCGGACGCTATGGGGAGCGCCGGGCTGCTACGCCACCGCCCTGCAGTTCGCCGAGTACTGCCGGAAGTACGGTAAACACCACGACATGATGGCGCCGTTCATGCGCAACTCCAGGCGGAACGGCCTCCTGTTCCCCGAGGGGTACTGGGCCCAGCACAGGCCAGAGGAACTGACCGAGGAAGACTACCTGAGCGCCCGGTGGATTGCCAAACCGGCAAACCTCTTCGACAACGACATACCGATTATGGCGTCCGCCGCCTATCTGTTCACGACGGCCGAGCGGGCCAAAGACATGAAGCAGAAGCCGGTGTACATCCTCAACCACGTATCCAGCAAGGCCAAGCCCAGGAGCATCCTGCCCAGTCTTGATGAAGTGGAGGCGGAAACCGCCAAAACGGGACGGAGGCTCTACGAGGGAGCGGGAATCACCGCCAACGACCTGTCTTTCGAGAACATGTACGACGGGTTCACCTTGTTCCACCAGTTCCACGTGGAAGGTCTGGGATACCGGGGCATCAAGTTCGGCGAAGCACTGGACTTCTACCAGACGGACATCAGCATCGAAGGGCCCAACCCGATTCTGCCCAGCGGCGGAAACATCGGCGGAGGTCGCAGCCGTTTCTGGATGCACACCGACAGCATTCAACAGATCCAGGGGAGAGCGGGCGCCCGGGCGCTCACAGGCGTGAAGCCGGAGATAGGAATCTCCGGCGGGCCGATGCCCCTGGGAGGCAACTTCACTGTTTGGGGCGCCAATCCCGACTAACCTAAGCGCGGCAGTCCTGAGACGGCGGTCAAGAGCCATCGACGGATCGAGGTTTGGCGGTTTGTTTGTAGTTCAACTGCCTAGTGACGCCTGTGCGTCTGCCGCAGAAATTGAAGAGAGGAACCCGCCTGGTGATACTGATTAGCTTCGACATAGACGGCACTCTGGAGGTGGGCGACCCGCCTGGAATCCTGACGATGGACATGGTGAGGATGGTCCGAGACAAAGGCTTTCTGATAGGCAGTTGTTCGGACCGGCCGGTCAGCATCCAGAGAGCCATCTGGGAGAGCCACGAAATAACGGTGGACTTTGCAGTGGCAAAGCACATGCTTCCCGACGTTAAGGCCAAGTTCGAGGCCGAGGTCTACTACCATATAGGGGACAGGGAAGACTTGGACAAGAAATATGCACTTGAGGCGGGCTTCGAGTTCCTGTGGCCCGACGAAGCCGCAGAGATGCCCTGGTTTGTCACCGACGGCAATTCCGGAGCTTAGGCAAATCCCCCATCCCAACCTTCCCCCCAAGGGAAGGCGCAACTGCCCACTCTCCCACCGGAGAGGGTCTGGGTGAGCATAGAGGCCAGTTGCTCTTATTGAGCCTACAGCGTCCCAATGATAGAATCGGTAATGCAGCATCGAACGAGCGATGCTGCGCTCATCTTCCCCAGTAGCTCAGTGGTAGAGCGGGCGGCTGTTAACCGCTAGGTCGTAGGTTCGAATCCTACCTGGGGAGCCACCTTCCGAATACGAAGTACTTCGTTAGTCTTGGTTGACCCATCGCTGATGGGAATCGGCGCCGTATACTCCATCCCGACTTCGTGCGTGTCGAAGTCAATGCTCCTGATGAAAGGGTCGAGGCAGGTCTTGCGTTCTAGCAGTGGTGGGCTCTGTTGGACCCACTTCAGGTCTCTTAGAAAAACGTTCACCCTGACGCAGGCGGCATCGAGCCGATGGAGAATTGATCTCGGCGGAGCGTTCCCACGTCCGCGTATTCATAACCACTCTCCCGATATGGACGCGCCCCGGCTGGCGCGGATGTCTATGGAAAAAACGCATGCCGCGGCCAACAAGAGAAAGAGGGCTGCCGCTCAGCGCGCCAACCCTCGTCTATGGATAAAGTCTTTCGCATTGGTCACGGGATGACGTCCACCTCCCTAAGCAGAGACAGCGTACCCTCCAGGTCGCTCAGGGAACCCAGGTCAATGTCGACCATCTCGACTGACGACGGGGGGGCAGCCCTGAGTCAGGCTCCACTACGGCAACCAAAGGATACTCCTTGGTGGCGTCGGAGAAGTAGGTCTG
>DAOUJI010000103.1:0-52060 GCA_034422875.1 Dehalococcoidia bacterium | reverse complement strand
ATGGAGATGCTGACTCCGGACCTGCGGGAATACATATCGAGGGAGGCGGCTCGCTGCCTTTAGCCGGAAGAGCTGTCAGCCAACCTGAGAGCTTTGCCTAATTCTTCTTCGGTCCCCTCGCACGGCCCCGTTCACCCCCATCTCAATCTTCCCCCTTGAGGGTGAAGAGGCATTGCTAAGGCATCAGTCTCTCGATTATTCGTAGCGGAGAGCCTCTGCCGGAGGGGTATTGGAGGCCTGTCTGGCGGGCCACCAGGTCGTTAGCATCGCGAACAAGTAGGTCACGCCAATTATTATTCCGATCTGGAGCCATGGGATTCCGAACGTTATTCCCTCGATTTCATCCCCTATGGCGTCCACGATGTTATAGGAGACGATGCTTCCCAACGCAATCCCTATGCCCACCCCCACCAAAGCGATGAATGACGACTCCAGCAAGAAGCTGATCTGGATCATCCATTGCCGGTAACCAATGGCTCTCAGGACTCCTATCTGCTGACGCCGCTCCACTACAGCCCTCATGCTGATGACGCCCAGTCCGGCAACTCCAACCACTATTCCCAGCCCCATGTAT
Organism: Dehalococcoidia bacterium; assembly: GCA_034422875.1. Lineage (GTDB taxonomy): Bacteria > Chloroflexota > Dehalococcoidia > Lucifugimonadales > JAGWBF01 > DAOUJI01. The sequence goes on along the minus strand of DAOUJI010000103.1, from coordinate 51,486 downwards.
GCGGTAAGGAGGTCATAGAAGGAGGAGATAAAGGATACTTGGCCCTCCAGTTCCTCCTTCAGCCCCCTGGTCTCCATGCCGTTGGACACAAACGCCGCCTCCAGCCTGTCTGCTGTATTGCCAACGTCGGCTCCTTCAGCCGTCTTGAACCGATAGGAGACCACAGGGATAGGCGCCGGGGACAGGCTGTCGATCCTGGATTTCGGAACAATGACTCCCTGGAAGTCTGCCACGTTGTCCAGGATTCCTACTACGGTGTAGGTGATGTGCTGGTCTGAACCCGCGACTCTAACGTCGATGTCAAAGGTCTTCATGGAGTCGTCAAATGTGGACACTCCCGACACTTTGAAATTGCCTGCGGTATCGAAACCCTGCTGTTCCTGGTCGGGCAGGGTCTGAGCATCCAGGACTGCGAGGGTCGGGTCGTCCCTCAGGGCCTGCCACACCGAGGCTTTGTCCGGGCCGTATCCCTCGGCCAATATACGGAAGTCGTAGTCCGATCCCGTTAAGAACCCGTCATCCACCGCACGGACCAGATAGTCCTCCCAGCGGGTGTTGGATGAGTCAACTTGGCGCACTTCCACGGGAGCGCTGACGTAGCCTCCGATTGCCTCAAACTCGCCCGGCGAGAGGTCTGGAGACTCCCTGATGGCGGCATCTATATCGGATATTGGACTGGCAAAGGCCACGCTGCCTTCTATGTCCCAACCGCCCAACACCCTCTCAGGGTCAGCGATGGTGCTGCCAAAAGCCTCTATCACCATGGACATCACTATCATGGTGAAGACCACCAATGAGAACATGGCCAGAGTGAGACCTGTCCTGAACTTTGCGCTCATCGGATAGGCGACGGCGGTTATCAATACCGGCCGGAGACGCCCCACCTTGTAGGTAGCAGCCGTAAGCGCTTTGGATATCAGGTCGGCGTTGTACATTACAGTCCACACCGCAGCCGCCACCATCACTACCCCTGACACCACGAACATTTCAAAATTGCTGTCGAGAACGCCGGTCAACGGGTCCATAGTGTCGAAGGGCAATATCCAGAAAACCAGCAACATGACGCCAATGAAGGTAAATGACAGACGGGATATCAGATCGCTGCGTTCACCTATGGAGGACGACATGACGGGTCGGACCATAGCGACGCCCACTATGGCAAGCAATATTCCCAGTATGATCGACAAAACATCAGGTTTGACTATGCCATGGACCGTCATGGCGACACCACCGGCAACGGTAAGCGCACCGATCGACACAGCCCACGACGGTCGTCTAAGCGCCGCTGCCCTGAGCATCAAGCCCACTCCGATGATTATCAGCGACATTCCAACAGTGAAGAGCGCTGCTTGGTTCGTCACGTGGGCGCCATAGTAGTAGAGAATTGCGCCCAGCAAGATGGTGAGCCAGCCTCGCACCAGGTATGGATAGACGAACCGCAATATAGCCACTGCCAGCCCAACCCACCAGACTGGGGACAGCACCGGCAGCCACACCACAACTCCGCCAATTGCCAGCCAGAAACGGCTGAACCTCGCTGCCCGCAAGTCCAATCCAGCCTGCACCAGATACCGGAACGGCTGAAATACGGCCCCAGGTATGAACATCAACCGCTGGCGCAGCGGCAAACCCGCTGAAATCGTTGTGGTTTCCGGCAGACCGCGCACGGCCTCTACAATGTTCATGCGGCTGACGCGATAGGCCGACACTGCTGCGGTCGCGAACACAATGATCATGCCCAGGCAGTAGGCCACAATGACGCTTCGCGGCTCGATGTGGTAGGTGAAGCTCCAGTCCACGTCCAGCTGGCCGAACAGGAAATTCAGCACTGCCACCAACGCCAGGGACACCAACAGTCCCACGGTCACGCCGATAGCCGACGCAGCCAAATCATAGGCGGTGCCTTCAAAGACGAACATCTGGACAAGGTGACTACGTTTGCCGCCCACGGCCCGCACCATGCCCATCTCAGTGCGCCGCGCGGCCGACAGCATCACGAATATCAGGAAGATTAGAAGGATTCCCACGATGACGGAGAAAAGTCCGAACATGACGAACAAGGTCGTCACCGAGCTCCCGGCCTCATCGGCCAACTCAAGGAAGATGCGCTTGACCTCATACACGTTAAACGCGGTGGTGTTCGAAAGAATTGTGTCTACTTCCCGCGCCAGCGCTTCACTTTCCTCCGGGCCTCCCAGGGACAAGGCCGCTCCCCCCACCACGGCGGCAACGTCGTCGTCTGTCAGGACCCGAACTAACTCCGCTGACGGACTGGCGGAAGCAAGAAGCTCCGGTCTGGAAAGCTCCTCAATCAGCACGTCCACGTCGGCCAGCAAGTCGCCCGATAAGGTCTCTCTCTGAAGGGACAGTTGCTCAATAAACTCCGGCCGGCTGAGGATGGACAGAAGCTGGGCAATAACTTCCCGGTCGGCATAGAAGGTCCGGACCGTCTCCGACACGCTCTCGCTAAAGAGTTCCCCTTGCCTGGCGTCACCTCTGTTGGAAATCGATATCGTGTTTATCTCGCCGTGACGGCCCAGCAACTCCTGGGCATGGGCCAATGGCATCATTAACGTAGGCTCTATCCCCGCTAGACCGCCGTCCAGTACCACTCTGCTGACCGTGGCCTCAGTCGGCTGGTCGCCCACGAAAATATGGAGCGTATGGCCTGGCTGGGCATTGAGTTCGTCGGCGGCTGTTTCGTTTATGTAAACCTGCCCTGGAGCGACGTTCTCCAGGCGCGCAGACTGTCCTGAGTCCACTTGCAGGAGGTCGAAGCCTTCCATGTGGGCGGGGTCAGGGGCGACCAGGTTAGCCTGTCCTTCACTTAGGGAGGTGTTCACGTTGAATACGGGAAGTATGTCCGTGATGTACGGGACTAGGCCGTCCACGTCATTGGAGCTCTGCAAGTGTTCCGCCAGGCGGTCGAACTGCTCTTGGGGGAAATAGGGCGGAGCTATGCTGCCGAAGTCCTCGTCGGTTCGGACAGCGGTGACCACCTCGTCCACCGCACCCAGGCTGTCCAGAGCGCCGTTTCGTATGGAGAAGCTGATGGTGTCGCCTGTGCCGAAGGCGGCTGCCACTATAACAGCGCTGAGCATAGACCCCACTATAATGAGCACAGTCTGACCCTTGCGCCTGGGGATGTTGCGCAGGCCAAGCTTGAGCATGACCCTGTTGCGCCAGGCCATAGTCAGCACCACCGCCATGATGGCTCCAAAGATGACCAACATGGCGACCATCAGAGTGTCCATTGACAGTCCGAATATCTCTTCCATCGGGCAGCAGTCTATGGAAAGCGCCCAATGATTGTCAATCGGAAATCCCGCTAATGGGCATCAGATTGGGAAGTCCCTGCCCGGTTTCATGACACGCGCACCGGGAACTCCCGAGGTTAGGTTGACAACGCTAGTTTGATTAGCTAGACTTAGTTTAGTTTATTATTGAGAGAGTTCCGATGCAGGTAAATATGCACGAGGCTAAATCCCGGCTGTCCCACCTGGCTGAGTTAGCTTGGCAGGGAGAAGAGATAATAATTGCCAAGGCGGGCAAACCCTATCTACGCTTAACGCCGTACCTAGCCAGCGGAATCGAACGTAGACCGGGAGCATTGGAAGGCCAGATTTGGATGGCCCCTGATTTCGATGAGACTCCCACAGAGGTTATCTCCGCTTTCGAAGGTGAGGGAGAATAGCTCTGCGCCTGCTGCTGGACACCCACTCCCTCTTATGGTGGTTGGGAAACAGCCCCGAACTAGGGGCACATGCCCGGAAGTTCATTGCCGACTCGAATAACGACGTCTTTGTCAGCGCTGTCAGCGTGTGGGAGATATCCATCAACCGCTCTTTAGGTAAGCTTAGTGCCCCGGATAACCTGACCGGAGTCGTCGAACGTGAAGGGTTTTCTCCACTTCCCGTCACCTTGGTCCACGCAGAACAGGCCGGGCTGCTTCCGCTACACCACCGGGACCCTTTCGACCGTATGCTGGTTGCCCAGGCACAAGCCGAAGGGTTGACCATCGTGACCGGAGACCGCAATATCCCACGCTATGGAGTCCGCGTCATCCCAGCCTGAATCCCGGACCATCTCCTAGTCCAGGACTGAAATGAATATTCCGGCGACGATGGCCGAGCCTATGACTCCCGCGACGTTCGGAGCCATGGCGTGGGGAAGCAGGAAAGTTCGTGGGTTGGCCCTCTGACCGACTACGTGGGATATCCGCGCCGCCATAGGCACGGCGGAAACCCCGGCCGAACCTATCAGCGGATTGACCTTCTCCTTGAAGACCAGGTTCATGGCCTTGGCGAACAACAGTCCACCGGCCGTACCCGTGGAAAACGCCGCTATGCCCAAGGCCAAGATAGCAACGGTCTTGACATCGAACACCGTTTCCGCGTTCAGCTGAGCCCCTATGGTGACCATCAAGAATATAGTGGCTATGTTCAATATAGCGTTCGACGCCGTCTCCCAGAGCCTGGGCACCACGCCGCTTTCGGAAAAGAGGTTCCCTATCATGAACATGGCTATGAGGGCGGCCGCTTCCGGAACGAACAGAATAATCAGGACCATCGCGGCGGAAGGGAACAGTAGTTTCTCCAGCCGCGAAACTTCCCTCGGGCTCCTCATCTCAATGGCCCGCTCCTTCTCGGTGGTCAAGAGCTTCATTATCGGCGGCTGGACGAAAACCACCGACGCCATGTAGGAGTAGGCGACCACTCCCGTGATGCCAAGCAGGTCAGGAGCCAGCTTTGCCGATGCGAATATGGTGGTCGGACCGTCGGCTCCCCCGATAATTCCGATGGCGGCGGCTTCTTTCAGGCTGAAGAGGTCCGGAGCCGTGAAGAATCCGATGAGCAGGGCTATCCAGAATGCAGCGAATATGCCAAGTTGTGCCGCCGCTCCCAGGAGCATGGACTTGGGGTTTGCGATTATGGGCCCAAAGTCCGTCATTGCCCCCACACCAAGGAATATCAATGGCGGGAGTATGTTCCAGTGGGACAGAGTGAAATGGAAGAATACGCCCAGAAGGCCCGCCTCCTGGGTGTGCTCAGCCCCGAATACGTCCGTCGGAACATCCGTCAGCCCGGTGAGAGGCAAGTTGCCAATCACTATGCCTAACCCGATAGGCATAAGGACGTACGGCTCCATTCCTTTGACGATGGCCGAAGTCATAAATGCGAACCCGAGGATGATGAGGAGAACGTTCTGCCAGCTGATGTTGGCAAAACCGGAGGCATTGACGAAATCGGTGACTACGTCCACTTAACGCCTCTCCCTACCACGCCCGCCCTCGGGCTTCCGCCACGAGCTGCCCGGTAGAACCTGCGGCCAGCGTCCCACGCTCCGCCAGCCTCTGATCACAGGACCAGCGTCTCCCTGGTCGGCGTGAGGGGCCGTCGCAGTCCCACTGCCCATAGCCAGAGCCACCGCCGTCCCTATGGCGGCTGCCATCTGGGCGTCGCTGTCGGAGGCGGCTTCGCTACGAGCCGGGGGTGCAGCGCCCACTCCCGACGGCTGGGGGGCGTCGGGCGGCTGTGAACGGTTTGTCCACCACCTGCTCAGCTTCTGGGAGACGACGGTGAAGAACATCAGGGACCCTATGGCGATGAACGCCGCACACACGCCCGTGACGGTCATCATCAGGGCTTTGAAGGTGTCGAAGTCCAGGTTGGACTCTAGGGAGAAACGTATTTCGTCCACGGTTATCGGTCGATCGCTGCGACTGTCATACTGCTGCTCGGTAAAAAGCCCGACAGATTATAGCATAGCGTACGCCGCTTCGACCGAGCATCGGATCATCTATCCCCCGCAGCCGTCTTTGCCTAGGTCGGCACCATCAACACAACCGCCACAGTCACAACCGCCGCCAGTAAAATCAGACATCCTAGCCCAGAAGAGGACCGTCTACGCCGATGCCATGCTCCCCGGTAGCGTCGGGGGCTAGGGACACCTACGTTCCGTTGCCGGTCCCGGTAGTTCCAGGGCCGAAACTGGCCTTCAGGAGAGTTCTTCCATACGCCAAGTCCACGGTCCTGGGCCTGGGCTTCGGCATCGTCGTATGCCTTGTCGATCGAATAGGCCAGACCGGCTTCAACCATCAGCTCGTTCAACGAAACCGCAAATTCAGTTGCGTTGCCGGTTTCTTGGGCTGGATACACCACACCAATGATTCGGCCGTACTGGTCGATGCCCCTCCCCTCCACTACAACCCGACCATTGCATTTCGTGCGGACGAGGTAGCGCAGGTAGTTGCGGCTGTTCAGCGAATTGCGCTGCCCCAGCTCCGGCGCATCGATCCCGTGCAGGCGTATCCTGACGGTGTCGCCGGACGCTGCAACCCCATCAATGCCGTCTCCGTCGGGGACGTGAGTGACGCGGACTTGGATGTCGTCAGACATGCTATCGCACGGCGTGAAGAACTCTCACGCCATCACCAGGACTTCGACTCAAAGCCAAGCGACCGGCTAGTTCTTCAGGTGGGCGGAGAAGAAACCGAGGGTGCGTTCCCAAGCGGTTACAGACGCTGCCTCGTTGTGTCTCTGGCTTGTGAAGTCCATGAAGGCGTGGTCGGCTCCCGCGTAGGTGTGGAACTCATGGTCCTTGCCCAGGCGTGTCAGCTCCGCGTCTATTTTCTTCATGTCGTCCTGGGAGGGATTGGCGTCTATCTCTCCGAAGTGGAACAGCATGGGGCAATTGATTCCATCGGACAAGTCGAAGGGGCTTTTTTCACCCTTCCCCCAGATGACCATAGTGTTGCCGCCGTAAAAGGGCACGGAGGCTGTGAAATGGCCGGTGGCCGCAGCCGCCAGATAGCTGATGCGGCCGCCCATGCAAAACCCGGTGACCCCTATGCGGTCTCCGCGGACAGCTGAGAAGCCCCTGAGGAAGGCCACTGTTGCATCCAGGTCGGCGATGATGTCGGGGTCGCTCATGTGGCTGATGGGCCGTGAGCCGTCGGCCAGCATCTCAGGAGTGATGCGGTGGAACAGGTTCGGGCACGCGGCCACGTATCCAGCCTCGGCCAACCTGTCAGCCATTGTCTTGCTGAATTCGTCGGCTCCAGAACCGTGGTGCGCTACAACCACTGCAGGGAAGGGACCTGAGCCTTCGGGGATTGCAGAATAAATCTCCATATCCTGGCCATTCACCTTGACGGTTTCTGTGAAACTGGGCATCTCGGTCTGTCCCTCCCGGTCATGGGTCTCCGGACGGCGAGTAGGGCCGTGTCCGGGCATGGAAAGAATAATGCCGCGCTCCGGAGGATTCAACCCCGACACCCGAGCCGCCCCTTAACCCAAACCTTTCGGCGTCACCCTCTCCCCCTGGGTGAGGGCCGCCGCACTCATTCGTCCAGCGACAGAAACTCTCTCATGTCCACCACCTGCACCGTGTTCGTGGTCCCTGAGACTCCGGGGAGGAATCCGTGCACGATGGTGACCAAATCGGTGTCCGACACTAATCCTGACCGCAGCGCCTCATTCAGCAGAACAGCCACCAACGTAGCCAGGTTACGCTCTGGCGGCACTACGCCTTTGGGGGCCAGTCCCCAGCCGAGAGCCACTCTCTTGAGCACGGCCTCGTCGTGGGAGAAAACGGTTATGTCGAACTCGGGACGAGCCCTGGAGAGAGCGAAGGCCGCAGTGCCACTGCTGGTTATCACTACAGGCTTTGCCTTGAGGTCCCTCACCAGCCCTGCCGCCGCATCCGCTATGCTTTGAGTCCGCCCAGGAGCCCTTGTTGAGGAATTCAGTCCCATGTAGTAAGGGTAAACGCTCTCCGTCTCTACGATGGTGGCGTCGGCGACCTGCACAGCCTCCACCGGGAATTGACCCACAGAGGTCTCATCCGACAGCAGAATGGCGTCGCATCCATCCAGAACAGCGTTGGTAATGTCGGAAATCTCCGCGCGAGTCGGAGTCGGGGAGATAAGCATGGAACGCAGCATCTGGGTGGCTATCACCGAAACTTTTGCCGCCTCGTTGGCTTTGCCAACGACCTCTTTCTGCACCAGGGGGACCCGTTCCATGGGGATTTCCACTCCCAGGTCGCCCCGGGCGACCATCACACCGTCCACTTCTTCGAGTATGCGGTCGATGTTTTCGACGCCCTCGGCTCGCTCCAGCTTGGCCATCACGGAAGCCTGGGAACCGATGCTTGCCAGGAATTCCTTGGCGTAACGTATGTCGTCCACAGACCTGACGAACGACACGCCCACCCAGTCCACGCCGTGCTCCACTCCGAACCGGAGGGCTTCTTTGTCATCATCAGTGAGCACCGGTTCGTCTATGGCGACCCCGGGCAGATTCACACCCTTGTAAGAGGAGAGTATGCCTGTAGCGTTCAGGACACGGGTACTGACTCTCCCCTCGGCCGACTCCAGGACTTCCAGGCACACAGTTCCGTCGGAGATGAACACCTTGTTGCCGGGCTGAAGGCGGGCCAGAATTGCGGGTTTGGGAAAGGGCAACATATGGCTGTCGGACGACCTGTCCCATGCTACGAGGCTGACCTCATCTCCGGGGGCAAGCTGGACGGGCTCTTCCATCCTGCCGAGCCTGAGCTTGATGCCGCCCAGGTCCTGCAGCACGGCCACCGGTTTCCCGTACTTCTCAGAAAGGCGGCGAACGGCGTCTATCACGCCGGCATGTTCTTGAAAAGTCCCGTGAGAAAAGTTAAGCCGAAAGCAGTCGACGCCCGCTTCCACCAATCGTTCCAAAACCCCCTCACCGCGAGTCGAGGGGCCTGCCGTGGCTATTATCTTGGTCTTGCGCATTTCACGAGACCTCTAGCCTTCCTTAACGGATCACGAAGAACACGCCGGGTCAGAACAGGGATATCAAAGGTTTTCGGGCCCTACTTTCCGTCACCGCTTAAACGACGGCACACTTCAAGCAGGCTGACCACTGCGGGGATGTCCCATTGCTGACGTCCCACGTTGTGATATGCGATACATCCCTGAGAATCTATCACAAAGGACGCCGGCCTCTGTCCCAGTGATATGATCGTGGATGGCACGCCGTAAGCCTCGAACATGCCATGGTCCGGATCCATAAGGCACGTAAATGGAACCTCCCGCCTCAATAAGAAATCGGTGGCCTTATCGAGCGGGTCCTTCGACACCACTATGATTTCTGCGCCTGAAGCCTTGAATTCCCCGTATTGCTCCGACAACCGCCGGACCTGCCTACGGCAGAAAGGTCAGCGCATCCCACGGAGGAACACGAGCACCAATGACTTGTGGGACGCTGCAACGTCCCTGACGCTGACCAGCTTCCCGTCGGTGGAACGGAGGCTATAGTCCGGCGCCTGATCGCCCACCTGAAGCTCAGCTATCAAGCGGACTCTTTCATCTGTCCTAGAGTCCTCTGCATTCAATTGTACGCACCCCTAAAGCCTTGTGGGCCACACATAATTTCCTCCTCAAGCCCGCTCCAAGTATATGATAAACTATGGCATGCTTCCCAGTTCGGCGCGCCAGATTCCCATGGAAACGGGCTGGCCGCCCGAACCCAATCTATTCATTCAGTTCCCATCCGTGACCGTGCCAGTTGGAACAATGGAGGTGGCGTCATGCCCCGTATGAACGTCGGTGAGGCAATCATAGAGACCCTACGCCAGGAAAAAGTCAGCCACATATTCGGCATAGTCGGCGCCGCGTTCCTGGACGTGCTGGATGCATTGTACGACAAGACCGACATACAGTTCGTGGGTGTGCGGCACGAGCAGGCCGCAGCCCTGATGGCCGACGGCTATGCCAGGGCTACCGGCAACCCTGGCGTGTGCATCGCCACCAACGGCCCGGGGATTCTAAACCTCACCTTCGGCGTGGCGGCGGCGTACGTGGGCCATTCCCCGGTGATAGTGCTGGCCCCGGCGCCGGACCGGGAGCACCAGAACCGGGGCGCGATCCAGGAGTTCGACCAGGTCTCCCTGTTCCGACCCATCACCAAGGCCTCGTTCCAGGTGAACAAATCGGAACGCATACCGGAAATGATACGCCACGCTTTCCGGGTGGCCACTTCCGGGAAGATGGGGCCGGTTCTAGTGGACCTGCCCAGGGACCTGATGGTCCAGACGGAAATCGACGTTGACCTGGCTGCGCCCCAGACCTACCGTACGGGCCAGACCCGTATCCAGGGCGACAAGAGCCTGGTTGAGGAAGCCGCTCGCCTGCTGCTGTCCGCTGAGAGGCCCATAATAATGCCCGGCGGAGGAGTGCAGTGGAGCCTCGGGTCCCAGGAAGTCACCGACCTGGCCGACGTTCTGGGCGCGGGGATGGTCACCTCATACGGCAGATGCGACGCTGTGCCGAACACCCATCCCGCCTTCCTGGGCCACCTTGGCCGGCTCCCTACACCAGAGGCGGTGGAGGCGATGCACAGGGCCGACGTTCTGTTGGCGGTGGGGACTCGCCTTAGCCACAGCACCTCCTACTACGACAACAGGTACATCCAGAAAGACACCAAGATCATCCAGATAGAGATAGACCCCAACGAGATTGGACGCAACTACCCGGTCGCCGTGGGCATCGAGGGCGACGCCAAGGCCGTCGCGGGACAAATCCTGGAGTTGGTGCGGGCGGCCGAGAAGCCCAAGAATGAGGAGTGGGACCGGGAGGTCAGGGACCTCGCCCAAAAGCGACTCCAGAGGCTCGACGACCACGGCAAGCTGGACGGGACGCCCATGCACCCCGAACGCATCTACTACGAGCTGCGCAAAGTCATGCCCGATGACGCCATCATCGTTCTCGACTCCGGTCTCAACTCCAACTATGGACTGGACAGCCTGGTCTACCATAGGCCGCGAACGCTAATAAACAACCTCGACCTTGCCGGGTTGGGATTCAGCTTCCCCGAGGCCATAGGCGCAAAGTTCGCCAGGCCGGACGCCACAGTGGTGAGCATAAACGGTGACGGCGGCTTCCTGTTCAACGGGCAGGAACTGGAAACCCTGGTGCGTCACAACCTCAACGTCGTGACCGTTGTTATGAACAACGGCATCTGGGGCTCGGAGAAGGCCTTCCAGCACCACGCTTTCGGACGCTACGTCGGGGCTGACATCGGCAACCCCCGTTTCGACAAGTATGCGGAGGCCTTCGGCGCCAGAGGCTACTACGTGGAAAATCCGGAGGACATTGGCGACGCTTTCAAGGAAGCGGCCAGCGGCGAAGGGCCAAGCATCATCGAAATCCCCATGGACCCCAACGTGTTGCCCGTCCCAGCCCGTCTCTCAGACGCCAAGAAGAGCTAGCCTATGCCGGCAGACCTGGGACCGAAAAGCGGCGCCTGGTTGGGAACGGAAATTTCCGGCGTGGAGCCCATGCAAATCTGCCGCATCCTCAACGGGATGTGGCAGGTGTCCGGCGCCCACGGCCCCATCGACCCACAAAAGGCCGTGGACCGGATGTTGGAGCATCACCGGTGCGGGCTGACCACATGGGACCTGGCGGACCATTACGGCCCGGCTGAGGACTTCATCGGTTCCTTCAGGAAGGAGTTGGAGTCCGCATCCGGCAGCGATGCCCTGCAGGACATCCTCGCCTTCACCAAGTGGGTGCCGCCTCCAGCGGCCATGCCCAGGTCCTTAGTGGAGCAGAACATTGACCGCTCATTGAGACGCATGGGAGTCGACCGGCTGGACATGCTCCAGTTCCACTGGTGGGACTACGGCGACGACGCCTACCTCGACGCTATGGGCCACATGGCTGACCTCCAGTCCGAAGGCAAAATACGCACCCTGGCGCTTACCAACTTCGACACGGAGCACACGAGAATCATCCACGAGCGCACGCCTGTGGTCTCTAATCAGGTGCAGTATTCTCTGGTCGACCTGCGGCCCGAAAGGGAGATGGTCTCTTATTGCCTCTCCCAGAGCATCGGGCTGCTGGCCTACGGTGTGCTTTGCGGCGGTCTGATGTCGGAGAAGTGGCTGGGAAGACCCGAGCCGTCAAGGGCGGAGCTAAACACCGCAAGCCTCGGCAAATACAATCAGATGATCGGTCTGTGGGGCGGTTGGGACCTGTTCCAGGAACTGCTGGGCGCTCTCAAGGCCGTCGCTGACAAGCACAGCGTAAGCATCGCAAACGTGGCGACGGCCGCAATTCTCGACAAGCCGGCCGTTGCCGGAGTCATCATCGGAGTCCGCCTGGGGCTGTCGGACAACCTGCAAGATAATCTGAGGGTTTTCGACGTGGAGTTGGACGACGAAGACAGGAGTCTTATCCAATCCGTCACCGGAAAGTCGAGAGACCTGTTCAGCCGGATAGGCGATTGTGGAGACGAATACCGCCGCCGATAGAAAACCCGGCAAGGAATGTAGGGGCGACCGGCCGGTCGCCCGCCCGCGACGCAGCCCGCGGGACGCAAAAACCACTACGAGGACCAAGACATGCCCGACGACCAAGTTAGAGAAGTACCCGAGTGGGCAAAGGGCGATCCGCTGATGGAATGGTACGCGTCCGAGGTCTGGGGAAAGCGGGTGGCTGACGACGACGCCCTTTTCGAAATCATGAGCCTCCAGATTTTCCAGGCTGGACTAAGCTGGCGCATGATTCTGGCCCGCAGGGACGCGTTTCGTGCGGTATTCCACGGCTGGCGCATTCCTCTGGTTGCTGCAATGTCGCCTGACGAAGTGGACCGCGCGCTTCTGGATCCAGCCATCATCCGCAACCGGAAGAAGGTCGAAGCCTGCGTATCCAATGCCCAGACCATTCAGGGCATCCAGAGGGAACACGGTTCCTTCTGCCGCTGGTACTATGACGTGCTGGACGGAGATGAGCTGGCGCCCCTCCAGAAGGAGCTCAGAAAGACCTTCCGGTTCATCGGACCGGAAATAGCCAGGATGTGGCTGTTCGCTTCAGGCCGGGTCGCCCCTGACCACTAGAACAGACCGTAAAGAGACCTTGCTTTGACTCAACCCTCAGAACGATACGTGACCGTAGCACAGCTCTCCGACATTCCGCCGGGCCAGACCTTGAAGGTAAAGCCCACACGCCTCGACGAAGTCGTCTTATGTAATGTGAATGGACACATCTATGGCGTGGTGGACGCATGCAGCCACGACGGGGGTATGCTGGGCTTCGGCGATCTCGAGGGCAAGTTCCTGGCCTGTCCCCGCCACGGGGCCCTCTTCGACGTGACCAACGGGGCAGCAACGACTCCACCGGCCACCCTGCCTATACGGACTTACAAGGTCAGAGTCGAAAACGGGGAAATCCAGGTGGCAATCAGGGACTAAAGCCCCAAAGGAGACGTTCGCCCTCCGGGAGAGGGTTGGGGTGAGAGTCAGACCTTTAGCTCCACTCCGACGGGGCAATGGTCCGAGCCCATAACCTCCGAAAGTATGAAGGCCGACTCCACGTTGGCCTTGAACTCCTGGTTGACGAAGAAGTAGTCGATTCTCCAGCCGACGTTCCTTTCCCGCGCCTTGGTGAAGGAGTCCCAGTAGGAGTAGTTGCCCGGCTCCGAGTTGAACATCCGGAAGGTATCCACGTACCCGTGGGTCTCAAACTTGTCCATCCACTCCCGTTCCTGGGGCAGGAAGCCTGAAGTGTTCTGGTTCTGCTTGGGCCTGGCAAGGTCTATCTCGGTGTGGGCGGTGTTCACGTCGCCGCAGACTACGATGTTCCGTCCTTGTGACTTCAAACCATCGGCGTAGTCAAGGAAGGCGTCGTAGAAGTCCATCTTGTAGTCCAGCCGCTCCTTGGAAGACTGGCCGTTGGGGAAGTAGATGCCGAACAACGTGAAGGCGTCGTAATCGGCAATGAGTATCCGCCCCTCGTTGTCGAACCTGGGAACGCCGAATCCTGTACGCACGTCCTTGGGCTGTTCCTTAGTGTAAAGGCCCACCCCGGAGTAGCCTTTGCGTTCCTCGTGGGAGGAGAAGTAGACATGGTAGCCCTCAGCGTTACGGAGGCGTTCGGAAAGCTGCTCCTCCCTGGACTTGGTCTCCTGGAGGCAAAGGATGTCGGGAGACTCATTGTGAAGCCAGTCGAGAAAACCCTTCTTCTCGACGGCCCTCAACCCGTTTACGTTCCACGAAAGAGCTTTGATGCGATTCATAAGCTATTCCTGAGACGCTCCTGTCCTATAAGTCCTCTACACGCAGTCCGGTATGCTTTGAGATACGTACAAGCATGCGTGGTCCGATTTCTACTCGATCATGGAATGGGTATATATAATCAGGGAATCCTTCTTTAGATAAGACCTTATGTGAACCTGATTGGCGTTTCACGGTCCATCCTATGCGGTAAAGAGCCTGCAATACCCGTCTACTCCTTGTGCTGGGCCATCCACTCATTCAGACGACGGACTTTACGACTGGCGGATGGAAGGAAGGGTTGGATTTTCGGCGGCCTCACGCTCACTCAACACTCGCTCCACTAGGATACGCACGTTGGCAATAGCCTCATCTTCAGTGGCGCCGTAAGCTAAAACTCCCGGGATGTCAACTGCTTCTGCAATCCAGCGACCGTCCGTCTCGATCTCAGTTTCAATGGAATGATTGCGAGTGTCAGTATCCGGCGATTCCACGGTTTCATTTCTCCTTACCGTAGTTCTTTTTGACCCCTACGATGCTCCCTCTCATATCCAAAGACATCCACGGTTATAAAGCCTTTCACCAAATCGATTATAGCAACTTTATGCGGGCAAAACATTGCCGCCAACGTTTGACGTGCCCTCTCCTTTGCCCTATAGCTCAAACAGGCCTGAAGGCCAGTCCTGGCGCCTCCGGGTCCAGGTCTTCCAGGTCCATCACCACGTCGACGCCCGTCTTGATGGAGCCGGGGTTGGAGGCGTCCACACCCCTTATCACACCGCCGATGCGAGGCCCTTCATCAAGAGTCACAATGCCGGAGCAGTAGGGGTTGTCCCGGCCGTAGCCCTTGTCGATCATGCGGTTCGGCGCTACAGAGATGCAGGTGAAAGTGCTCAGCTTTCCCTTGCCTGAAAACTCAGTCCACTCCACGTCCCTGGACTTGCACGCTCTGCAAATGTTCCTCGGCTCCACCGATAGCAGGCCGCAGCTTTTGCAGCGGACTCCCATCAGCTTCCCCTCGTCCCTCAGGTATGCGTAGAAGGAATCTCCTGTGAATGGACGCTCTGCCATGTCTATTCTTCCCTGCCCAGGACGTTGACCACACAGGTGCCGCCGGTGCCTCCCACGTTGTGGGTCAGGCCGAGCCTAAGGTTGGGGACCTGAAGCTGGCGGTCTCCCGCCTCACCACGCAATTGGTGGAAAACCTCGATGACCTGGCCCACTCCGGATGCCCCAACCGGATGCCCCTTCGCCTTTAGTCCGCCGGAGGTGTTGATGGGCTTGTCGCCGGTCCGTGCTGTCCGTCCTTCATCCACGGCCCTGGCCCCCTCGCCAGGACCAAAGAATCCCAGGTCTTCCGTGGCGACAATCTCGGCGATGGTGAAGCAGTCGTGGACCTCGGCGAACTGGATGTCGTTGGCGCCCACCCCAGCCATTTCGTACGCCCGAGAAGATGCAGCCCTGGCAGCGGACAACGTGGTGAGCTCATCGGAGTCGTGGAGCGCCCGCCCGGTAGCCTGGCCTACTCCAAGCACCTGTATAGGCTTGTCGGTGAAGTTGTGGGCCAACTCCGACGCCGTCAGCAGCACACACGTGCCGCCGTCGGTTATGGGAGCGCAGTCGTAGAGGCGCAGGGGCCATGCAATCCAGGGATTGGCCCTGGGGTCGTTCAGGAAGTCCATGCCGCTCTTCCACGGCGGCACAGGGTCTCCCCTCTGCTCGGCCCTGGCTATGCGACGGGCCATCACGTCGTCGATGGTCTGGTTGAACTGGGCCTTGGGGTTCAGGGCTCCGTTGTTGTGGTTCTTGATGCAGACCTTGAGCAGATGGTCCAGGTTGGTCTCGTAGCGGTCCATGTGGGCTTTGGCAAGGGCCCCGTAGATTCCGGGGAAGGTGACTCCCGCCGGGACCTCGTACTGGGCGTCGGCGGCGGTGGCCAGCACATCCGTGACCCCCTCAGTGGGCAGGTCGGTCATCTTTTCCACGCCTCCCACCAGCACGATATCGTACAGCCCGGAGGCTATGGCCATAACCCCTTCCCGGAAGGCGCTTCCGCTGGACGCGCAGGCGTTCTCGATGCGAGTCACAGGCGTGGGCGTCAAGCCCACCCAGTCAGCCAGAATCGGAGCGGTGTGGCCCTGCCCTTCGAACAGGTCAGAGGAGTAGTTGCCTACATAGGCGCTTTCTATGTCCTCTATGTCAATGCCCCGGTCGAGGCTCTCCAGCATGTCCTGAAAGGCCTCGGTAAAGAGGTCGCGGCTGTTCTTCTCTTTGTACGCGCCAAAGTGGGACATTCCTGCGCCCACTATGGACACTGACCGCGCTAGCTGACGCTTCCTTTGGGATGTCATCTACGTTCCTCCTACGGGGCCCACGACACGGGCCATTGCTTCCCCGGCCAACCGCTGCAATTATCCCCAGCCCCGCTTACGGCGTCAACTTAGGGGTGCATTTGGGTCACTTGTCTCGTGGTAACGCCGTCTTCGTTACAACGTCTGCAGGCTTCCCAACTCATCTTTCATTTCGCAGCCTTCAAATCGCCATCGGCCTCTCTCCTAACCAAGACCCTCACATCGGACCCATCAGGCGTCATGGTGAAGAGATATTCGTTGGATGATTCTACGTCGATAACAGCTATTCTGGAGCCGTCGGGAGACCAGGATGCGTATGCACCCACACCAATCTGACGATAGTCGGAGCCATCCGGGTCGGCGACGAATACGCCACCGCCTGACGTGAACAGGATCTCGTTTCGGTTTCGTGACCAGGACAAGCTGTCTACACGGCTGTCTCCGTCCAACTCGACGACCGTCCGCACCCCTGTACCGTCTGCATTTATCGTGTTCAGGGTAACGCTAACACCAATATATCCCTCAACGGGAGGCTTAGGGATGTAACGAATGAACGCCAGCCTTTGGCCATCCGGCGACCACGCCGGGGGCCCTCCTATCGAGTCTACTCTGATTTTGCGGCGATAGCCGGGTTCCGTGGTGAACACTCGGGTTAGACCAGACCGGTCAGAACCTACCGTATACAGAATGTCCCGGGGTCCGATGTCGCTCTCGTGAGACACAACTACGAAGGCCAATGTTCCCCCATCAGGCGACCACATCGTACCCGAGTGGTGTACATCCGTTGCCGCGTCCCCTTCGGTCCCCGAACTGAAGCGAAAAACCCGAATCAGGTCGAAACCATTCTCCACGTCCATGGTGTAGATTCCTTTAGGTCCTGTATATCCACGCCAGGTCCTTGTGAACGCAATGCGTTGGCCGTCGGGAGACCATGCAGGAGAGACGTCATTCAAAGTGTGGGGTTCCTTCGGCAGACGCCGCCAGTCCGAACCGTTCAACTTGGAAGATACGATGTAGAAGGGGAGCTTTTCTTGCCCCCGGTGGGTGACGCTGTAGGCAATGCGCGAACCGTCTGGGGAGAGGCTTGGCCAGCGCGCGTGCTTAGACACCGACCGCAGGTTGGAGCCGTCCGGCTCAATGGTGTAAACGTCGTCTGGTTCCAGCCATAGGGCACCGGGGCGACGCAGGTCTGTGAACAATATAAAGCTCCCGTCAGGCGACCACTGGGGCGCGAACGCCTGCGGTGCATCCGAGACCAAATAACTCCATTCGTCAGAGTCATCTTGCCGTTGTTGGGCGTTGTTACAACCTGGGTCAGACCCAGTGGTGATAGCCCCTATCATTATTAACACGACCATCATCCAATTGTCAGAAAACAGGCGAGGGAGACGTCGCACTAGCTGACTAATTCCAATCATTCGCGTCATGTTGTGCCTGTCACTTCGGTAGACGCAGACCCGACAGTCGCTTCCTTCCTAATTTCGATGAAGTGAACAGTCGAGGATATCCCAAGCATTCCTATATCACGCACTATCCATGGCATCAAGGAATTTAATTCGAAAAACAAAAACTAGTTTATTCCGCTACGCGGAACAATAAGTATCACACGGCGGCGGCTTACCACCAGTGGGTGTCGTCGAGGTCGCTGTCGCCCTCGAGGGCGGCGTCCCAAGGCCGGGAGGGTAGGTATTTCCAGGCGCCGTCGGCGAACATGGCGACGATGTTGCCCGTTTCTCCTTGGGCAGACATTCGCCGGGCGATTCGCTGGGCGACGTGCAACGTGGCGCCAGATGACACTCCGACCATGATACCTTCTGCCTCGATAACCGACTTTGCCGCGGCGATGGCCGTCGCGCCGTCCACAAGGAACCTTCCCGACAGCATCTTCAGGTCCAGCAAGGGAGGGATGTAACCCTCCGACAGGCTCCTCAGCCCCTGGAGGGACTGGCCCATGCGCGGCTCGACGCCGATTATCTTGACCTTTGGGTTGGCCTCTTTCAGCCGCTTGCCCACACCCATGATGGTTCCGGCGGTGCCGATTCCGGCGACGAAGACGTCCACCCGGTCCAGCGCCTCCACGATTTCACTGCCTGTCGTGGCATAGTGGGTCTCCATGTTGGCCCGGTCGTCGAACTGACCCAGGTATCGCCAGCCGTTGACCCTGGCGAGCTCTTGCGCGTAGTCGATGGCGCCCTTCATGCCCAAACCGGGCTCGCACCACACCACTTCCGCCCCAAGGAGCCTCAGTATGTCCGCAATGCTGGGCACGACCTCCGGGGGGATGACGACTTTCACGTTGTAGCCCCGCTGTTTGCCCACCATGCAGGACGCGATGGCGGTGTTGCCGCTGGAGGCCTCAATGATGGTGTCGCCCGGCTTGAGGCGGCCCAGGGCTTCGGCCTTCTCCACCATAGCCTTGACTATGCGGTCCTTGATGCTCCCGGTGGGGTTCTGGCCTTCCAGCTTGGCGAAGATGCGTACGCCCTCTGTGTCGGGGGAAGTCATTCGTGATAGTTCCACCAGAGGTGTGGCGCCTATGAGGTCCAGCAGTGAAGATACGGTCATTCCAGTCCTCGACGCCTGTTGAATCCGACACATCGGACCACGCACGACTTGGATGCTCGACCCCTTCTGGATTCCAGCCTTCGCTGGAATGACGGGATGGGAGTGTTGTCATATATGCTCGTTGCCATCATGAGTGCGAGGCTGGCGTTGGTTTAGGTTTCGGTACGTCGATAGCCTACGCCCGTCTACGCGGTGACGGGAATGGAGCGGTCTTTGTGGGCAGACTGGAGCAGGGACCTGGCCCGTGCCATAGTCAGCGGGTCCGAGTTTGTGCGGACGATCACCTGGCCGTTTTCGGATGATACGATGGGCATCCCGTTGTTGAACACTATCCTGTTGCCCAGATTCGCAGAGATCCTGTCTCCGGGGGTCAGTATTCCCACAAGGTTCAGGGGGTCGCAGGCAGAGACTACGGCCCACCCGCCGTCGGACTTCTTGACCTCCCGTAGAGCCTCAACGGCCTCAGGAAGAGCAAACTGCTCGCCAGTGGTCCCGGCCACGAACCTGCCGCCCCGTATCTCGCCGCGGGCTTCCATTCTCCTCAGGGTTTTGGCCAGTTCCCTCCATCTCAGACCCAAAGACTCACGACCAATCAGTTCGGCGCAAAGCACTCCATACCGTCTGAGAAGCTGCTGGGCAACCGCTTCTGTCGTCTCGGCAACAGCTTCCAATGGCTCCAAAGCCGTCCACCTGCCAAAGCTTCGCCGCCTTTGGGTCCGTCGAAACAGGCCCCCGCGCCTCCCCTTTCCATTTGACCCTTGAACCCGCCTCCTCAAAATCTCGACGCTGTCCGATGTGACCTTGCCGGCCGCCGCCAGAGTCCACAAGGTTTCCTCAACGTCGGATGGCAGGCGATGAACGTAGGCCACCAGGTCCGACACGAAAGAAGCGCCCCGTTTGTTCAGGACCTCCAATACCTCTTTGGGGCCTCCGTCGGGCAGTTCATCTTCCTCAGCGCCTGCGGCCAGCCAGTCCAGACATTCTCTCAATGCGAATGTGATGGGCGTGTTGCGGTTGAAGCTGGTGCGGCTGGAAGGAGGCGGCTCACCTTCGCGCTTGCGGGAGAGGCGTCCCCAGACAATCTCGCCGCCGAGACTCAGGGCATCCAGATGCGAGGGCTGCAGATCGGACACGCGGGCGGCAAGAATCTCGCTCTCCCAAGCTCCGGCAGCCGCCTCGAAACCCTGAAGCTGGTCGATGACGTCCAGCAGGCCGCCCTCACCAGTAAGCTGCTTGCCAACCTCCACGTGCTGCCACCTGAGCAGGAACTTGATGAAGTCCGCGGCGGGGACTGGCTCGATTTCCTTCCTGAGCCGGGAGATGGTAGCCGTGTGAATCCGGGCAAGTATACGCCGGTCGCACAACTCTTCCTCGTCCACATCCTCGCGGTAGCGGCCCCGGATGATCATCCCTTCAACTTCCAGTCGGGCTACCGCCGTTTTCACCCGGCCCTCTCCAATTTTCAGCAGCGTCGCGAATTCGGCAACCGTGAAAGGCCCCGAGGACTCAGCCCAGCCACGCACCATTGTCAACGTCGCTTCGTCTTGAGTTATTTCATCCCCAAGCGATTCCGTCGGAGGATCAGGCTGAATATGAGCTAACGGATACATTGCCTTGACGGCTGACAGTGACTCCGCTGCCGCAAAGGCTGACAGACCCTCCTCAGTCTCAATTAGATATGCGCGTCCCGCGATCCCTAGCTCTCCGAAATAGGCGTACAACGCGTCGATGCTCAACCCCGTACGTTGGGCGCCCTCGTCCTGCGGCATGCACACCAGCGTAAGCAAGGCGTCGTGGAGCTCGTCAGCGTCCCGTATGCGGGGCCAGGCGTTGGTTGATTCAGTGGTTATAGCTTCCGGGTCCAGCCTGCCCAAGTCACGGCTGTCCTCAGGCAAAGCCCGCCTCAGCGTTACGGCCCGCGCCCGCCTCTCCTCCAACGGGGCGTCGTCGAGGAAGGCGTAGGGCATGGCGTTGAGAATCTGATGTGAAAAGGCCGACGGCTGAACAGTGTCTCTGGCATAGACCTGGATTTCTCCCGACTCAATCGACTTGAGGAGTTGTTCAAGACCCTCCACGTCGGAGGCTTCCGTGAGGCAGTCCCGCATGGTCTCAAACACCAGTGGGTGGTCGGGCAACTCTACATAGCCCGTCTGGTTGTTGTCCTGGCAGGCCACCTGCGCCGGAAACACGGCGGCCAACAGGTCGTCCGAACGCATTCTCTGGAGGGGCGCCGGAACCTTGGAACCTCCGGTGTGCCTCAGGATTGCCAGCGCCCTGGTCGCGTTCCACCGCCACCTGGTGCCGAACAGAGGGGCCTGGAGCATAGCCTGTTCGAGGACGTCCCTGGCATTGCCGGACTTGAGCAAGGAGAAGGTGTCCGATACGGGGAAGGACAGTTGGGGATCCAATGAGAAATTGAGTCCGTCGTCGGTGGCCGACGCCTGCAGCTCGAAGTCAAAGGTGCGGCAGATGTTCTTCCTCAGGGCCATCCCCCAAGCCCGGTTGATGCGTGACCCCAAGGGGGAGTGGATGACCAATTGCATCCCGCCGCTTTCGTCGAAGAACCTTTCGGCGACAATGCGGTTGCCGGTGGGCACCATTCCAAGGACCCGTTTTCCTTCCTCGATATAGGCCACCATCTGTCCTGCGGCTTCCTCGGAGACGCCAGCCGCATGCATCAACCACCCACGGGCCTCACCGGGATTATCGAGACGCCGGTCGATGCCGTCGCGGATGGCGGACACCTCATCGGAGAGTTCCCAGGTGCGCCCCGGCGCCTCGCCCAGCCAGAAGGGAATGGTGGGAGCCTGTCCCTGGGCGTCTTCCACTCTGACCCGGCCCTGCTCTACTCTTCTGATTTTCCAGGGCGTATTGCCCAGCAGGAAAACGTCCCCGGCCATGCTCTCGATGGCGAAGTCCTCGTTGACCGTGCCCACGAAAGCGCCTTCCGGGTCCAGCACCACATCATAGTCGGCGTTGTCTGGAATGGCTCCTCCACTGGTCATGGCAGCCAGCCCAGCTCCGCGCCTACCCTTGAGCTTGGAGTTGACGCCGTCCCTATGGAGATACGCGCCCCTCCTCCCCAGCCGGTCCGAATATCCTCTAGACAGCGTCTCCACCAGCCCATCGAATCTATCCCGCGGAAGGTCTTTGTAGGGATAGGCCCGCGTGAACATCTCGTACAGGCCGTCTTCTTCCCAATCCTCTACGGCACAGGCGGCGACCATCTGCTGGGCAAGGACGTCCATGGGCCAATCGGGGATGGACAAAGCGTCGAGGTTCCGGTCGGAGACCGCCTTCATCAGGGCCGCGCACTCGATAAGCTCGTCCCTGGTCAGGGGGAAGAGCCTCCCCTTGGGCGTCCCGCCGACTGTGTGACCCGACCGGCCGACCCTCTGGAGAAGAAGTCCGATGGAACGTGGAGACCCAATCTGGCAGACGAGGTCGACCACCCCCACGTCAATCCCAAGTTCCAGAGAAGCGGTAGCGACACATACTCTTATGCTCCCGGACTTGAGCTTTTCTTCAGCGTCCAGGCGTGTGGTCCTGGAGAGACTCCCGTGGTGGGCAGCCACAGCGTCTTCACCCAACCTCAAGGACAGCTGGTGGGCCACCCTTTCCACCAACCGCCTGGTGTTTACGAACACCAACGTCGTTCCGTGTTCCTTCACCAGGACGGCGATGTCGTCCAGAGTATCCGACCATAACTCATGGGTGGCGATGGGGCCCAACTCCATGTCTTTGGGCAAAGCCACGTCTATGTCCATCTGCCGACTGTGCCCGGTGTCGACTATGGTGCAGTCGGGATCACCCTCCTCGGAGATGTTGGAAGCCCCAACCAGAAGCCGAGCGACTTCTTCAATGGGCTTCTGAGTGGCTGAGAGTCCTATCCGCGTGACTGGGCCTTCAGCCAGAGAGCAGAGCCTTTCCACAGACAGGGCCAGGTGGGAACCTCGTTTGTCGTCGGCCACCGCATGAATCTCGTCCAGTATGAGAGTCTTCACCCCCTTGAGTCCCCTGCGGCCACTCTTGGAGGTCAGTAGGATGTAGAGGGATTCCGGGGTGGTGATGAGGATGTGGGGCGGGTTCTTTGCCATCCTCTGCCGTTGGGAAGCCGGAGTGTCTCCGGTCCGAACCTCGGCCCGAATCTGAGGCAGCGTCATACCCCGCGTTTCCGCCAGTTCGGAAATCTCCTGGAGGGGAACGGACAGGTTCTTTTGGATGTCGTTGGAGAGGGCCTTCAGAGGCGAGACGTACACGACCTGGGTGGTTTCAGGCAGGTCCTCGTCTACTCCAGTCCGCACCAACTGGTCGACGCAGTTGAGAAAGGCAGCCAGAGTCTTACCGGAGCCAGTCGGAGCCGCGATGAGCGTATGCCGCCCTTGGGCAATGGCCTCCCACCCCTGGGCCTGGGCTTCAGTGGGGGCCTGGAATTTGTCCAGGAACCAGTCCCTTACGATGGGATGAAAGCTTTCCATGCTAGATGACTAAATACGGTCGTATACGTCCCTACGATGCCCGATTGATTCAATACGCATCTGATCGGAGTCGGGATCGTAGGTGTAAATTATCCTGTAGTCGCCTGCGCGCAGCCGGTAATAACCTGCGAGTCCGCCTCTCAACGCTCTGTGGGCGATTGCACCCCTGTTTCGCCAGAGCCAGTCGATTCTGGCCATAATCCTGGTTCTTTGACCAAGTCCAACGCCTTTCCAGGCGCCAGGGACAAATTCGGGACCCACCTTAAGATTAGAGTCCCAATTGTCGTTTCATTTCATTTGAGCTTATATATTGTTTCTTCGGTGCGTCAGCCAATAGCTCTGCTTGTAACTCCGACTTCACTTCCAAGCCGTCATCCGGGTCAGGCGCCAAGTTGACCAACTCCTGTAACAGCCCATTAAGTATTGAGAAGTCACGTCCGAGATTTCGCATTTCGGCCAGGCAACCAGTGCTGTCCTTATCTTCAGGAACTGGCAACAGATCGAGCAACCGGTACTCGAACTCGACCTTGATTTCTTCCCCGCCCTCAAGAAAATCTTCGGGCAAAGCGCCCACTAAGTCTTGCAACAATCCAGCTGCCAACGAGAACCTATCCCGTAGGTTCCGCACTTCAATCACGCAGGGAGAACCGTCGACATTATCGCCCGATGAGCCGTCTTGATGTGCATGTTGCGGACAGGTCTCTGAGGACGTTCTGTTGTTCATTTCAACACCATCTTCCCTTAGGATTGCAGGAGCGCGTCGGCCTACTCCAAGTCTGGCGGCTTCCGTAGGCGAACCTTGGGACGTTGCAGAACAAGGCATTCTGCCACAGCTTCCTGCGTAAGAAGGAGTTCCTTCAGACTCTGCTTAGTCGTGTCTTCGGCGTCGAGGTGAGTCCTCTCCTGTTTTCGATTGTTCTCATTATAGTTTGTCCCATGTTTTGGCAACAAGCGATTCTCCGATAGGTGGCCCCTACAAATCGTACTTGTAGGCGTAGACCACGTAGTCAGGTCTGGGGTGGTGATCGAACTGGGGCACCCTTTCGAACCCCATGCGCTCGTACATTCCCCGGGCGGTGGACATGACCTGCGTCGTGTGAAGTCCAACCACGGGAATTCCCCTGACCCGACACATTTCCAGACACTCGTTCATCATCGCCTTGGCTATACCCAAGCCCCGGGCGTCGGGGTGGACCGACACCAGACGGATCCCGGCCCAGCCCTCGGGCCAAGACCCGGCTCCGCCCCGGTAGCCGTCCAGGTACAGGGTGATCGATCCAACGATGCGGCCATCCAACTCGGCAACCACCAGCTCCGACTCGTGGGCCCGGCTCCATACGTCGCCCTGGCTTTCCTCGTACCGTTCCCACCACTCCGGCGGATAGTGGACCTTATACTCCCGATAGGCGGCCTGAATCACCTTGCCGACGGCGTCATACTCGTCGGCGGAGGCGGTTCTTATTTTCAAAGTCCGGTTTCCCGTCATGCTTTCGCGCCCCTTGAAACCAAGTCCCTCTCTACTGGGGACATCCTCGTATCAATGATTATCGGCGCTGGAGAAACATTATGCAAAGGCCGTACGCCGCAGTTTTAGATTAACACCCCGAAGCCAATAGGAGAAAGGCTCATACGGGCAACCCTGCAAGCGCCGCAATGTTGGGGTCTATTGTCAGGGTGTATAATGGCGTGAAGGTCTTCACTGATCGACTATGGACTACGTCAACATTCATGAACAGCCGGACGGCAAGGCCCGTTATCTGATAACCAGCTTCAAGGGCTGGCCGGACGCCGGAGAGGGAGCCAGCAGCGCCCTCAGGTACTTGATTAGAAAGCTGCCCGCCCGCAAGTTCGCCGAGCTGGATTCGGAAGACTTCTACGACTTTACCCAGACACGACCCCAGACGTCCATTAACAGCCAGGGAATGCGGGTAGTGCGTTGGCCAGCCAACGAACTGTTCATGCGGCCTTCCGCCGACGGCTCCAACGGCATCATAGTATTTCTTGGCGTCGAGCCCAACTTGAAATGGCGGACCTTTGCACGGTCGGTCCTGGACGTGGCCGAGATTTCAGGAGTAGATTCGGTTATTCACGTCGGCTCCCTTCTGGACGCCGTTCCACACACCAGGCCGGTGCAACTCACCGGCTCATCCAACGGAACGGACCTTAAGAAGTCATTGGAAGGAAACTCGATAGGGACGTCAAGCTATCAAGGCCCCACAGGAATCACGTCAGCCTTCATGGAAGGATGTGCGGAACGAGGCATGAGCTTTGGCAGCCTCTGGGGCCACATTCCCCACTATCTCCAGGCGGCTCCCAACTACCGTGTGGGCTACGCTCTCGTGGACGTGTTGTCAAAGCTGCTGGGAGTCTCCATACCCCTGGACGAGCTTGGGTCGGCGGCCACCGCTTTCGACGACGAGGTGGAGAAGGCGGTTTCCAAGGACAGCCAGATAAGCGCCTACGTGGGCAAGCTGGAGCAGCAGTACGACGAGGCCAGGTCACTCATTCACGGAGACGCGTTGCACCCGGAGGAAGTGGTCAAGGACCTGGAAGAGTTCCTCAAGGAGCAGCGTTCCGGAGGAGAAGGCTTCTACTAACAGCCCATGCCCCTTCCCTCGCCGGAGGAAGGTTAGGATGGGGGCGCCAGCTATCCCTCTTCCCAGCTCATCTCGAACAGCTGGTCGAACGCCAGAGGCCACGGCGGCCTCAGATACCCCAGAGCGTGAACGTCCTGCCTCCACGCCCCCAGGGGAGAACGCCAGGTGTAAGCCGTCCCACCGCTGATCTTGCAGAGCCGGTCCAACACCGATTCCGCCAGTCGGGCGATGCTTTCCTTAGCCATCAGAGCGGTGTGGCGGGTCTGAGTTCCGTTTTCGGCGGACTGCATGGCGCCTTCGAAGGCCTGGTCGATTAGCCAGGCGTCCTGCTCGGCGTAGCTCCATTCCACCTTTTGGAAGGCCCTGAGGCCGCTGTCGCTGGCCAACGAGCCTTTCATTCGCTCCCTGACGTAATCCATGGCGGCGTCCACGACGCCGACAACTGACGACAGGAACGCTCCCGCTCCCAGACCTCCGTTGTCCGGGGCGGCTTTCTCCCGGTCGTAGGCTGGCCAGGCGCAGCGTGTGGCCGGAAAGTCCGTGAAGTGGAAGGCGTGGCTGTTGGTAGACATCATTCCGTGCCCGGCCCAGGGCGCCGTCAGCTTCATTCCAGTTGACCCGTCCCAGGGAACACCCCGGACTTCCAGGAAGAAGTTGTCCATGCCGTCCTCGCCGACAGGCCGTGCACGAGTGGTCATGAAGGAGGTCACACCGGAGCCGCTGCCAAAGTGCTTGGCGCCGTTTAACAGGTAACGATGGGGTTCCCCAGTGGGAGCGGCCGTCGAGCGGGTCTTCGCCGTGTCACCTCCGCTGCCCGGCTCCGACACGATGGTCCCCCACCAAGCTCCATCATGGACAGTGTCGAAGACCTCTCGCCTCTGCTTGCTGAAATCTACAGCGAAGGGTTCGGGAGCTTCCCGGGGACGCCACGCCGCAAGCACCAGATGATGCATGGCGCTGGCCAATGCAACTGACGGGTCGCCCTTGGCAATGGTCCTGATGACAGTGCATATTGGTCGCGCCGACTGGGAGTAGCTCTCCCAAGTTCCTCCAAGGTCCTGCGGCGCCGCCATCAGGTGGTAGCCTATCTCTTGCAGCCGTCGGAAGTCCTCTGGGTCAGCCTCGGTGCGCCTCTGCCGCTCGTCGCGGGTCGCCGCGAAGTCGCGCGACACGTCGTCGGCTTTGTCCACAATGCTCTGTATGTCCATGCGTTAGCCTTCCGGGGCCGGCGGAGGGAAGAGTATCGGCGTCATGCTTTGATACGCGGCGTCGTTGGCTATTCCCATCACCACTCCGGCGCGGGCGTCGCGGAAGTAGCGTTCGAAGGGGAGCCTGCCGGCGAAAGCGGTGCCGCCGAACATGGTCATCAAGTCCTGGGTGACCCTTGTTGCGGCTTCTGCACAGACAACCTTGGCCTGGAAGTAAGGCAGCGCCGATGGAGAGCGGCCCTGGTCAAAGGCCGACGCCGCCGACAGCAGCAGGGCACGGGCAGCCTCTATCTGAGCGCTCATCTCTCCCATGCGGCGTTGGTTCAGAGCGGCGTCAATGCGGCGGGCGCCGCTGGGGTGGACCCGTCCCGCCTCCTCGACCCCTATCTCGAACGCTCCGGAGGCGATCCCCAGATAAGCTGCGGCATAGGTCAGGGCCAACACGGGTCGGAAGAACCCGGTGGTCTCATCCTGGACCTTATGCTCAGCCCCCAGCCGGTACTCCTCGGGCACAAACCCGGAGAAGCGCAAGGGGGAACTGTTGTTGCCCCTCATGCCGAGCCCGTTCCAGGGTTCCACCACTTCCACGTCCATCTCGTTGGCGGCCACGAAGAGAAGGGTGGCGTCAGTCTGGGGAGTGTCGGCGCCGACCCGGCATCGGAACATGTAGTGGGTGGCCTTGCCTGCGGAAGTTACAAAGGACTTGCGCACGTTGTTGACCTGGTATCCTCCCGGCGTCCTCTCCACAGAGGAGCTGTCGCTGGCCGGGTTCCAATCTGCTCCCTGGCCTGAGGACTCACCTCCTGCGACTGTAGTGAACACTTCGCCCCTGGCCATTGGCCCGACGAACTTGTCCACCTGAAAGGGCGTCGGAATGCGGCACACGATCTCCGCCGCTTCCAGGTGCATCTTGTAGCACATGGCAGTGGACGGGCATTTCTTGGAAATCTCCTCTACGACCAGGCACGTGGTGACGAGGTCCTCTTCCAGGCCCCCATGCTCCCTGGAAACACGGAGGGCCCATAACCCCTCCCGCTTGAGAGCGTTCAGCGACTCCTCGGGGTATTGGGCGTTACGGTCCACGTCGGCGGCCCTAGGGGCCAGTTCCTTCTGGGCTATGTCAGCGGCGCGCTCTTTCCATTCCTGTTGTTGTGAGGTCAAGGGGAAGTAGCTCATAGTCGTTCCTTGCTTTTCGAGTTTTCGATCGGCTATCTGTGATTGGTCTACTCGGGTCGCCCGCTATCCGGGCGGCCGTTCTTGCGGCAGGTCGTCCTCCCAATGGGGTGTGAGCAGCTTGGACGTGGCAGGCAGTATAAGGATGGAAATTGCTCCTATCATGCTCAGTATGAACGAAAGCGCGACGGTCCAATGGTAGGTGCCCGATAGGTCCCAAGCCAACCCGCCCAGTCCGGCGCCCGCCGCCATGCCAACGCCCGCTCCGAGCATTTGCCATCCATAGGTGACTCCTATGGGCGCTGTGTGGCCGTAGTACTGGCGGTTGATGATGGGGAATGCGCTCATCTCGCCGCCGAAACCTATTCCAAACAGCACTGCGAACAAGTAGAACTGCCAGACATCCTGGGCCACGAACAATATCAGCACGGGCAGGGCCTGGAGGAAGAAGCAGACGGCCATTACGCCCTTGCTTCCGATGCGGTCGGCAATGACGGGAACAGCGAACCGGGTGCCTGTGCTTGCCAACGACATGACCATGAACGTGCCAGCAGCGACCCCCTTGGAGAGACCCTGCTCCTCGGCAATCGCGATCATGAACACCAAGACGATTGCGTGTCCCGCACAGCCCCAGAAATGGATGCCGATGAGGTTCCAAAAAGCGCCCGTCCGCTGGGCGTGGCGCAGGAAGGTCGAGACCTGCACCTTGGACTCCGCTCCCTTTCGTCTGATGCGCTGCACGGGCTCGTCGGGTTCCGCCCCCAGAGGCTTCATGTTCAGGTCGGCGGGCTCGCTGTGGAACAACCTGACCATCAGCAGCAACAGTATGCCGCCTGCGATTCCCGGTCCCCAGAAGGCCCATTGGAGGCCAAAGTCATTCAGCAACCACAGTATCAGAGGCACGCTGACGAAGGGGCCGACTCCCTGGGACGCCTGCAAAGCCCCCATGCCCACACCCAACCGCTTCTTGAACCAGAGGCTTACCCCCACCATCAACGGCACCCCGAACACCGCCATCGCTGCAGAGAGAAGCACGCCGAAATAGAGGTAGAACTGCCAAAGCTCCGTCATAGTGCCAGTGAGCATCATGGCAGCGATGAACAGCAGGGCGCCCACGACCATAGTGGGACGGGCCCCGAAACGGTCGCCTAGCCAACCCGCCGGGGGGCCAAAGACTCCGGAAAATATCCACTGGAGGCTGAACGCTGCGCCGATGGCGCCGTAGCTCCAGCCCAAGCCGTTGGGGTCGGCGAGCACCGGCACCAGAACGCTGGAAGCAGAACGGGTGGCAGAGCTGGTCAACCTCATCCCCACAGCCACGATGACCATTATCCAGGCGTAATGCACTCCCAACGCCAGGGCGATCTTTGGCTGGGTCTGGTTGACGACGCTCAATAAACGAACCTCGGACAGTCAATCGAATTGTACAGTAGCTCCGTTGGCATGTCCAAGAATCGTCGTCTCGCCTCTATTTGCGTGGTCAAACCAGGGGCACCATGATACAATCGTGATGAAACATGGACTCAGGGAGGCAAGCATGTCTGAAGCTCTCATCACGACCGAGGAAGTCACCGAAGCCCTGAAGGGCGTTTACGACCCGGAGATCCCGGTCAACGTCGTGGACCTGGGCCTGATATACGATGTCGAGGTCGCCGAGGGCAACGTCTTCGTTACCATGACCCTGACTGCTCCAGGATGCGGAATGGGCCCCTTTATCGCCCAGCAGGCCGAGTGGGCCATCGCCGAGCTGGAGGGCGTAGAAGACGTACAGGTCGAGATGACCTTCGAGCCGCCCTGGAGTCCTGAGCTCATATCCGAAGACGGCAAGAAGCTGCTGGGACTGGACTAAGCTGCATGACAACTCCGACTCCCCAGGAACAGGCCCGTCTCGAAGCAATCAAAAAGTCTTGGCAGCAGAAGCGCCAGATAAACCAGCGCCTGGGCCAGATTAAAACCAAACTGGCCGTATACAGCGGCAAGGGCGGAGTGGGCAAGACGACTGTGGCTGTTAACCTCGCCACTGCTCTGGCCAGCCAGGGGAAGAAGGTCGGCTTGCTGGACGTCGACATCGACTGCCCCAACGTCACCAAGGCCCTTGGGATTAAAGACAAGCCTGAATACGTAAACGGGGAGATCAACCCCGCTCAAGTTCACGGGGTCAAAGTAGTGTCAATGGCCTTCTTCCAGGAGAATGAGGAAGAGGCCATCATCTGGCGCGGGCCTATGATCCACAACGCCATCAACCAGTTCCTCCAGATGACCAACTGGGGGGACGTGGAATACTTGGTGGTGGACCTGCCGCCGGGCACCTCCGACGCTCCCCTCACGGTAATGCAGGCACTGCCCCTGGATGGATTCATCGTGGTCACCACGCCCCAAAACCTGGCGGTGCTGGACGCCAAGCGATGCATCAACATGATTCGCAAGCTGAAGGTCAACGTCCTGGGAGTGGTGGAAAACTACACCGGGGAGATGTTCGGCGAAGGATCAGGCAAGAACCTGGCCAAGGAAATGGAACTGCCCTTCCTGGGTTCCCTGGCCATGAGGCCCGATTACAGGGACACTTCCAAGCCCACGACGCTCCGCAACAAAGATGTGATGAAGGAGTACGAAGGGGTCTTGAAGAACGTAAAATCCAGCTTGGAAGAGCTGGGTCTGCAAGCAGCGTGACCTAGTCGGCTGCGACCTGCTCTTTCTCTTTCTTCCTGCCCTTTTTTGACCTTCCGCTGGGCTCCTTCTCTACGATGTGCTGGAGCAGAGAGACTTCTCTACGCCTCGCCGCCTCATAATATGCTGAGCTCTCACCCATCGTTCGGAACTTCCGGTAGCGGTTCTTCAGCAGCTTCTTAGAGCTGGCCTTTCCCAGAGAGGCCAGATTACGGGTGATGGCTTCGGCCAGTTCAGCGGCGGCGGCGGACTTGTCGGTATGGGCTCCCTCGTCCGGCTCCGTCACCACCTCATCGATGAGTCCCAACTCCTTGCAGTCATAGGCCGTGAGGACCAACTCTTCCGGTTCTATTTGATTGCTCCTGAGTCGCTTGTGGAGACGGCTGGGGCCAGCAGCCGAGGGAGCGGGGGTGAAAACGGCATACCGCTGCATCAGTATGGAGTCGGCGATGCCCAGGGCCAACGCCGCCTCACTTCCACCCTCACCCACTATAACCGACACTATGGGCGTGGGAGCCTCGGCCATAAGTGACAGTGTCGTGGCCACCGCGTTCCCCACGCCTTGTTCCTCAGATTCCAGCCCTGGATGGGCGCCCTGGGTGTCCACCAGGGTCACCACAGGAAGCTGAAATCTGGACGCCAGGTCCACCAACCTGCGGGCCTTTCGAAACCCCTGGGGATAGGTGTGATATTTGGCGCTGCGGCCTCCCCGGGTCCTGTCCTGCCCGATTATGACTACATGCTCTCCGTTCAGGTATCCAAGGCCTCCCACCATCGTGGTGTCGTCCCCGCTTACCCTGTCCCCCTTCAGCTCGAAGAAGTCGTCCACCATTTCCTGTATGTAGGAACGTGCGGTGGGCCTCCTGGGATGCCGGGCAATCTTCAGGGAGCGCGCCGGATCTGCGGCGCCGTTGGACGGTGTGCCCCGCTTTCTCTTCCGCTTGCGAGGGCGGCCGTTTCCCTGGCGTTCAGGTCCCAGGATGTCCAGTATGGTCTTGAGCCGGTCTCTGAGAGCGTCCCTGGGGACGATGTTGTCAATAAGGCCGCCCTTCATGTGGGCTTCGGCAGTATGAGCGTCCGGCGGAACAGGTTTGCGGGACTCCTCTTTGAATGTCCCCATGGGCGCCAGTCCTATGAGGGAGCCGGGTTCAGCCAGGATCACGTCGGCCAGGTTGGCAAAGCTGGCGTACGCCTGACCTGTCGAGGGATTGGACAGGACCACAATCAAGGGGAGTTGCTTGTCTCGCAGTTTATTGGCGGCGGCTACTGTCTTTGCCATTTGAAGCAGAGAAAGCATGCCTTCCTGCATCCGAGCCCCGCCGCCGTTCACCAGAGCGACGAAGGGAGCGCCGTTCTTGGCGGCTGTCTCAAAGGCCTGGGCAACCTTCTCCCCGACCACGCTGCCCATGCTTCCACCCATGAACCCAAAGTCCAGCACTGCTATATAAGTCTTGACTTCACCGATGATGCAACGGCCGGTTATGCACGCTTCCGTCAGCCCGGTGCGAACCTGGTCCTGCGACAGAAGGCTGGGATATGCCGTCTTCCTCGACAAAGAGTCCGGTCCACTGGAGGACATGGCCCGGTTGGTCTCTTTGAAGCTTCCCTCATCAACCAACAGAGCGATTCGTTCCCTGGCGGTCACTGCATAGTGGAAGCGGCAAGACGGGCAAATGCGGTAAGTCAGATACATGGAAGACTCGCCGATGGCCTCATCGCAGGCAAGGCAGTGGTCCCTGACTATGGACAGGTATGACCTGTTCAGGGTTTTGCCCCTACGGAGCAGGCGGACCAGCGAGTTGGAAAGGTTTCGCACGGGACTTTCCGTATTGGATTCGGCTTCCCGGAACGAGGAGCCTTATCCATTATGTTACATCGTATCCGACGATAAAGAAACGGGAAACAGTTACAATGTTGCGAATTTCTCCGTTATGTCATGTGCCGTTAGTCGTCGAATGAGCTCCCTGCCCGGCTCATGACCGGACTGTCGGACCCGGAGGTGAGTCCCTCCTCCTTAAGCACGTTCACCAACTCCACGGCGCGCGTGTAGCCGATGCGGAGCCTGCGTTGGAGAAGCGAAGCCGTGACCGTCCCCGACCTCTCAGCTATCTCCCGGGCCTGTTCGAGCAAGTCGTAGTCGTCCACGTCGGGTTCCGGCGCCTCAACGTTGCTCTCGGTCATGGAAATTTCCGGCAGAGGGGGGCCGGTCTGCCCTTTCCAAAAGTCCACAACGGCTTCTATCTCAGCGTCCGACACATATGTGCCCTGCACCCTGACGGGCTTCGGGGAGTCGGATGTCAGCAGAAGGGCGTCTCCCTTGCCCAGCAGTTTCTCTGCGCCCACGGCATCCAGTATTACCCTGGAGTCCACCTGGGACGCCACCGCAAAGGCCACTCTTGCGGGTATGTTGGCCTTCAGCAGCCCGGTTACGACGTTCACCGACGGCCGTTGGGTGGCGAGAATGAGGTGAATGCCCGTGGCCCGTCCCAGCTGGGCCAGACGGACCAAAGCCTGCTCCACTTCATAGGCCGCCGCCATCATCAGGTCGGCAAGCTCGTCGATGATGATTACAAAGAAGGGCATGTGCTCCGAGGCTTTCCGGTTGTAGGCTTCCAGGTTGCGTGCGCCTATCTCCTCCAACTTCTTGTACCGGCGGAGCATTTCGTTCTGTGCCGCCTTGAGCACCACCAACACGTCATCGGCGTCAACTATGACCGGAGTCACCAGGTGGGGAATTCCATTGAAAGGGGTCAGTTCCACCCTCTTTGGGTCCACCATCAACATTCTCAGCCTGTCGGGAGGACACGTCATCAGCAAAGACGCAACGATGGTGTTGATGCATACGCTCTTGCCGCTTCCGGTGGCTCCCGCAATGAGCAGATGGGGCAGGGAGCTCAGGTCCGACGCGACCGGTTCGCCGGCGGTGTCTTCACCCAGAGCAACGGGCAGGGAGTCCTTGGCGGCAATCTTACGGAAGCGGTCGCTCTCGATTACGGACCTTAGGGCGACTGTGCGAGGGTGGGGGTTGGGGACCTCCAGGCCCACCAGGGCCTCGCCCGGCACCGGAGCTTCGATTCGCAGGTTTGGAGTCTTTAACGCCAAGGCCAGGTCCTTCTCTCTGACGAGGATGCTTTGCACCTTCACCCGGCTCATGTCCGAAGGCTCACCGGTGTCTTTGCCAATCCGTTTGTTGTCCTTGTTTTTCTTGACCCAGCCGGGCACCAGGCCGAAACGGATCACTCTGGAGCCGGTACGGACATCGTCCACGGCCACGTCCACGCGGTGCTCAGATAGAGTCTCCTCGATGTGGCGGGACATCTGCTCCAGGACGGCGTCATGCACGGGCCGGTCCTCTCCGGGAGTGAGCATGCCGATATCAGGAAGGCTCCATCCGAACTTCTTCGATGCCGACCTCGCTTTGTCTCCAGGGGTGGATGCCGTCGTCTGGCCTTCCACACGTCCGTTGGTCGAGACAGCTCCGTCATATTCACCTTGGGTCGATCGAGATCCTGTAAGGTCGGCTCCACGGTCGCTTTGGACCGTCCTTTTCGCTGTCGCGGCTAGCCAGCTGGACAAGCGGCATAGCTGTACCCAGGACCACTGTCCAACCCTCATATAGACCGGCCCCGCCCACCTCGGATGCACCAGAAGCGGAGCGGCCAATACAACCGCAGCTATCTTCACGGCGGCCAGGACGAGAGGCCGTCCGCCCAAATGTTGGCCCCAATTTCCTCCGAGTGACGCGGCCTCCATGACCCCGCCGGAGGCGTTTATTATCGAGAGCGCCTGTAAGCTGACGATTACTCCCAGAGCCGATCCGATCCACCACCGCCAGCCCAAGCGAATGTAGGTTTTCCTCCATCGCGCAATGAAGAGAAATGTAGTGGCCCACAGGATGACCGGAATCCATCCATATCCAAGAGCCCGGAGTTCCCAATCACGGGCCGTAGGCCAGAGTACAAGGGTCAAGGCCGTTGCAAGGGGCACGAGCAAGGCGGGCAGGTAACCTTTGTTGTACCAGAGGAACCAACGCACGCCGGACCTCTCGTTTAGCTTGGACCGTTGCCGCGTGTTCCTGTTGGACGTTCTCGAGGAAACCGTGTTAGAAGCTGCCAATCTACACCTCCAGGGCAACTGGAGTTACTATGGGAGAACGCCCGGTCTCCTTCACCAGCAGTTTGGTGACGATTCTCCGAACGACCTCGTCTATTTCGTCCCAGTCGGCGGGACCTGACCCGTTGAGCAACGATTCAGCTAGAGACTCTGAGACCCTGCTAAAGACCTCCTCCATCTCCTCGCCTTCCATGAATCCCTTGGATACGATTTCCGGCGGTCTGACGGGCATGAGGGTGTGCTTGTCCAATGCAAGCGCCACTACGACAACCCCGTCTCTGGACAGCGATCTGCGGTCTCGTATGACTCTGCTGCCCTCGGACAGCCTGTTGCGCCCGTCCACGTAGACGTGCCCCGACGGCACTGAACCTACGATTTCGCCCTTGTCGTCGTCTATTTCCAGCACGTCGCCGTCTTCCAGAATGAAGATGTTTGACTCCTCGACCCCCATGGACTTGGCCAGGGACGCATGGGCCACCAGGTGATGGAACTCTCCGTGGACGGGCACGAAGAACTTGGGCTTCACCAGGTTCAGCATGGTCTTCAGCTCTTCCTGGGCTGCGTGGCCATGTACGTGCACCAAGGCCACTTTGTCATACAACACCTGCGCTCCCTGACGGAACAGGTTGTCGATGGTCCTGGTGATTACAGTCTCATTGCCCGGTATGGGCGTAGCGGAGATTATCACCGTGTCCCCGCTCTTTATCTTGATGTCTCGGTGGTCTCTGTTGGCGATGCGGGTCAGAGCCGAGGTCGGTTCGCCCTGGCTTCCCGTCGTGACAAGGACCAACTCTTCCGACGGCAGATTCCTGGTCTCCCCTAGAGGCAACAGGACTCCCGGAGGCGCGTTCAAATATCCCATCTGAACGCTCATCTTGACGTTCTCCACCATGCTGCGGCCGACTACACAGACCTTTCGGTCATGTTTGGCTGCAGCGTCTATCACCTGCTGAACCCTGGATATCAAGGAAGCGAAGGTCGCCACCAGCACTCTACCCGGAGCCTCTCCGATGGCCCTGTCCAGGGCATCTCCAACCACCTGCTCCGACGGCGTGTAGCCTGGGACCTCGGCGTAGGTGGAGTCGGAGAGCAGCAACAAGACGCCCTTTTCGGCATAGGACGCAATCTGGGCAAGGTCAGTAGGCAATCCATCGACGGGCGTGTGGTCTATCTTGAAGTCCCCGGTGTGAATGACCATGCCCTGGGGTGTGGAGATAGCCAGGCCCATAGCGTCGGGTATGGAGTGGCAGACCCTGAAGAATTCCACCGAGAACTTGCCCAACTTGACTGGTTTTCCTGGTTCAGCAAGCTCAATCCTGGCGTCCCTGTTGCCGGCCCGCTCCCGGAGTTTGACGGATATAAGCCCGTGGGCCAAACGCGGGGCGTAAACGGGCACGTCCAGTTGGGGCAGGACAAAAGGCAGTGCGCCGGTGTGGTCCTCGTGGCCGTGGGTGATGAGGATGCCCCGTACCCTGTCCTTTCTTTCCAAAAGGTAGGTGATGTCGGGGAGGACCAAGTCGACTCCGGGCATGTCTTCTTCCGGAAAAAGAATCCCGCAGTCCACCACGATGATGTCCCGGTCGTATTCCAGGGCCATCATGTTCTTTCCGACTTCGCCGAGTCCGCCTAGGGGGATGATTCGCAGCGGGTTCCTGGCCATGTTAGCCCGTGTGCGCCGCAGAGAGGGCACCCTTCTGGCATAGATAACTAAAAGAGGGAGAGCTGCTCCGGCTCCGGTTCTTGGTGTTCTTCGATAATTGGATCATCTTCTCGTTCCAGCAACCCTGGTATGGCCAGGAAGTCGCTCTCTATTGTCTTTCTTAGTTCCTGACGGTGGAGGGCCGCCGCGGGGTGCATGACAGGATAGACGTTGAGTCCGTTTATCCTCCTGAGCCTGCCCCGCGCCCGGCTGATGGTCTCGTTCTGGATGAACTTGGCCATCGAAAACCGACCCAACGTAACTACCAGATCCGGGGCGAGAAGCTCAATCTGGCGGTCCAGGTACTTGCTGCACTGGGACACCTCAGCAGGCAGGGGGTCCCGGTTGTTGGGAGGACGGCATTTGATCATGTTGGCGATGAATACGTCCTCGCGTTTGAGACCGATGGAAGCCAGCAACTCCTCCAGGAACGACCCCGCCGCCCCTACGAAGGGACGACCCAGACGGTCTTCGTGGTGACCCGGCCCCTCTCCGATGAACATGATTCGGGCGTCGGAAGGGCCTTCTCCCGGAACAGCGTTTGTACGTCCCTGGGAAAGAGGGCAATCATGGCAATCACGAACTCGGGAGGCGACCTCTTCGAGGCTGTTCATCTCCGACATCCCCACACCCCCAGCCGTATAGAAATATGATCCCAGGTTCTCCAGGACAACAGGCCGAGGGAGGTCTAAGCCCGCTTCGCCGGCTTCGACCCTCCATCGCCGTGTAGGCGACTATTCGTCGTCCACTCCGTTCGCTTTGAGGTAATCGACCGCGTTTTGGATCGTCGCGATTTGCCCGGCGTCTTCGTCAGATATCTCGATGGCATTGTCGTCGGTGGAAAACTCTTCCTCGAAAGCCATTATCAACTCCGCCAAGTCGAGAGAGTCCGCGTTCAAGTCGTCAACGAACGACGCGGAAGGGACCACGCTCTCTTCTTCGACGTCCAACTTGTCGATGACGATAGACTTTATTCGGTCATAAACGGTTGCCATGATGCTATTCCATCCTCATTCGGTCCTTGCCCGAATCCTTCCTTCGATATGATGTTTTGACGCCCCTCCCGGAATCTGAGCTGAGGTCTTCAATGGACCTACTCGGTCCCTCCGACCTCGCATCTTTCATTTTCCATCTGATCCATAGCGGAACCCAAGACTCCGTTGACGAACTTTGGAGAGGTTTCCGCCCCGAAAACCTTGGCCAACTCCACGGCTTCATTTATCGCGACTTTGTGTGGGGTGTCCGTTCGGTAGTGCATTTCATAGAGAGCCAGACGCAGAATGTTGCGTTCGACCGCCGGGAGCTGACGCACCGGCCATGCCGGCGCGAACTCCTGTATGCGCTGGTCTATTTCACTTCTCCGCTCTCGGACGCCCTCTGTCAGTTCCATTGCGTAGTTCGAGGACTCCTCTGTCAGCCCTGCTTCTTCTCCAAGCCAAAGCAACGACGATTCAGCCGGGTGCGCTACCAAGTCAGCTTCAAACAGGGCTTGCAGGGCGGCGACCCGGGCCTTGCTCCTTGGGTTGACGGGCGCGGGGGCCCGCTGTGATGTCGTCTGATTAGCGAAAGCCAGAGACCTCTCGGAAGCTACGCCAAGGCCGGCGCTGTGGCCACCTGCTTCGCTGTTTCCAGGTCGGCCACGTTCATAATATCGAGAGACCTGTCTTTGTAGACCTCATCCGAATTGATTCGTTTAATAAGACCGCCCAGCACACGGCCGGGTCCGAACTCTATGAAGCCGGACACCCCCTCGTCGATCATGCGGCCTACCGACTGCTTCCAGCGTACGCAGCTGCATAGCTGGGTCCTGAGTTCTTCCTTCACCATTTCAGCGGTGGTCAACGGAGCGGACGTGGCGTTGGCGATGATGGGTATCTCGGGGTCCTTAATGGCGATTTCGTCGATGGCGGCGCATAGGCCTTCCTGCGCCGGAGACATCAGGGTGGAGTGGAAAGCTCCGCTAACGGGCAAAGGAATGGCCCTCTTGGCGCCTCGGATGGACGCCAGGTCCAGGGCCCGAGCCACGCATAGCTTGTCGCCGCTGATGACAATCTGACCGCCTCCGTTGATGTTGGCCATCTGCGCCCCGGTCTCCATGCAAACTTCGGCCAGCGTGTTCTCGTCGAGGCCGAGAATTGCCGCCATGCTTCCGGGGCGCTGGTCGCAAGCCTCCTGCATAAGGCGCCCACGTTCCCTCACCAGCTTGAAACCGTCTTCAAGGTCCACGGCGCCTGAGACGACCAACGAGGTGTACTCACCCAGGCTGTGGCCTGCCACGGCAGCCGGAATGTACTGGGCATCGCCGTGCATTTCTTCCATAGCCCGGAGACACGCCAGGCTCGTCGCCATGATGGCCGGTTGCGAGTTGACGGTCTTCTCCAACTCTTCCTGCGGCCCCTCAAATATTATCTCGGTTAGATGGGAGCCAAGAATCTCGTCGACCTGGTCGAATA
This sequence comes from Dehalococcoidia bacterium, assembly GCA_034422875.1. GTDB lineage: Bacteria > Chloroflexota > Dehalococcoidia > Lucifugimonadales > JAGWBF01 > DAOUJI01. The sequence continues at coordinate 12,145 of DAOUJI010000103.1, read as the reverse complement.
CTTCTCTGGCCGCTTTGGAACTCTGGTAGAGTTCCGAACCCATTCCAACGAACTGCGATCCCTGGCCTGGGAATACGTACGCAACCTTAGGTGACTCGCCGGTTACCTCGGTCGTCGCCATTTTGCATCAACCCTCTTCATCGACTAACGTTCGATTGACATAAGAAAATACCTGAAATAGTCCCGGTATGCAACCCTAGAAATCCGGGGTATCCACTTCTATCCGTCTCCCCACGTCTGTCTCCATCTCCCTACGGGTGGTCATGCTTGAGTCAACAACCGGCCTATATTAAACCCTTGTCCAGGACTCTGCGGCCCTTGTATGACCCGCAACTCCGACAAGCCCTGTGGGCCAGTTTGGCGCTCCTGCACTGGGGACAACGACCCGGGTGGACCGCCTTCAGCTTGTAGTGGGCCAATCTCTTGCCCTGTCTGGATTTCGTCAGTTTCTTTACGGGTAGTGCGCCCATGTCTTCAACTCTTTCTGTTGGAAATTCCAGGTCTATGCCGGCCTGGGTTCGGATGTCTGCCCGAGAAGTCCTTGCAACGGCCCCCACCGAGAATCCACCACGCTGTCCTCACACTGGCATTCCCCCACGTTCTTATCCACCCCGCATGTTTGGCAGATGCCCATGCAAAGCGAACTGCAAAGGGGCTTCATAGGCTCGGAGGCGATCAGTCCCTGCCGCAATCCCTCGCTCAGGTCAAGGACATGCCGCGACGTAATTGTCAAGGACGAAGGGTCGGCCCCGTCTGGGAGACGCAGACGCCCTCCAGTGGCGACGTCGACGGTGGGATAATACTCTTCTCCTACCGAAAGCCTCTGTGAGCTTTCGAATGTCTTAAGGCATCTGCCGCACACCGAGGGAAGATGGACTTCCACGCCTGCGTCCACCCAGATGCCCTTGTCTGTTCGCATCATTACGACTTCGCCGCGGCAACGGACCGGAGGGTCCCCTTCGCAACTGTCCAACTCGGCATCCACTTCAAAGGTGCGGGTGGAGCCCACTCGCTCCTTCATAAGTTGTGAAACGTTATATTCCAACTGATGTCAGAACCTGTCCTCAATTCGGACGGGTGTAATTATATGAGCCTATGACTCGGAAGTGTCAATCCCTTGTACCACTAGGTGGATATGACTTTTAGCTGATGAACGCCGTCCAACCTGCTTTCGAACAGCTTTAAGATGTTGACTCTTGAATAAAGTCTATGATGTCCTGGGTCGAGGTGCCTGGGCCGAATATTCCCCTGATTCCCATGTCTTCCAAAGCGGGCCGGTCCACCTCTGGGATAATGCCGCCAGCCAGCACCGTCACGTCGCTCATGTCCTTTTCTTTCAGTCCTGACATGATTTCCGGGAATATCTCCAGATGGGCGCCCGAAAGGATGCTGAGTCCAATGACATCCACGTCCTCCTGGGACGCGGCCTCCACTATCATCCTGGGAGTCTGGCGTATTCCGGTGTAGATCACTTCCATGCCGGCGTCCCGGAGGGCCCTGGCTATGACTTTGGCGCCCCTGTCATGGCCGTCCAGACCCGGCTTGGCTACCAGCACACGAATCGTCTTGTCTTGGGTCATCTTGTCCTCTGATGCTGTCGTCTAGGGAGTCTGGACCAACTCAGTGAGTATACCATGCACCGAACGGGGATGGATGAAGGCAATAATGCCCGACAGCCCGTCTCTGGGCTCCTTGTCCACCAACTCCACGCCGTCTGCGGCCAGGTCATTTAAGGAATCGCCAACGTTGTCCACGTGAAGGGCCAGGTGGTGAAGTCCCTCGCCCCTTCGTTCGATGAACCGCCCTACTGCCGACTCCGGGGTCAGGGGCTCCAGAAGCTCGATTCGCGTCTCGCCTATGGGCATTAGAGTCGCCTTGACTCCCTGGTCCTCCAGCGTCTCAACCTCGCCGGGCGGGACCTGAAAGAGGTCCTGAAACCGCTTCATGGCCGCTTCTATGTCTTTGACGGCCACGCCGATGTGGTCTACGTAACGGGCTGCGCAATTTCCGCTCAAGTCTTCCTCCTAATGTCACCTGGGAATCGCCAAACTTATACAGGATACTGGGCCATTAGCTGCCTGGCAATGATGAGTCTCTGGACCTCCGACGTGCCCTCGTATATCGTGGTCACCCGGGCGTCGCGGAAGTAACGCTCCACGGGAGAGTCCTTGAAGTAGCCGTAGCCTCCGTGGACCTGGATTGCCTGGGAGGTCACCTTGACGGCCGTCTCGGAGGCCATCAGCTTGGCCATTGACGCCTCGTCGATGAAGGGCAGTCCCTCGTCCTTAAGCGTGGCTGCATGCATCGTGGCCACGCGCGACGCAAAGACCTCTGTAGCCATGTCCGCCAGCATGAACTGTATGGCCTGGTGCCCAGCCAGAGGCTTGCCGAAGGTCTCCCGTTGCTGGGCGTATTTGACGGAGGCCTCCAGGGCAGCCTGAGCGATTCCAACACACTGGGCAGCTATGATGATACGGCTGGAGTCCAGGATTTCCATGGCGTACCGGAAACCCCGTCCTTCCTCTCCCAAACGGTTGGCTTCGGGGACTTTCACGTTCTCGAAAACCAGTTCACTGGTGCTGGAGCCGCGTATCCCCATCTTCCCGTGCTGTTTGTGGATGTGAAATCCCGGAGCGCCCTTTTCTACAGCAAAGGCGGTGACTCCTCTGGAACCCTGGCTCCGGTCCAGGTTGGCGAACACGACAACAACGTCGGCGATGTCAGCGTTGGTGATAAAGGTCTTGGAACCGTTGAGCACGTAGGCGCCGTTGGACCGGGCGGCTGTGGTCTCCATGCCAGCCGCGTCAGAGCCGCCCCTGGGTTCCGTCAAGGCCCAGGCAGCTATCTGCTCTCCCTTGGCCAGAGGCGGGACCAGACGTAGTTTCTGCTCCTCGTTCCCGAATTTGTACAGGGTGGTCACTCCCAGGGAGATGTGGGCCACAAGACACACGCTGGCCGACGCGTCGCCCCGGGCTATCTCTTCTTCAACTATGGACATCTGCCGGTAGCCGCCACCCGAGCCTCCGTACTTCGGATCGATGCCCATTCCGGTAAGGCCCAGGCCCGCCATTCCCTTCCAGTTCTCCCAGGAAAACTGCTCCTTTTCGTCTATCTCCTTGGAACGGGGCATCAGTTCCCGTTCGGCGAAATCACGGACGGTGTTCTGGAGCATCCTTTCTTCTTCTGTGAGCAGCAAGTTCGCCATTTTATCCCCCTGGTTTCACCGTCTGGCTAGAATTCATTCCTCGACTCCCTCTCCCTCGACGGGAGAGGGCTGGGGCGAGGGTGCACCGTGTTCGCCCTGAGCTTGTTAAAAATTTTCCACGTGCTCCCATCCTGGATTCCGGCCTTCGCCGGAATGACGGGTGGGCGCCCCTTGTCTCCCCATTTCATTCCGATCTTCTCTCAAGAAGAGAGAAGGGGCGACCGGACAGCTTTAATTTCAACGGCATATTAGAAGGCTACGAACTCCTCCTGCTCCCCGAAGACATCCCGAAGGACGTCGCATATTTCTCCGATGGTGCAGTAGCTTTCGACGCATTCCAGGATGGCCGGGAGGGTGTTGTCCGTGCCTCGGGCAACTTCTTCCAGTCGCTTGAGGGCCAGCGTCGCCGCTTCGTTGTCTCGCTCCCGCCTGAGTGCCTGCAGCCGCTCCACCTGCTGTTTGGACCCGGCCTCGTCCACTTTGAGCAGACCCTCGATGGGAGGGCTGTCGGTGACGAACCGGTTGACGCCGACAATCACCTGCTCACCCTGCTCCACTTCCTGCTGGTGTGTAAAGGCGGCGTCCTGAATTTCCCGAATCTGGTAGCCGTTTTCCAATGCCGAAACGGCGCCGCCCTGGGCGTCAATTTTCTCAATGTACTCGAAAGCCTGCTGCTCCAGTTGGGAGGTCAAGCTCTCTACGTAGTATGACCCCCCCAATGGGTCGACCACGTCGCCTACCCCGTTTTCGTAGGCCAGCACCTGCTGAGTCCGCAACGATAGCTGGACGGACTCCTCGCTGGGGAGCGCCAGGGCCTCGTCTCGCGAGTTTACGTGTAGGGACTGGGTGCCTCCAAGTATGGCCGCGAGCGCCTGCACGGTTGAGCGGAGCAGGTTGTTGTCGGGCTGCTGGGCAGTCAGGGTGACCCCGGCCGTCTGGGTGTGGAAGCGCAGCATCCAGGACCGGGGGTTCTTCGCGCCAAACCGCTCCCTCATTATCTTGGCCCACATCCGGCGGGCGGCCCGGAATTTGGCAACCTCTTCGAACAGGTTGTTCTGGGCCACGAAGAAGAAGGAGAGCCGTCCGGCGAACCGGTCCACGTCCAGCCCAGCGTCAACCGCCGCTTGGACATAGGCTATTGCATTGGAGAAGGTGAAAGCCAACTCCTGGGCGGCAGTGGCCCCAGCTTCCCGCATGTGGTAGCCGCTGATGGAGATGGTGTTCCAGCGAGGGACCTCCTCCGCGCAGTAGCTGAACACGTCAACGATGAGCCGCATGGAGGGCTTGGGCGGGTAGATGTAGGTGCCCCGGGCTATGTATTCCTTGAGAACGTCGTTCTGGAGCGTGCCGTTGAGCTCCGTGGCGGGGACTCCCTGCTTCTTCGCCACGGCGATGTAGAAGGCCAGAAGCACCGGCGCCGTGGCGTTGATGGTCATGGACGTGGAGACCTTGTCCAGAGGTATGCCGTCCAGCAACGTCTCCATGTCCTGGAGGCTGCTGATGGGCACGCCGACTTTGCCCACTTCTCCCTTGGCCAACTCGTGGTCGGAGTCGTAGCCGATTTGCGTCGGCAGGTCGAATGCCACCGACAGACCCGTCTGGCCTTGCTCCAGCAGGTACTTATAGCGGCGGTTGGACTCCTCCGCCGTCGCAAACCCGGAGTATTGACGCATGGTCCAGATGCGGCCCCGGTACATGTTGGGCTGCACTCCACGGGTGAAGGGATACTCCCCAGGGTAGCCGAGCTGGTCCTGGTAGGCGCTGTCTTCAACGTCCTCAGGAGTGTAGATGGCGTCCTGGACGATGCCTGACGACGTAACGAAGTTTTCTTTACGCTCCGGGAACCGGCTGACGGCAGGGCCGAGGATTTCCTCCTGCCAGTCCTTCTTGGCGCGGCCAGTCATTGGGACCTCCTTACGATGTTAGGAAAAGATACGCCTGTCGGCGGTGGTATCGGAACGCCGCTCCTTGTCCTGTGACGGGAGAGGGTTGGGCCTGTCCAGAGCTTGTCGAAGGGGTGAGGGTGAACCCCGGGCGACCGGCCGGTCGCCCCTACGACCCCCATCTCAATCTTCCCCCTCGAGGGGGAAGAGGACTCACGGAGGTCTCGCCTAAGGAGAAGGGACATTCGCTTACGCCGTTCGATGGTCTACTTGGAGAGGTGGCCTACAAGTTCGAGGGTCCTTTGCACGGTGGCTGCTTTGTCGGGGCCGGCCGACACGGGAGAGACCAGAACTTCCGTGGCCCCCATGTCCAGCATTCCCTGCAGCTTGGACGCCACCTGGTCTTCGTTCCCCCAGAAGACCGTGCCGTCTATCATGGCGTCGCTCCACTGGCCCTCAGACGCCTCGGGATAGCCGGACGCAATGAACATCCTCTGGTAGAAGGGTAGGCGGGTGTTCATGATTTGCTCCCGCACCGCCTTCCTGACCTCTTCCGTGTTCTCATTGACACACACAGGGGCATGAGCTATCAGCGGAGGCGTAGGGCGGCCCGCTTTCTGGGCGCCCGCTTCCATGGCGGGAAGGGCCACGTCCCTCAGATACGGCAGGGGGCAGACCCAGCTTATGGCTCCGTCGGCGATCTCTCCGCACAGTTCGAAGGAACCCCTCTGCAGCGCCGACGCCATGACGGGCATGTCCATGGCCTCTGGTATGCTTCCCTCGGCCTTGAAGTGGTCTCCGTCGAACTCCACAGAGCCGGTCTGGATTATCGATTTCAGGATAAGGAGATACTCCCGGAGATGGCCCAGGGGCGAGTTGAACCGGAACCCCATGCCCACCATGTTGGGCCGATGGCTGGGGCCCACTCCGAGGCGGAACCTGCCGGGAGCAAGTTGCCCCAAAGCCTGTACCTGCTGCACCATCACCAGGGGATGCCTCGGATAGGTGGGCACGATGGACGTGCCGTACAATGCCTTGCCGGGCCTGGACGCGGCCACGGCGAGAACGGTCAGGCTGTCCAATCTGGTCGCCCCGGTGGTCATCCACGCGGCGGGGATTCCCAGCTCCTCCACCCTGTCTATCTCTGCCAGGACCTCCTGCACTCTCGACCCTGCTACTGCTACACCGATCAGCTTTTCAGTCATGTCGCCCCCTTGAAAAACTAGCCCCAAATGGCATTGGGAGACGTTTGCGAGTTTAGCAACCGGACGGGTAGGCGTCAACGACACGAATTGACACCCCGAATGGCCTTCCTTACACTACTCGAAACCCGATTCATACGCTTGAAAGGCCTCCATTTGACCGACAAGAACCGTGTCTCCGTCGCCCCGTCCCGTTTCAGACTCAACGGCGATGACCGCGCCGATGGCTCGTTAATAGGCACTGCCTGCAACGTATGCGACGCCCACTTCTTTGGGACTCTGGTCTTCTGCCAAAGCTGCTCGTCCAGCGACATGAGGTCCGTGGAACTAAGCCGAACGGGGAGCCTCTACAGCTACACCATTGTCCGGGCGCCTCCGGCGGGCTGGCAGGGAGACGTTCCCTATGCCCTTGGGCAGGTCCAGACTAAGGAAGGCCCCCACGTGATTTCGGAGATAGTAGACACTCCTTTTGACGAGATTAAGGTGGGCATGGAACTGGAATTGACCGCGGCGGTGGGAGGCCAGGACTCCAAGGGCAACGACTTGGTTGTCTACAAATGGAAACGTCCAGGCGGCGCAGTTTAAGGAGGCTGATCATGGCCCTGGCTCCAGGAAGAGAAGTCGTAGTCTTAGGCGTAGGACTCCATCCCTTTGGACGGTTCCCGGAAAAGGACCTGGCGGGACTGGCGCGGGACGCCGTGGTGGAAGCCCTTGGCGACGCCGGAGTGCGATGGATGGACGTGCAGATAGCCTACTTCGGCCACGTCTACTACCAGGGCATGTCTATGGGCGAGGTGACTCTCAAGGACCTGGGCCTGACGGGAATCCCGATAATCAACGTGGAGAACGCATGCTCCAGCGGGTCGACCGCCTTCTGGCAAGCCTACTGGGGCATAACCACGGGTCTGTACGACATGGCGCTGGCCTTCGGCGCCGAGAAGGTCCCAAGGGGGCCGGTGACCGTCACCGCCGAGGACAGCCCCGAACGGCTCATTGGAGCCGACCACATGATGGCCGCCTACGCTCTCCGGGCACGGAGATACATGGAGGAATACGGCGCGCCCATTGAAGCTCTGGGAGAAGTGGCCGTGAAGGCCCACGAGAACGCGGCCCTCAACCCCTACGCCCACTACAACAAGCTCTTCACCCTGGACCAGGTGCTGGAGTCCCGGGCCATAGCCGACCCCTTGACCCTGTACCAGTGCTGTCCCACCAGCGAGGGCGGCTCGGCGGCAATACTTTGCGCCAGGGACGCCATAACCCGCTACGCTCCAGACAACTCCCGCGCCATCTCGGTGGCCGGGGCCGTCCTGACCACGGGCACCTACACGGGCCGGGGAGCGGACAACCCAGCCATGAACCCCTATCGGGGCGAGGAGGGCGCGAGGCAGGCTTACGAGATGGCGGGCATCGGCCCGGAGGATGTGGACATAGTCCAGGTCCACGACGCCGCCACCATCGGAGAGCTGCAGCAGCTTGAGACCCTGGAATTGCTGCCCAAGGGCGAGGCCTGGATCGCCTCACGAGAGGGACGCACTCAGCTTAGCGGAGACCTGCCCACCAACACCGACGGAGGGCTGCTGGCCATGGGCCACCCCTTCGGCGCCACGGGCATCCGGCAGATTCACGAAACGGTGCTCCAGCTTCGAGGTGAGGCAGGCAAGCGTCAGGTAGCCGACCCCAAGGTGGGCATAGCCCAGTGCTCAGGCGCAGGCGACATCACCACCGTCCATATACTGAAGAAGTAGGAGGCCAATCATGAGCACGACCGCAAAAGGCAATGTGGTGCAGGTAGTCCATGGCACTCAGGACCCAAGCACCACAAGCCAGACCCGGGGTATGATCAGAAGGCCCGGCATCGACGCCAACACCGTCGGCGCCGGCAAGGTCTGGCTAGGCCACGTGACTTGTCTGCCAAATACGTTGGGACCTCCTCACCACCACGGCGAGGCAGAGACCGCAGCCTTCGTGTTGAGCGGCCATGTCCGGGTCTACTTCGGAGAGAATTTCGAAGAATACGTGGACGCAGGCCCAGGGGACTTCATTTTCGTGCCTGCGCACATGCCCCATATCGAAGGGAACGTAACCGACGAACCTGCCGAGGCCGTGCTCTCGAGGGGTCCCGACAACATAGTCATCAATCTGGGTGAGTGAGAGCTCCCGGGGTTGCTGTGATAGGTCTACCAGGTGAAGGTCGCTTACACCGACTCCGAAGCTAATAGGCCAAACCGGGCTGCAGCGGACGGATACCTACAACGCGGCATCATCCACTTGTTCCAAGCGGTAGGCACAACGCCCAGACACATCTTCATAAAAAGCCTTACTTCTACTCTACTCCGGGCACTGAATCATCCTCATTCTCTGTCAGCACCGTGAGGCTGGTATCACCATGGTCCGGTTTTGAATCGGGTTCAAGTTCCGAAGCATGAGGGCCCTTATCTCCATGTTTCACCGCGAACACTACTTTTTGCCCGATCTGCAGTTCTTGCCAAGAACTGGACCGAACCAACGACGAGCGGTCCATGTGAACATCACCAAGTGAATCAGTTTGAATGAATCCGAAATTGCTGATGATTTGTTTTGTAACGCCTTTGAATCATCGAGCGTGACCAGGATTCAGAACGACTAGAGAGCAGTTAGGCATAGCATTACGAAGAGCTTCATTACGGTCAAAAAGAAACTCAACTCTCTTGCATTTTCTGCATGCTTCTCTAAACTTGACGTCCGAGTCCCACACCGACGCCGTTTCCATGAACCTAGTTTCAGGTGAGTTAGAAACATCAGGACGTCCTAGCACATCTGACAATAGTTCTACGCCTACTTCAGCCAGTTTGAAGTCCCAACCACAATCAACCGCAGTCCGATTTGCAACGCTGACACCCTTGTGCGCGACTTCTTCCGCCACAGCTGTATTCCCCAAGTTATAGAGTTGTTCGACGCGTCGATGCAATGCGCCAGCGAATTGGGTGCCATGAACCCTCTTCATATTCATTGGTACACCAGCGTCCTCGCAGTTCCACACATATTCTAGTTCCTCCAATGCTTCGGGTATTCTGCCATTCCTCAATAGCACTAGGCCCTTGATACTTCGCAAGGCAAGATCATCGGCTGCTTGGTGGGTACCGGCACGCCTAATCTGTTCCAGTGCTCTTTCATATTCCTCTATCCTCATAAGGTAGACAGCATAATGGAATCGATTGACATCGGTGTCTTCACAACTAATGGATTCCTCGAACGCCTGTTCAATCTCGTATATTGGACGTCTCCCTTTTTCCAGAACGTGGGCCTTGATTCTATGTACCTCCCACCATTGCGGCGTCAACTGCTGTGCCCTCTCTAACGACTTGTGTGCGTTCGCTAGATCGTAGGAGCGCATCATGTTCAAAGCGTTACGAAGATGAGGCGCAGCGATCCTTTTGTCGTTTGAGTCAATAAGTATGGCATGACGAGCGTATCGATAAGTGTTTTGTTGGACTGCACTCCGATCTTGTTCTTGTTGCCAATGCCGTAACTTATCACGCGTCTTCATGACGACCTTATCGTCTGGTGGATGGTAACGAGACAAATAGTCTAAGACGAGACTGCCTATCTGGTAGACTGCACTGCCATCCGACTCTACGCTTCTTTCCACAATGTTAGACTGATGCAATTCTTGCAGTGCTTCAACAAATGATATGTGGCTGGCTTCCAATAGTTCTTGGAGCTGTGGTTGACTTAAACTTCGTCGTGCTGCAAGCAACGTAGAAATGGTCTCGACTGACAGGGGTGATAGTCTGTCATAAACGTTCTCCCAGCAAAAGCGTAACGCTTGGCCGAGATCCTCATTTGAGAGTACATCCTCGGGCCTAGTACCTTTACCGACGGCTTGGACGAACCATTTAATAAGCAAGGGGTTGTGGTGTAATCGCTCACAATATTGCTTTAATAGTCCCTTATCCAGTCGACTGATAGCCGGGTAACTATATGCCACACCGAGGTTCCTCAGTAACATTCCGGCATCTTTGGGAGACAGATCAGGCATTTCATAACGAAGCTCAATCTCACCGAGACCGATCCGTGATGTCAAGAGTAGCTTAGAATCGCGAGGGATATTGACTGCCAAATCTCTGATTTCCAAACCTAGTGTTTCGAGATTGTCAATGACAAGCAATATCCTATTTGCTCTCATCTGCTCTACGACCCTATCCCAGCTTGGCTTTGTGCTGGGATCCGCAGGAAGATTGATTGCCGACAAAAGGCGATCGACAAGAGCGTCCGCTGTGTCGACGGCGTTGATTACCGTCCGGATTCCGTCAGAGGTTAGATATTGGGTTTTCAGGGAAACCCAAACTATCCTTTCCAGAGTGGATTCCGGATCGTCGAGAATGTCGTGACACACGCGCAGAGCCAGAGCGGTCTTTCCTATTCCGCCAGCACCTACCACTGTTATTACATTGTGATCAGATTCGAGAAGTTTCCTAAGTTGTCGACGTTCCGACCTTCGTCCTATGAATCCAGTATCGTCGAATTCAGCGGCCGGTAAGTTGTGGAGAATCGTTGGCTCTTCCGACCAAAAGGAAGGCATTTTGACGTCAAGGTTACCTTCGGGACTCTGTGCCAAGCGAACGCCTTCAATCAAGGGTTCCCATGTCAGAGTTGGAGCCTGCACTTGGAGGTTCACAGCCATTGACATGAGGGTGGACAGGTCGTCAGCTTCCAATGGCCGCACCGGATGCATCACCCGCTTGCGTATGGCCGGGAGATGACGATTTTCAATTATCCTCGTTGCCCCTCGAACTTCCGATTGTTCAATGTTTGGCATACTCGACCTGTGCCTATTGAGCAGATTAAGTAAGTCGCCTAGGTCCAAATACTCTAACAAGTCCTCAGTCTTGACATCCTCAAGCCCCCATCCGGATTCATCTACGTCTTCTCGGAGACGATTCAAAGCCCGGTCCTGTTCTTCAGTTACCAGGAAGGCAGGATCGTCCACGTCGTAATTGTGCACTAGGTTGTAGGCGAGAGAACGCTCCAGACCCTGTATGATTAGATAGCATTTGGCCCGAACCATGCTTAGATTGAGCATCTCGTACACCTCTAACAAACATAGCCCTTGAGAATCCCGGACCTAACTTGGACACAGGGCGAACGACTGAAGGTGCGGGGTAGGCTAGATACTATCAGAATCATCTCACTTGAGTACCCCTACAGCAAGTTCGTGTATTCGTTCAGCATATACAAGGCGGTTGCAGAGATACGAACAGAGACAGAAGTCGGCTACGCGCGACGGAGGGCGACAACGGGTATCTGGCGGTCGGCGCTGGCGCGGTAGTTAGCGAACCGTGAATTCGCCGCAACCACGTTGTTATATAGCGCGGTGCGTTCTTCGCCCTGGGTTATGCGGGCCTCAGCGGAGAATCGTTCGCCAGTGGTTTCGACAGACACGTTCGGGTCAGCGGCGATGTTCAAGTACCACGCTGGATGGTGGTCCTGGCCGTAGTTCGAAGCGACGACAATGAGGTCGTCAGACTCTTCGAATTGGAAATACAGCAAGGGGACCGACCGCTGCTTGCCGCTCCTGCGTCCAGTAGTCACTAGGATAAGGACTCCCTGGCCTTCCAGGTGGCCCAGAATGCGGCCGCCGGAGAGGCGGAACAAGAGCTGGTGCATCGGGACGAAAAACCACGCGATGATGAGGCGTTTATAGGTCGGCATGGCGGGTTGTTTCATGGGATATGTTTACCCCTCAGCAGCCAGCTAAGCGCCAACCAAGCATGAGAACAGCGCCCCAGCCGCTATGTTTCGAATGCTTCCTCAACCTCACCCAAATCGCAGAAGTTGGTGATGGCCACCTCGCCCTCGGGAAACTCCGCGAC
>DAOUJI010000102.1:0-10115 GCA_034422875.1 Dehalococcoidia bacterium | reverse complement strand
CCCAACAGACCCGCAAGCAGCTTCCCGGCAAGACCTGTGCCTCCAGCTTGAACAATCGCCCCGCCCGTCAGCGTCCAAGCCGCCGAGCCTTCGATGTAGTAGGCCCCGCGTGTGGGAGTTACCTTCTCCAGCGTGCCAGCATGCACCTGGAATAGGTGGTAGCTCTCCATTGCGTTCTCGACAACCAACTTCCAGTTGGCTGCCCAATCCTCCGGAGCGGTCAACGGCCCCGCAACCTTGAACGACTCCATATCGAACTCAGCGAGATGCGGCGCGATCTCCGCCAGCCGTGCCTGCAGCGGCGGGGTCTCATCTGAGAGGCAGACGAAGACAACGCCCATCCAGATCTCCACCCGGAAAGAGGGTAGGCTGTGCAGTCCCGAATCGATGGCGACATCCCGCGAGTAGGGCGCACCTCTGAAGGCTCCCGTGTCACTGTAGCTCCAGGCGTGATACGGGCAAACGATGCGGCCTCCTTCAAGCTGATCGGCCCCCGGTTCGAGAAGGAGGGTGCCACGATGGCGGCAAACGTTTGACAGCGCCCGCAGCCGGGCGTCGCCGCCTCGGACCAGCGCAACAGGCTCTCCGCCGATGTCGATGGCGAGGTAGTCGCCGGGGGCGGACAGCGACGCCTCGGCACATACTGCCACCCAATCACGGCGGTAAATCCGTTCCATCTCCAGCGCAAAGAATGCTTCTTCGCGGTAGGCGGCGAAAGGAAGAGAACGCGCCTCGCCCACCGGCCTCATTACCTCTTCCAGCAGCTCTCTAGGTGAATCTGTGTTTCGTTGGTACATTACTTCATTTTGCCGACGTTGTTTCGCCCCGGTCTGATCTCGTTGGCGATCCCCGCTATATTCACTGTATCGACAGTCTACTGGACAGTCAGCTTTGGCCGCAAGGCAAGAGTGCTTGCCCTTATCAAGTGTGGTGCATGAAACCCGAGGCGGTGGGGTCGGTCGCTGGCTAGAGGTTCAGAACCAGTCTCAACGTGAAGGTTCTTGACTTTATCAAGTCTGGTGGTCCAAAAGATGCTAGTGGGAAGTCCACAGTCGGCGTCGGCTCGCTGTTGCAGCTTGCGGCGAAGACAGCCGCAGCCAGGAGCACCGATGCCGCCATTGTTGTGCCTGCTCGTCTCACCGGCTCCTCCACTCTTTACGAGCTTAGAATGCCAAGCGAGTAACTCCATTGAGGATGTGCCGCACCTGACAGGAAAGGTAGTGCCGTCACTAGGGTCAGCCGGAGGGCACGTTCGACGCGGACGACTGCCACTCCGCCGGCGGCAGAGCCCCCTGCGCCAGAAGTTGGCGCTCTATCTCCTCGATCAGGCCGTCGAGGTTCCAGCCTTTGAGGGCCGACACCAACACCACCGGCCCGGTAGAGGCCACTCCGGGGATTTCCGGCGGACGGGCTCCGTTGGGCGAGTCGGTCAACAGGTCCATCTTGTTCACCACAAGGATTCGGGGCTTGTCGTGTAGGTCCAACTCCTCCAGGGTTTGCTCGACCACCTCCGCCTGCTCTGGAGCCTTGGGTTGTGCGACATCAATGACGTGAAGCAGCAGATCGGCTTCCCTTAGCTCTTCCAAAGTGGCCCTGAAGGCGTCGACGACCGTCGGAGGCAGCTTGTGGATGAAACCCACCGTATCGGTGAGCAGGGCCTGCCGTCCTGAGGGAAGGTATATGCGGCGGGTCACCGGGTCCAGGGTGGAGAAAAGCCTGTCCTGCACTTTTACTCCGCCGCCGCTTACAGCGTTAAATAGGGAACTCTTTCCGGCGTTGGTGTACCCGACCATTGAGACCACTGGCAGCCGGGCCTGCTTCCGGCGGCCCATGTAGGACTCCCGCCGCTTGCTGACGTTCCCCAGCTCATTCTCCAGCCTTTGAATCCGTCTCCTGATCAGTCGGCGGTCTGTCTCAAGCTGGGTTTCTCCAGGACCACGGGTGCCTATGCCGCCTCCCAGCCGTTCCAGGTGGGACCATTGGCGCACCAGTCGCGGCAGAAGGTATTGGTGCTGGGCTAGCTCCACCTGCAGTTGGCCTTCCCTGGTGGACGCCTGCCGGGAGAAGATGTCCAGAATCAGGGCTGTGCGGTCGATGACCTTGGTCCTGAGGGCGTTCTCCAGGTTCCGCTGTTGTGTGGGGGTAAGTTCATCATCGAAGACCACGGTGTCGCACTGGGTGTCAGCGACCAGGTCTTTGAGTTCCTCCAGCTTGCCTGGGCCCAGGTAGTGGTGCGTCGGTCTGTCCAGCCTCTGGCTGACTTTTCCCACCACCTCCACGCCAGCCGTATCAGCCAGGAACGCAAGCTCGTCCAAGGAGTCTCGCAGGTCCCACAACGCAGGGCCTTTCTTGAGTTCGACCCCTACCAGGACGACTCGTTCGACGGGAGGCCCGGTGGATTCAGGTGACCTGGGTATCGGCTTGGACTCCTACGATCCCGACGGAGGGGGTATTTTCCAGGTTGCCAGACGATTAACTCCCTCGTCGACGCGTTCGTCCGGAGTAGTCAATGAGAATCTTATGTAACCTTCACCGTAGGCGCCGTAGCTGGAACCCGGGGTGACCACGATGGTCTTTTCGTCCAGAAGCCGTGCCGCGAACTCCGCCGACGTGTATCCCTCCGGGACCCTGGCCCAGACGTAAAGGCAGGCCTTGGGAGGAATCACCCTGAGTCCGATGCGGTTCAACACGTCGCAGAGCTTGTCCCTGCGCCGCTGGTAAATGGCGTTGTTTGCGGCTATGGCGTCCTGAGGCCCGGTGAGGGCCTCCATCGCCATCTCCTGTATGGCCTGGGGTATTCCGGAGTCCAGGTTGGCCTTGATCTGGAACAGCGCCTTAATCATGTCGGCGTTGCCCACAGCCATGCCAAACCGCCATCCGGTCATGTTGAAACACTTGGAAAGGGAGTGGAACTCCATTCCGATCTCCTTGGCTCCGTCCACTTCCAGGAAGCTGGCCGCTCTGTACCCGTCGTAGACCACCTCGCTATAGGCGGCGTCGTGGAGAATCGCCACGTCGTATTGCCGGGCGAATTCCACCACCTTCTTGTAGTAGTCGAGGTCCGCCACGCCGGAGGTAGGGTTGTTTGGGTAGTTCAGCCACATGATTTTGGCGTCCCTGGCCACGTCGGCTGGGATTTCGTCCAAGTCCGGGAGCCAGCCATTCTCCTCTTTGAGAGGCATCGTGTAGCTCTGGGCACCGGAGAACATCGTGCCCACGCCGTAGACGGGGTATGCCGGGTCCGGGATCAACGCAATGTCGCCTGGGTCCAGAAAGGCGAAGGCCACGTGCCCAATGCCTTCCTTGGCGCCGATTAAGGGCAGGGTCTCCGTGGCGCCGTCCACCTCTACTCCGAAGGTGTTGCGGTACCAGGTCGCTATGGCGTCCCGGCATTCTGGAAGGCCGTCTGATTCAGGGTAACGATGGTTGGCTGGTGTATGGGAAGCGTTGATGAGCCGGTCTATGACGTTGTCGGGAGTGGGAATGTCCGGGTCGCCTATGCCGAAGGTGACCACGTCCTCGCCTGCGGCACGCTTTTCGGCCAGTATCCTGGATATTTCGACGAAGGGATAGGGCGCCAGCTTGCCCAGACGCTCGGAAAACTTTGAGGTCATCGGTCTACAACTCCATTCATGAATGCGAGGCTACTCAGGCTCCGTCCATTCCCCTTCGAAGACCTCCTCTGCGGGGCCTTCCATGTATACGTCGCCCTGGCCCGCCCAGCTGATGTTCAGCTTCCCGCCGGGGAGCGTTATGTCAACAAACTCTTCAGTATGGCCCAGTAGGTATGACGCCACGCCTATAGCGCTGGCCCCAGATCCGCAAGCCAGCGTCTCACCGGAGCCCCGTTCCCAGACACGGGCGACGAGGGAGTGCTTGTTGCGTATGTTCACTATCTCGAAGTTCACTCTGTTGGGAAACATGACGTGATGTTCCACCTGCGGCCCCACGGAATGGAGGGGAAACTCGTCCACCGGCTGGTCTATGAACGCCACGGCATGGGGGTTGCCCATGGAAATGAAACTCAGGTTGAGAGCGGCCCCGCCTATCTCTACGGGAAACTCCAGCACGGGTGCATCCGACGACCCTCCGGCTGATTCCGGAAGCTTTACCGGCACGTCCGCAGGCGCGAAGATGGGTTCGCCCATCGCGACCCGAGCTCCGACGATTTGGCCCCGGTCCTTGATGACCTGCACGGTCCTCACGCCTGCCAGGGTCTCGATGGAGATGCCTTCTGTGGAGGGCTGGGCTATCTTCCTGTCGATGACGTACTTGGCAACGCAGCGTATTCCGTTGCCGCACATCTCTCCTTCGGAGCCGTCGGTGTTGAAGATGCGCATCCTGAGCTGGGCAACGTCCGAGTTTTGGATAACGATTATGCCGTCGCCGCCCACTCCGAAATGGCGGTCGCTCATAGCCACCGACAACGACGCCCAGTCCCGCTCCATGTCGCGGGCGTCCAGGTACACATAGTCGTTGCCCGCTCCCTGCATCTTGGTGAATTTCACAACGCTTTCCTTTGCCAAGGCGGCTCTCGGTGGGGTCGCGCCTATTGTACCACCGGCGTCCGGCTTAAGAAATCGCCCACTAAACGGACTGCTTTGTCAACGGCTCGCTCGTGACTGTCGCCCTTATCTATAGGGTCAAATGAGGCGTCCGTTGACGCCCCCACGTCGAACCATTGTATACGCGGGTCGTTGAGGCTGAACCAGTTGTACTGCTGACGTGCAAACCTGTGTGTCCTGGTCTTGATGCGTGCCACCGATGCTTCCAAGGATGTCTGCCCAGCCAGGTAAGCGCCCATCTCCTTGTAGCCAACGCCGGACATGGAAGGGAGGTCCCATGAGTATCCCCTCCGAACCAGATTCGCAGCCTCGGCGGCCAACCCGTCCTCGACCATCCGGTCTATTCTGTCGTCGATCATGCGGTATAGCTGTTTGCGTTCCGCTGTGAGTCCAATTGCCAGCGTCTCGTCCGAAACGGCCCCCTTACGTTCGGTCTCGGTGTTCGTCCCGCCGATGGCGCGATGGATTTCCAATGCTCGAATCGTCCTGCGTGTATTGCGCGGGTCGACTCGTCGTGCGGCCTCAGGGTCTGCCTGTTCAAGCAGCTTATGTAAAGCCTCAGTCCCTTGCTTTTCCGCCAAATCTTCCAACTCGCGGCGCAATTCAGGGTTAGGCGGTACTCGGGGCACTTTCCAGTCTTCGAGCAAGGCCCAGATATACTGGCCGGTCCCTCCTACCACTATCGGAAGCCGACTTTTGGAGCGTATGGACTCGATGGTCTGTCGTGCCAGCCTTAGGAATTCGGCCAGACCGAAGTCCTGGTCGGGGTACAGTATGTCGATAAGGTGGTGCGGCGTCCTGGCTCGCTGCTCGCTGCTGGGTTTGGCAGAGCCAATATCCATGAACCGGTAGACTTGGCGTGAGTCGGCGCTTACTATCTCGCCGTTGAACTCTTCGGCCAGGCGTATGCCCAGTTCCGTCTTGCCGGTTGCGGTGGGTCCCAAGACGACTATCAGCCGTTCGTCCATCGGAAAGGTCAGGAGGACTTGGCGGCGGCGGTGGCTTTCACGATGGCCCCAAACTGGTCGGCCCGGAGACTTGCTCCGCCAACCAGGCCGCCGTGTATCGCCTCTTGGCTCACGAAACTGTCAATGTTGTCGGGGTTGACGCTTCCGCCGTAGAGAAGCGGGGTCTGGGAGGCTGTCTGGGCGCCGTATAGGTCTTCCAGAGTCTTCAAGATGACACCACCCATTATTTCGGAGGCCGTCTCGGGCGTGGCCGACACTCCCGTGCCTATGGCCCAAACGGGTTCGTAGGCCACCACCAAGCCTCCCGACGGAGACACTCCGTCCAAGCCTGCCTTCACCTGGTTTCCGACCACCTCACCTGCTTTGCCATCCTCTCGTTGCTGCAGGGTCTCACCTACGCAGAGAATGGGGATTAGTCCGGCGTCCACGGCGGCTTTGACCTTCAGGTTTATCAGGCCGTCGTCCTCTCCGAAAAGCTGGCGCCGTTCCGAGTGGCCGAGAATTACATACCGGCATATTCCAGCGATCATGCTGGGTGCCACCTCTCCCGTGAATGCTCCGTTGGTCTGGTTATGCGTGTTCTGGGCGCCCACCATCACCCCGCTGCCTTCCAACGCTGCCGCCACCGGCGCCAAGGACACGAACGGAGGGCAGACCAGCACGTCCACGCCGGTTACTCCGTCCACCGCCTCTTTGACGGCCGCGGCCAAGGCCACTGCCTCGTCAACGGTAGTGTTCATCTTCCAGTTTCCGGCTGCCAAGGGAACGGGCATGGTCAAACTCCCGAATCAGAAACTAGGGTCCGAATTTTGCCAGCTTGCCCGCGTGGGCCAGCCCAAGAAGCATTATGCTGGTGGCAGGCATACGACCCAGAGAACCGTTGGCGAAGGCCCGCTCGGAGAAGGCGTCAACTCCTTCTCCCAGCGTGTAGGCCGAACGCAGGGAGAATGGCACCGGGTGCCAGCTGTGTGCCGCCATGATGGCTGGAGTGGCGTGATCCCCGGCAACCATGAGCACGTCAGGTTGCATCTCTCTCAGGCGTGGAATGTAGGCATCCAGGTCCTCCAGGGTCTTCACCTTGCCCTCGAAGTTGCCGTCCTCACCGGCGGCGTCCGCCGGTTTGTAGTGGATGTAAAAGAAGTCGTGACTATCGTAGTTGGCTTCCAAAGTGTCCAACTCGTCGCCAAAGGTCTTACCCGTGGGAATGACTTTCATGCCGACGATTTGGGCAAGTCCACGATACATTGGGTATGCGGCTATCGCCGCCGGGTTCAGTCCGAAGACGTCGCCCATCGAAGGTAGGTGGGGGAGGCTGGAGAACCCCCTGAGAAGGACCATGTTTGCGCGCTCCTCATTGCTGAGGATGCTGCGCGCCTGAGACACGAAGCTACGCACGATTGAGGCTGTCTTCTCAGCGTTATCATCCAATGCGTACGCCTCAATGTCGGGCACGCCTGTCCGCTGAGGATCGGTCTCGGAGACTGCTTCGCTGAGGCCATCTCCCCTGAGGTGCAACACGAACCGGTACCCTTCCACCGGGTACACTCTCAGGTCTACGGCGTCCATCTCGATTTTGTCCAACTCTGCGCAGAGGGGTATGGTCACTTCAGTCGGGACCCGCCCTGCCCGCCTGTCCACCAGGTTCCCCTGCGTGTCCACCGTGCAGAAGTTGCCCCTGGCGCACACGTCGCCTTCCCTCAGGTCCACCTCGATTCCCAGACCTTCAAGGGCTCCGCGGCCTATAAGATATTCAGTGGGTTCATACCCGAACAGGGCCAGGTGCCCCGGGCCGGAGCCGGGAGCCACTCCCGGCATAACCGGGACCGTCAGTCCACATGCGCTTTCGGACGCCAGCGCGTCTAGGTTGGGCGTGTGGGCTGTCTCTAGTTCAGAAAGTCTCGTATCGGGATGGGGAAGACCCCCAAGCCCGTCGGCCACCAGCATGACAATCTTGGAATCCGTTGTATGGAAAGAGTCTTTCAAGACGTCCAGGTTGACCATCCATCCTCCTCAGTGCAACTAGATATTCAGACCCAACCGGTCCGCTTAAGAATCCTTGTCGAGAATAGCCGCGATGCCGGGCAATTCCTTGCCCTCCAGGAACTCCAGGGACGCCCCTCCGCCCGTGGACACGTGGGTCATGCTGTCTTGTATACCCATCTCCTCGACAGCTTCCGCGGTCGAACCTCCTCCGACTATAGTCGCTGCGTTGGCCTCGGCCAGAGCCTGGCCCACCTTGCGGGTGCCCTGGGAGAAGGGTTCGAACTCGAACACTCCCATCGGTCCGTTCCAGATTACGGTCCCGCATTCTTTGAGTCCCCGGGAGAAATCGGCTGCGCTGGCTGGCCCAATATCCAGCGCGTAGCTGTTCTCGGGGATTTCGTCCACGCCCACGTTCTCTACACCGCCAGCGTCGGCGGAGACTTCATCCGCAACCACGACGTCCGTGGGCAGATGGATATCCACACCCAGGCGTCCGGCACGCTCCAGGATTTCGGCGGCAAACTCCAGCCTGTCTTCCTCCACCCTGGACACACCCACTGAACGGCCCTGTGCCTTCAGGAAGGTCACAGCCATGCCTCCACCTATAAACAGCCTGTCTATCTTGTCAATCAGGTTTTCCAGCACCATGATTTTGTCGCTGACCTTGGCGCCTCCCATGAGCGCAGCCAAGGGGCGTTCGGGCGCTTCCAACGCTCGGCCCATGTTCTCCAGCTCGGCCCGCACCAATTCTCCTGCGACTGTGGGCAGATACTGCGGCACACCCACTACCGACGCATGGGCCCTGTGGGCTACGGCGAAGGCGTCCATGACGAATATGTCCGCCAAATCCGCCAGGGACTTGGCGAAATCATCATCGGCGCTCTCCTCACCCGAATGGAAGCGCAGGTTCTCCAGCATGATGATTTCCCCTGCAGACATGGCCGCTACGGCCTCTCCAACTTCGGCTCCTATACAGTCATCCAAAGATTTGACGGGCAGTCCCATCAACATGGAGAGTCGTTCAGCGACCGGAGCCATTCTAAGGCCGTCCACGACTTGCCCCTTGGGTCTGCCAAGGTGGGAGCAGAGGACAAGCTTACAGCCGCTCTGTTGGAGACGCTGGAGAGTGGGGAGAGTAGCCCTCAGGCGGTGGTCATACTGCGGCAGGAATTCTATTCCCTGCTCGATGGGCACGTTGAAGTCGACACGCACCAACACCGTCTTCCCGTCCGCATTTATGTCATCTAAAGTTTTCTTTCCCATACGTTACTCGTGAAGCTCTCGGATATGTTGGGCGACGAGGCCGATCTGTTCCCGGCCCGACTCCGTCAGTTCCAAGCCTTCCAACATAGCCAGAGCCTCGTCGCAGAGCTCGTCCACCTTCGCTCGGCAGCGGTCTTTGATCGACAGTGCATCGAGTATTTCACCGATTTTCTGGACGTCGTCCGGGTCAAGGACTCGTTTGAAGTATAGAGTTCCCAGTTCACGCTTGACGGAAAGCTCCGCCGTCTCCAACGCCAGAGCCACTGGGAACAGCTTCTTCTTGTTCAAAGTGTGGCTGGGAACGCTCCCTGCCTCGGAGGACCACAGCTCGGCTGCGTCTTGCTGGATCTGCCATGCAGTCCCCAATCGAGCGCCGCAGGCGCTGAAAGCCGCCACTCCCTCATCGGACCCGCCGCCGCACATAGCGCCCAGGGACATGGCCAAACCCGTCAGCGCTCCTGCCTTCAACTCCGCCATCTTCAGGTAGGCGGCCACGCTGACATCCAGCCGCTCCTGGAACACCAGGTCCTGGTGCTGACCCTCGAACATGTCCATGCATGACCGGTCCAGAGTCCTCAGGGCCGCGAGAGCCTGGTCCGCAGGCGCGCCGTTGTCGGACATCCGCATGAGAGCCAGCCGCGCGACGGCGTGCATCCCGTCGCCGGCGTTTATCGCCTGGCCCGGCCCCCATATCCACCACAACGCTTCACGGGAGCCTCTGTTGGGATTGCCGGACTGAATGTCCTCGTGTATCAGGGAGAAGTTGTACACAAGTTCCACTGCGGCTGCGGCGGGAAGAGCGCTACGGAAGTCTCCCGAGAGCGACTCGCAGGCCGTCAGGCACATCAAGGGATGGAGGTAATGGCCAGTGGAAATCGTGGTGGGGTTACCGTGCTGGTCCATCCAGCCCATCTGGTAATGGAACATGTTGTAGAGGAGTCCGTCCTGGCTGGAGAAGACCGCCTTTATCTCCTGGTCCAGAAGCTCCCGGCGGCCGGGCGTCAAGAGGTCCACAGGACTGGCCATCTTGGGCTACGGACCGCTCTTCTCGCCCGACTCTATGGCGCCTATTTTCTCGACCCGGCGAGAATGGCGCCCGCCCTCGAATTCGGCTTCAAGATAGGCCTTGACCGTCTCCTGGGCAGACCACTCCCCCACTAGACTCCCGCCTATGCACATCACATTGGCGTCGTTGTGCTCCCTGGCCATCCGGGCGCTGAAGGGGTCGACGCACAAGGCCGCGCGGACTCCAGGCACTTTGTTGGCGGCGATGCTCATGCCGATTCCAGTGCCGCATATCAGCACTCCTCTATCGGCCTTTCCCTTGCTTACCGCC
>DAOUJI010000101.1:0-16197 GCA_034422875.1 Dehalococcoidia bacterium | reverse complement strand
CATTGGTGACTACGTGATTACGGGCGGAGAACTGGCTGCAATGGTGGTGGTGGATGCCGTGGCAAGGTTGGTGCCGAGCGTGGTAGGTTCCGAAACCAGCGTGTATGAAGACTCTATCGCCACTGGGCTGCTGCAACATCCCATCTACACCAGGCCGCCGGAATACCGGGGCATCAAGGTCCCGCCTGAGCTGTTGTCCGGCAATCACGGCGAGATAGCCCGGTGGCGGCGGGAGCAGTCGCTGCTCCGCACATGGACACTGAGGCCGGACCTGCTCGCTAAGGCGCTCCTGTCCCAGGAGGACCTGGACTTCCTGAGGCGCCAAGGGTACGAGAAGGACTGACCCAACACGTGACCCACCGCCCTTGTTTGGAACCGAGACAAGGGATAGAATATATCGGCTCAAAACTATAGAACCCAGGATGGAAGAATCGATGGAAGCCCGAACGGCAGTCGCTCTGACACCCAATCCCAAGATACCGGAGTTCGGCTCAGGCGACACGGTAAAAGTGAATTTCAGGGTCCGGGAAGGCGAACGGGAGAGAATACAGGCTTTCCAGGGCGTCGTCATCAAGAAGAGGGGCGGCGGCCCCGGCTCGAACTTCACGGTGCGCCGGGTCACTCACGGTGTAGGAATCGAAAGGACGTTTCCCTTCTACTCACCTTTGCTGGACTCGGTGGAAGTAGTCCGGCAGGGAGTCGTCCGCAGGGCCAAGCTGTACTACCTACGGGGCCTCTCCGGCAGGGCGGCCCGAATCAAGGAACGCCGCGCCCCTACAAGGGCGGAACGGGCGGCAGCCGAGGCACGGGAGCGGGAACGCGCCCTGGCGATCGCTGAAGCAGAAGCTGCAGCCGCTGAAGAGGCCGCCAGCGAGGTTGAGGAAGAGACGGCAGGACCAGAGGAAATTGAAGCTCAACTGGCCGAACAGGAACAGGCCGCAGAAGTTGAAGAGACTGACAACTCCGACGTTGTAGAGACAGTTGCTGAGGCAGAGGACGAGCCGGAGGCCAGCGCCTCCGTTGATGAAGCCCGGGAAGACAGCGCCGAGGATGACAAGAGCTAGTTTTGGCCAGGTCCTTAATGGTGTATAGTCGCACCATAGAGGAGGCTGAATGACCACAGTAGAGGGACGTGTAGGCCGACTGGAAGGACTTTACGAGTCTTTGGCCACCAAGGAAGACGTTGCCAGCCTTAAAGGCGAACTCAAGAAAGATATTGCCGACCTTAAAGGCGAGCTTAAGGAAGACATCGCCAACCTCAGGAGCGAGCTAAAGGCTGACATTGGCAATCTGAAGGGCGAATTCACGTGGCGGGTAGCCAGCCTTCAGCTTTTGACACTAGGTGTAGTTGTAGCAATCATTCAGTTCTTGGGGTAACTCCTCAGACTAAATCGTTCAGGTAGAGAATCTGTTGCCCGGCGTTGTCACGCCGGGCGCGCGCTTTTTTTAGGTATGCCGGAAACGGGAATGGGTGGGATGCGAGGCGGCGTGTGGGCAAGCGATACGTAGAGGTGGCGGTAAACGCTCCCCTCGGGCCCGGCAAGACCCTCTCATACAGTGTCCCCCCGTCTATGCACACTCCAGAGCCCGGCCAGTTGATTTGGGCGCCTCTCGGGGCCCGGCCGGTCCAGGGCGTCGTTTTCGAATGCTCCGACAGTCCACAGGTTGAGGCCGTTCGGGACATCATATCGGTCCTGGAACCGTCTCCATTGCTGGACCGCAAAGACCTGGAACTGGCCGCGTGGATAAGCCGCTATTACTTGTCTTCCCTCTTTGAAGCGGCGTCTCTCATGCTTCCCCCTGGATTCGAGAACCGAGTGGCTTCTTGGCTAAGTCTGGACAACGGTGTATCTCCAGACCGGTCTTGGAGCGACTCCAAAGTCAACGAACTCCTGGAGAGCTTGAGCCGTAAAGAAGCGACGGAACGATCGGCGGTCAAGGTCTTGGGGTCCGGTGGAGAGCGTACGCTGACACGCCTGATCAATAGCGGGATAATCAGGCGGCGGTGGGAATTCCCACGTCATCGGCAGCGTCATCGGTACAAGTCGATAGTGCGTCCTGTCGATGCCGTCCCAGACCAGATAGACCGTCTGTCGCCGCGCCAAAGGGAGTTCTACGACGCTCTGGTCGCTCAGGGCGGCATGGAAAGGCCCGACGCCAACAAGAGATTCGGTAGTTTTGCGGTGACGGGAGTTGTCAACAAGGGCCTAGCCTCGATGGAATGGGTGCGTCTGCAAGCCGGGTCATACATCTATGACGGTTCAGGCGAAGCGGAGCCGCGCCCAGAGTTAACCCCAGAGCAACTACGGGCCTTCCGCTCCATTGCTGATGCATTGGAAGGAAAAACCAGCAGCCCTTCCAGGTTCCTTCTCCATGGGGTGACCGGCAGCGGCAAAACGGAAGTCTACCTGCGCGCCCTGGAACGATGCATCTCTGCCGGTAGACAGGGCATCTACCTGGTGCCGGAAATTTCTCTGACTCCCCAGACTTTGCACCGGCTGAACTCTCGATTCCCCGGCAAGGTTGCCGTGCTGCACAGCGGTATGACCGATAGTCAGCGGTTCGAGCAATGGTGGAAGGTGCATGACGGCGAGTTCGATGTCGTTGTGGGGCCGCGCAGCGCCTTGTTCGCACCTGTACAGGACCTGGGCTTGATCGTTATAGACGAGGAGCACGAATGGACCTACAAACAACACGACTCCTCTCCGCGGTTCCACACCAGGGCGGTCGCCCATAAGCTGGCCGAACTGAAGGGCGCCGTAGTGGTTGCGGGAAGCGCAACACCGGACGTGGAGACCTATTCACTGGCGTCTCGCCGGAGGCTCCGACTCCTGGAGCTTCCCGAAAGAGTTCCTATTGCCAACGGGGTGAGGCCGATCCTGCCCTCGGTGGAAATTAAAGACATGCGGAAAGAACTGAAGGAGGGCAACCGGTCGATTTTCAGTGAGTCCCTGGCCGATGCCCTGAAGGAATGCCTGCAATCCGGAAGCCAGGCTATCCTCTACGTGAACCGGCGGGGGTCTTCTACTGTCGTCCAGTGCCGGGACTGCGGCCAGTCTATGAAGTGCCGAAGTTGCTCCGTCGCTCTCACCTATCACGGAGACAAGAGCCGTCTGGTCTGCCACCACTGCAACCGAGGTGTCCAACCGCCCAAGTCCTGCCCCCAATGTCGGAGCCCCCGCGTCCTCCGGATGGGATTGGGGACCCAATCGGTTGTGGAGGAGGTGAGACGACGCCATCCCGAGGCCAAAGCCTTGAGATGGGACAGTGATTCCATTTCCTCCAGGTCGCACCAGGAAATCATGGACAGCATGTTGAAGGGAGAGACGCAGATCCTAGTGGGCACCCAAATGGTGGCCAAAGGGCTTCACATTCCCAGAGTGAGCCTGGTAGGCGTAGTGTTGGCCGACGTTGGCCTGAACATTCCAGACTTTCGCGCTGGAGAGAAGGTGTTCCAGCGTCTATGCCAGGTGGCGGGCAGAGCCGGAAGGGGCCCGGCGCCGGGGCGGGTGATAATTCAGACTTACGTCCCGGACCACTACGCTATCATCGCCGCCGCTGCCCACGACTACGGAGGGTTCTACAGCAGGGAAATAGAATACAGAAGAAGCCACGGAAACCCTCCCTACAACAGACTTGTGAGGATGCTGTTTGGCCACACGAACCAGGACAAAGCACGTACCGAAACGGAGAGGATGGCCACTCTTCTGAGGAGGAAGCTGTACGACTCGGGAAGTACGCACGTGGAAATAATCGGGCCCGCTCCTGCATTTCCGGAGCGTGTGCGAGGCAAGTTTCGATGGCATCTTGTACTGCGAGGCAGGGACCTGCACAGGTTTATCGACGACGTGCCGATTGCCCAGGGATGGACTGTCGACGTGGACCCAGTCAGCGTAACGTAACGTCGATTCTCCTTTACACTGTCAATGCGCCTTGGCTATAATCCGGTTTCGGGAATAGTCATTACTTTATAGTCGCTGGACCGTTGTTCGCGTCGCCCCACTGGAGGCTGAAAGTGTCAAGCTTGGAGTTGTATATAGCGCCGGACCCCATTCTCAGGGCGAAGGCGAAGAAAGTAAGCTCCTTCTCTCCCTCACTGCAGAAGCTGATAGACGACATGATTGAGACCATGCATGAGAACCACGGAGTGGGTCTCGCAGCCAACCAGGTTGGAGTTCTGCAGAGGGTCGTGGTCATACAGCTTCCTGACGACCCGGAACCCAGGGTCTTTGTTAACCCTGAAATCGTCAGGGCCGAAGGCGAAAGGGAAGTCCCGGAGGGCTGTCTCAGCATTCCAGGCTACAGGGGGCTGGTAAAACGTTCTGAGAAGGTGAGGGCCAAGGGCTTGGACCGGAATGGCAAACCGGTGAAAGTTAACGCCGACGAGTTGCTGGCCCAAGCCTTGGAGCACGAAATCGACCACTTGAACGGAATCTTGTACATAGACCGGCTGGTGGACAGCGACAAGCTGTGGAAAGAGTCCGAGCTGGCGGACGAGGAAGAACCGGACGAGGACACGGACGGCATGGAAGAGGCGGCGGCTCAGACCGTCTACGCAGGATAGCCTGCAGTCCGATGGGCCTCACCCTGGAAGTCTGGCGCAGCCTCTGGCAATCCGCTCAGAGGAGTCCATCAGAGGCGCATAACGCTCGGCTCCCTTATGCTGTCAAACAATCTCCGGAAACCCTAGACGTTCATGGGCTGTCATGGGGTATAATCCGCAAGTTTGGCAGCGCAAGCCCAGACATTACATAAAGCAGCGGCCGCAGGCTGGCGGTAAAAAAGGAACTCACTATAACGAACTCAGTGTCAGAACCAGAGAGGGGCCGGGGTGCGTAGGCGAGGGGTCAGGGTATTTGTCTTCATCTTCATCGTGCTCGCGCTGGCCATCGCAGCTCTGAGCTTCCGTAACATAGACGTCTTCACCTTGGAGCGCAGCAATGACGGTCCTTTGGGCCTGAAGCTGGGACTGGACCTGCAGGGAGGCGTCATGCTTTGGTATGAAGCCGACCTGCCTGATCAAATCGACGTCGTGTTCCAGGACGACGTGGCGTATGACGACCTCCAGGCTTTGCTCGAAGCGCAGGACCAGCCCGATGCGACCTTGTCCGTGCACAGCTTTGACGTCAGTGATGTGGATGTACTCCCCAACACTCTTAACAGTGTAGACGCTGCCCTGCAAGACCTGGGCAACAGCCGCGCCGGGTCCTCGGAAGTCCAGACCGAAGTCACGTTCACTGAAGGCAACGACATTGACGTAGTTTTCCCGGTCGAAATCAGCGAGGACGACATCAACGGCCTTCTTCAGGCCATCGGATACAACGGAGCCCAGGTCGAGGCGGGTGAAACCGCCCTCCAGTATTCCATCACTGGCCTGGACCACCTAGCCGTTGGCCTTGACTCTCTGCGAGGAGTACTGGTTGACCAGCTTACCGACATAGATTCGCTCGACGAAGATGACGGAGTCATCTCCATCAGGTTTGCAGACAGAACGCTGAAGTCAGACTTGACCACGGCATTGGCGGCAGTGGGGTTCAGCGCTGCTGTTGTGGAAACTCCCGACCAAAGCCAATATTCCATTGGCGGACTAGACCTTTCACTGGAATCTCAGGACGAGATGGAAACGGCGTTGGCCGGGGTTGCACCGCTTACTACATCCACTCCGACGATCAATGAACCCGAGCCAGACCAGATGGACGGTGTCAAAGACATCATCCAGCGGCGAATCGATGCATTCGGCACCACCGACCCCGTCGTGCAAACTCTGGGTCAGGACAGGGTGGTAATCCAAATCCCCGGGCTCGGCGGCTCGTTTATCAACGTGACTATGTTGGCGACACCAGACCAGAGCGCTCTGCAGGCCATATTGGAGGACTTGGACAGGACGGCCGCCGGGGACATAGTGGACCCGGGACCGGACCCTTACAGCTATGTCGTCAAAACCGAAGAGTCGCTGACCGAGGACGACATTGAAAGGTTCAGGTCGTTCGCCAACACAGCAGCGCCGGGGTCACAATTTACCGTGTCCAACGAGGCGCCAACCGAGATAGAAATAAGATTTCCGGCTCCTGCGACCCAGGAAAGCGTCGCTGACGTGATGGCACAACTTGGATACGGTTCTGCAACTGTAACACAGGAAATAAGCCCGTTCCCAAGCTTCACGATAAACACGGATGATGCGCTGAGCACAGACGATCAGGACGAACTTCGAACAAGCCTGGAGAACACCTTCAGCGCCGTGACAGCGTTCCAGGCCGGAGGCGGCATCGAAGAAGCCAAGAGTCTGATTCGCAGCACAGCCCAGTTGGTGTTCAAGGAGCGCCGCTGCACAGGCACACTGGACGAAATCCAAACCGCCCGGCAGCTTAACCTTCCCGACCCGTGCAACTCGGTGGAGGCGGGAGGCGGCGGAATCGAAGGCATAGATTATGTGGACATCGACATTGGCCTTACGGGAAATGACCTGGTGCGCGCTTTTCCAGACCGCGACCCGACGACCACCTTGCCCCAGGTTAGGCTGGAGTTCGACAACAGGGGACGAGGCATTCTGAGAGAGGTTACCACCAGGATAGCCGGCAACCCATTGTTCCGGCTGCCCATCTTCCTGGACGACCAACAAATCAGCGCCCCGACGGTGAACGCGGCCATATTGAACGGCAACGCGGTCATCGAGGGCGGGTTCACCCGTGAAGGCGCCAGGGAACTGGCAATACAGCTGGAGTCGGGGCGTTTGCCCGTTCCCTTGAAGCTAATCCGTGAAGACACGGTGGACGCCATCCTGGGAGACGACTCGTTAAGAAAGAGCCTCATAGCCGGACTCATAGGACTCGCGCTGGTCCTGGTGTTTATAGTCGCTTACTACAAAGTGGCCGGCCTCGTTGCTGCTACGGCGCTGATAGTATACGCAGTCATTACGCTTGCGGTGTTCAAGCTCATACCCGTAACACTGACCCTGTCGGGAGTGGCGGGACTGATCCTGTCCATAGGAATGGCCGTAGACGCCAACATACTCATATTCGAACGGATGAAGGAAGAACTGCGGGCGGGGCGCACCCTGGCCTCTTCCATGGAAGTGGGGTTCAGGCGGGCCTGGAGCGCCATTAGAGACGGCAATGTGTCGACGATAGTGACTTGCCTGATTCTGTGGTGGTTCGGTTCAAGGCTGGGCACTCCGGTGATAACCGGTCTGGCCATCACGCTGATGATAGGAGTCATAGTCTCGATGTTCACGGCCATTCTGGTCAGCAGGAACCTGCTGCAACTCCTGACGTTCACACCCGCCGGAAAGAGGTCGGGCCTGTTCACCCCGGAGGGCGCCCAGCAGGCTGTTGGTGTGGCAGGAGGGGAGAGGTAGCGTGGACATCATAAGCCGGAGGAAGTGGTTCTTCCTGATTTCGGCCATCGTGATCCTGCCGGGAATCATCTCCCTGATCATTCCCCCCGCCCTGAACCAGGGAATCGAGTTCAGCAGCGGATCGGTGATGGACGTGACCTTCAACGAACCCGTATCGGAAGACGCTGTCCGTAGCGTATACACCGACCTGGGGCACCCTGAGGCGCTCATACAAAAGACGTCCGACAACTCCGTTTTCGTCCGCACCAACGTCCTGGAGCCGGAAGTACAGAACCCTGACGGGACTTTCACGTCCGAGAGGCTGATTATAGAAGACGCCTTGAACGACAGGGTCGCTGCTGTAACGTCCAGCGAACTAGACTCTGTGTCACCCATATTCGCCAGAGAGATGGTGCGCAACTCCATCATAGCTCTGATAGTGGCGTCCATCTTCATCTTCGGGTATATCACGTGGGCCTTCCGAAGCATCCCCAACTCCTTCCGGTATGGCGTTGCGGCTATATTGGCCCTTCTCCACGACATACTCTTCATCCTCGGCGTGTTCTCAATTCTCGGGAAGGTCATCGACATAGAGGTGAACTCCATGTTCATCATGGGGATCATCCTTGTGCTGGGATACAGCGTCAACGACACCATTGTGGTATTTGACCGCATCCGTGAAAACGTGGCCCGTAACATCGACCGGCCCTTGCCCGGCGTCGTGAACCAGAGCATCCTGGAAAGCGTCGGACGGTCTTTGAACACCAGCGCGACGACCCTGTTTGTGCTGGTGGCCATGCTGCTGTTCGGCGGGGCTACGATTAGAGGGTTGATACTGGTTCTGGCCATCGGAGCCGTAGTCGGCACCTACAGTTCCATCTTCATAGCGAGCCAGTTCCTGGTGATGTGGGAACTGGGTGAGGTGGGCCGTTTCTTCCGAAGGCTGTTGCCTTTCGGGCGGCGTCGCGAGGCATCCGCTTAAGTTTGCTTTCGATGCAGAAGGCTCACGGCACAGGCTACGCTTTGGGAATGGGCTAGCCCCAGGTTTCCACGGGGAGAACCATGCGAATTGGCGCACACGTATCATCAGCTGGGGGCCTGGACAAGGCAGTAGATCGGGCTGTTGACATCGGGTGCGAGGCTATTCAGATATTCGGTTCATCCTCCCGGAGTTGGGCTTTCAAACCAGTGCCCGAAGAGACCGCCCAACGCTTCCGGCTCAAGGCGGAAGCGGCCGATATAGGGCCCAGCTTCTTTCACGCCATCTACCTCATCAACCTGGCCACCGCATCGCCGGAGAACTGGCGCAAGGGCATAGACTCCCTGGTGAACTACCTAGGGTTGGCACACCAGATAGGAGCAGCCGGAGTGATATTTCATCCAGGAAGCCATTCCGGAGAGGGTTACGAAGCCGTCCTGGACCGCACGGTGACGGGGATAGAGACGGTGTTGGAGGAATCACCGGAAGGGCCGTGGTTGATGATAGAAAATACCGCGGGGATGGGAAAGCACATTGGAGCCAGCTTCCAGGAATTGGGGACCATTGTCTCTGCGGTAACGGCTGGGCTGAGGGACCGGTTGCGAATATGCCTGGACACCCAACACAGCTTCGCCGCCGGTTACGACGTGGCCACTCCCGACGGACTGGCAGCTATGCTGGCCGAGTTTGACGAGACCATAGGGCTGGACAGGCTGGCGGCTGTCCACGCCAACGACTCCAAGTATCCCTTGGGAGGTGGCGTGGACCGGCACGAGAACATAGGAGAAGGGCATATAGGCCTGTCAGGGTTCGAGAACATCATGGGGAACCCTGCCTTTGCTGAGGTCCCGTTTCTGCTGGAGACACCGGGGTTCGAAGGAAACGGGCCTGACAAACGCAGCGTCGACATCCTGAAGGACATCAGACAGCGCGTAGGCTCCTGATAGGCGATGGAGCTGCAACCGGAGGAATTCGACGAACTGGTGCGCAAGGCGCATCAGGACTTGCCGGAAGGCTTCCGTAACGCCCTGGAAAACGTAGCCATACTGGTGGAGGATTGGCCAGCCCCCGAGGACATTGAAGATATGGGGTATGGCAGCCCCGCCGAGATATTCGGACTCTACCGCGGCATTCCGCTGCCTGAACGCGGCGCCTATCAGCCTCTGCTTCCCGACACCATCACCATATTCAAACGGCCCATTGAGCGGGCCTGCCGCACCAGGGATGAAGTCGTGGAAGAACTCACTATCACGCTGTTGCACGAGATAGGGCATTATCTTGGCATGAGCGAAGACGATTTGGACCGCTTGGGCTACGGATGAAGGGCTGCGACTACTGTTACGCCCGTGACTCGAAGCAGCTCCGCAGGTCAGCTCGCCGACAGCCGAACAAGTCCTGTTCTCTGAGTAGATGAGAATAGGCGACCTGACCGTACTACAGCGGAGGGCGATACGGGCCTGGTGCATGTACGACTGGGCCAATTCAGCATACGTAACGTCCGGGGTTGCGGCTATATTTCCGGTCTACTTCGTGGTGTTGTTCAAGGACGCCCTGGGCGACAGCGGCTCGTTCCTTGGCATCACGTTCACGGGAAGCTCGGCATGGAGCGTAGCCGTTGCCATATCGACCGCCATTGCGGCCCTTTCCAGTCCAATTCTGGGAGTGATTTCAGACCGGATTCCCATCAAGAAGGCCCTGCTTTGGGTTTACACAGGAGCCGGGTCCCTGTTTACGGCTCTGGTCTTCTTCTCCGCATACACGTCCCAGCCCTGGGCGTGGTTGTTGGGAATGTTCATTCTAGCCAACATCGGGTTTGCCGGTTCCCAGGTGTTCTACAACTCCTTCCTGGCGCACCTGGCGCCCAGGAGCCTGATGGACGACATCAGCAGCCGGGGATTTGCGTACGGGTACGCAGGCGGCGGTCTGCTTTTAGTCGTGCACCTGGTCCTGATATTGGCTACCCGTGATTCGGACTTTGCTGACCTTGTGACCAGACTTGCGATAGTCTCCATCGGCGTCTGGTGGTTCGGGTGGGCCGTCTGGACTCTGAAGGTGTTGCCGGAACCGGCCATCGAACGCCCCGTCCGTGGGCTGCCCGTTTCGTCAATGCTTTCTTTGGCTTTCAGAGGCCTGGCCGCTACGTTCCGCGAAATCAGACGTTTCAAGGTCGTCCTGGTGTTTCTTGGCGCATACCTCCTGTTCAACGACGGGATTCAGACGGTTATAGCTCTCGCGGGTGCTTTCGCCGCCGACACTTTGGGAGTGGCGCTGGCATTCAACATGGCGACGGTCGTGATCATCCAATTCGTAGCCGCATTCAGCGCAATGGGTTTCGGACGGCTGGCGGAGCGGACCACGACCAAGGCGGCTTTAACCGTCGCGCTGGTCGGCTGGATTATAGTTGTGCTGTTCGGGGTGGCAATGGCCCCGTTGCATCCGACCAAACATGCCGACTATGACTTTCAGATCAGCTACAGACAGGAATCGATGGACTATGTCATCGACGCAGTGCCCGAGGAGCCGGACTCAGGGTTTGAGCTGGGACGGAGAAATGAACGATGGAGTATCGAGGAAGGGATGACCCTGAAGACCCATGACCTTGAAGGACTGGTTGATGCGGCGAACAATACCGACGGCTTCAAGTACAGCATCTCCGTCCAGGGCGGCGGCATGGACGGCGAGTCTGTCGTAGGCCCCAACCATCCCAGTGTTCTGGGCGAAGGGCCCCTTGACTGGTGGCCCAAGACGGTCAGGACGATGTTGTGGGACCCTCTGGGCTTGAGCGCAGGAAACCAGTGGCTGCTGCTCGGCGCAGCGGTTGGGTTGGTTATCGGCGGCAGTCAGGCGTTGGCAAGAAGCCTGTTCGCTCAAATCACGCCCCAGTCCCGCAGCGGCGAGTTTTTCTCTTTCTTTGGATTCATGAGTCGTGCGTCTTCCGTGTTCGGACCCATAATTTACGTCGCTGCGACGGCCGTATTCGACACGCGCGTCGCCGTAACGTCGATCCTACTGATAATTGTTGCCGGCGCCGTCGTGCTACACTGGGTAAACGTGAACGAAGGCGTTCGCGTCGCAGAGGCTGATGATAGGCAATCTCAGAGGATGGGCCTCTCCGGCGACAGTCCACAACCTGACCCCGGGGCTCGGTAGTCGAATCGCAAGGGAATTCAGATGACCGTATTGAACGACGTGCAATCCTGGCTCAACGAGACGTCTGTGGCGCGCGTAGCGGAGCCGGCAACGCCAGAGGAGATACGCGACGTCATAGCGGAGGCGTCGGCTGAGGGACTGAAGGCATGTCCCGCAGGCGCCCTCCACTCGATGGGAGGCCAGCAGTTTATCAGCGGCGGAGTCTCTGTAAGCACGGCCCAGCTCAAAACAATAGGGGACCTTGACCTTCATGCCGAACAGGTATGGGTCCAGGCTGGGGTAACATGGCCGGAGCTGACAGGGTGGCTCCGGGCCGAGCAGCAGGGTAGAGGCAGTGAGCTAACGATAATCCAGAAGCAGACCGGCGCGGATGATTTGACCCTTGGTGGCGCGCTTTCGTCCAACGTACACGGACGGGTCCTGGGCAGGAAGCCTATCGTCGACGATATCGAAGCGTTCTATCTGACCCTAGCGTCCGGAGATCGGGTCCTGTGCAGCCGCAGTGAAAACGTCGAGCTCTTCAGGGCCGCAATAGGCGGATACGGGATGTTCGGTATAGTGGACTCGGTCTTGCTCAAGTTGGAATCGAGGGCCCAACTGGTGCGGCAAGTATCGGAAGTCTCCACTGGGGAAGTGATGGACTCTCTCAAGGACCGGATGGGCCGAGGCGCCACATATGGAGACTTTCAATACATGACCGATGAGACCTCGCCGGACTTCATGTCCAAGGGCATTTTGTCAACGTACACCCCCACCGGGTCAGTAGTTGAAGTCCCGGAGGACCAACTGGGGTTGTCCACTGAGGACTGGATGAGGCTGTACGTGCTGGCGCATACGGACAAGGCGCGCGCCTATACCCAGTACGCGGGCCACTACCTGCAGACCGATGGGCAACTCTACTGGTCCGACGAGCACCAGTTCAGCCCATATTTGCCCGACGCAGGCCAGCGCATGGCCCAATACCTAGGCTGGACCACCTTTGCCTCGTTGATGATTTCGGAGCTTTACGTTCCCCAAGACCGGTTCGAGCAGTTCATGTCTTCGGCGCGCCAAGCTGTCCTGGAAACTGGGGCCAACGTCGTCTATGGAACGGTGCGCCTCATCAAGGCGGAAGATGAAACGGTTTTACGGTGGGCCAAGCAGGACTATGCTTGCATCATATTCAACCTGCTGGTCGAGCATTCCCCGCAGGGCATCGACCGGGCCAGAACCCAGTTCCGTGTGTTGATAGACTGCGCCCTGGATGAAGGCGGCTGCTACTACTTGACCTATCACCGATGGGCTGGAAAGGACCAACTTGAGAAGGCGTACCCGGAGTTGCCGAGGTTTCTGGAACTAAAAGATAAGTACGACCCCGACGGACTGCTCGACAGCGATTGGTTCCGGGCGCTCAGGGAGACTATAACAGGTTAGAGGGTCTCACCATCGCCGTTTTCATGACCTGACTGAGCTCGTTTGTGAAGGAAGCTGCGTTGACACTCGCCTGACGCCATAGGAGAATAGGGGCGGCGCGGCTCAAAGAGCGCCAACGCCCAGAAGCGCCCATAATCAGGAACGTCGATATTCAGGGGGGAATGATGGCAGACGACGTGAAAGTAACAGTCCGACTAAACGGCCCCTACAGAATCGAGGGCCCCATCACACTGGTGGACCAGGAGGGTGGTCAATTCGCACTGCCCGAAGGCCAATTCGTCACACTATGCCGCTGTGGGTGGTCGGACAACAAGCCCTTCTGCGACGGCACCCACCGCCACAACGAACCGTCGTTCGACGCACCCACCACGGCCAGCTAGGTTTCTAGGCTCCCGCGTAGACCTTGTTATCCATGCGGGCGGCTCTTAGCCGTTCCTCGGCAAGGCGGTCCGCCGCTGCGTAGGTGGGGATGTCCTCCCTTGCCGAGAGAGCAAGCGCTTCGCTCATCCGGTCGTAAATGCGCCTGGTGCGCTCTTCAGCGCGCTCGATAGTGTACGGCCCGTCAATCTCCGTGGCCGCATTAATGAGGCCTCCGGCGTTAATCAGGTAGTCGGGGGCGTAAACAACGCCCTTCTTGTGCAGCGTGAGGCCGTCAGCCGGAGTCATCAGCTGGTTGTTGGCTCCCCCTGCTATTATCCTCGCCTTGATTCGTGGGATGGTCGTCTCATTGATGGCTCCCCCCATAGCGTTGGGAGAGAAGATGTCGCATGGGGCATCGTACACAGTTTCGGGGTCCAGGAGTTCCACGCCCATAGCCATTGCCTTTGCCTTTCCCGCCTCACTGATGTCTGCAGCGGCGACCAGAGCTCCTTCGTCCAACAGATGTTGAGCGGTGTGGGAAGCCACTTTCCCAAAGCCCTGCATCGCCACCCTCAATCCGGTCAAAGAGTCGCTGCCCCATAGATGTTTGGCACAGGCTTTCATCCCCAGGTATACGCCCAGGCCGGTCATGATGGAAGTGTCCCCGCTTCCGCCCTGGTCTATAGGCAGCCCAGAAACGTAGGGAGTCTGCCTGGCGATGCACTCGAGGTCTCGACCAACTGAACCTACGTCTGTGGTGGTAATGTAGAGGCCACCAAGGCTGTGAACGAACCGACCAAAGGACTCCATCATCTCGTCTGTTTTGCCCCTGTTGGGATCAAGGATTATGACGGACTTTCCACCGCCCAGGAAAAGGCCGGCGGCTGCCGATTTGTAAGTCATGGCCCTGGAGAGCAGCAGGCTGTCCTTAAGGGCATCCTCCTCAGTTTTGTAGGGCCATATCCGGACGCCTCCCAACGCAGGGCCAAGGGTTGTGTCGTGCACCGCGATGAACCCCTTGAGTCCCACTTCGGGGTCCGAAAAGGCCAGGACTTGTTCATGCCCATATTCCTCCATGTGTTCTAGCATGCCCATCGCAGCGCTCCTTCCCGCCTTCAGGCTCCGAGATGCAAAGCCCCGCAATCGAAATATTGCGGGGACTGTAACATTGATTGTCGTTTCAACGTTTCCTTCTTAACTATATTATACTCCTATTCATGAGAAATTACGATAATCGGAATGTCAGTCCAGAAAAGATTAGATAAATTACGAATTACCGAATATATCCTTCAAGTCGTCTTCCAAATCCCTTGAGGGGCGGGGCAAGTCGATGCCTGAAACGTCGCCGCCAAACTCCGAGTAGGACTCAGCCGATCCGTATTCTCTCGTATGCACTACCACCGGCATTGGCACAGCGTGGCCGAATATAAGGGCTTGCTGGCGGGACTCCAGCCGGGAGAGCACCGACCTTAGCTCTCGGCTGCCTGGCGCGCCCCCCAATACGGAGTCTATGTCCCGCTCGTTGTCCAGAAGGCAGGTGATCTTGGTGCCTATCTGGCTCATCACTTCTGAGTCTATGGCTCCCGGCCTCTGGTCAATGACCATCAGGGTCACGTTGTATTTGCGCAATTCCCGTGCAATGGTCCCAAAAATCGTCTGGGGAGCCACGGACGGGCTGAGGAACTTGTGCGCCTCTTCGATGGTAATGACCAGCGGAGTGGGCTCCCGGCCCTGTCCGCCCTCAGCTTCTTCTTTCAGCCTTACGTAGCGTTCGTGGATGCGCCGGGTGAGCAGGTTGGAGACCAGAATGTAGGCGTTGAGGTCGTTCCCGTATCTGCCGAACTCCAACACCACGTGGAGTCCCCTGTCCAACTGCTCCAGAATTCGGCTCACTGAATCATAGCGTCCGCCGGAGCCGGGTTGCAGGAATCCGTACCGCGTCATTCTGGAAAGGCGGTTGTACAGGGAATTTAGCGCCTGTACATGGACTCCAATGGAATTGGCGAGTTCGGAGATGTCTTCCCGTCCCTCCAGGTCTGTGAACTCCTTCAACCATCCCCGCCCGAACCTGAGGCGGAGATTATGGGCGGCGTGGGCGGCCACCTCGGACAGATTCAGGTTCTCCTGGAGGGCCTCGATGTCCTCGGGCTGCACTTCGTCGTAGCCTATGCTGACCACCTCGTCCGGCGAAAGTCCCCGGCGGCGCGAGCTTTCCTCGTCGAGGCTGAACACAGCGACTTTGGACGGGAACAGTTGCTTCAGTCCTTTTACGAAACCGTCGCCCTCGCTGCGGCCCTGCCACCCGTATTCGTTGTGCATGTCGAATATCAGGCTGGACGCCAGGCCGCTCTGCACCATGCCAATGAGGAGCATGCGCGTCAGGAAGGTCTTGCCTGTTCCGCTCTTCCCGAATATTCCCATGGACCTTTCGGAGAGGGCTTTCAGGTCGAGGAAGACCTTTGTCTCCATGTCCAGCGGGCTGCCAATCCAGAAATGCTCCTGGTCGTCGCCTCCAAAGACCGCCTCCACGTCCCGTTCATCGGCTGTGTACACTCCGGAGAAGTGGGCGGGAACGGTCTTGGCCGGCATCAGGTCTGCGCTGTCTCCAGCGGCCGGAGGCAGGATGAGGGTCGGCAACACGGAGATGGTCCCATAGGCCGTTGTTCCGGCTATCACCCGGGCGACAAAGGGATCGGAAACGTCAGGCGGTGAATACTTCAGGCCGGGGCTGGCCGAACCAAGAGCTATGTCTGTGACAACGCCAAAGAACCGTTGCCTCTCACCCTGAATGGTTACGAAGGCTCCCACCTTCACGTCTTCCACAGATGCGGTAGGGGTCAGGCGGACCTCAACTCCCCTGGTAAGGGAGCCGTCGACGACCATACCCAGGGGCTGTCGTTCCGTGGACGGCTCCGTCATGGGGAGAGCCTCTTCAGTAGAGAATCGAGCCTGGGCAGGTCTC
>DAOUJI010000100.1:0-33149 GCA_034422875.1 Dehalococcoidia bacterium | reverse complement strand
TCCAACATGGAGGAGACGATGGCATCTGCATACTCGCTTATCGAAGGAGGCTCCTGGTCCCTCGTATAGGCTATGGCAAAGCCGCCC
The DNA here is from genome assembly GCA_034422875.1 of Dehalococcoidia bacterium. Taxonomy (GTDB): domain Bacteria; phylum Chloroflexota; class Dehalococcoidia; order Lucifugimonadales; family JAGWBF01; genus DAOUJI01. The sequence goes on along the minus strand of DAOUJI010000100.1, from coordinate 33,062 downwards.
CCAGGGCTTATCTCCCGTAGATTCAGGCCCTCTTCACGGAACCTGGATGCGAACTCCAGGACGATGTCCATTGCAGCCTGATAGGGTTCCACGTGGAATATGGGCGAGCCAAGATGAAAGTGTAGGCCGACCAGGTCCAGGTTCGGAGACTTCAAGGCAATGCGGACAGCCTCGTCAGCCTGTCCCGTCTCTATAGGAAAGCCGAACTTGGAGTCCAGGGTGCCGGTGGTGGTGTGGTGGTGGGTGTGAGGGTCGACTCCGGGAGACACCCTGACCATGACTTCCTGGACCTTCCCGGCCTCGCCTGCGAGCTTGTCGAGAAGTTCCAGCTCGTGGAAGCTGTCCACCACTATACGCCCAATGCCCCAGTCGAGAGCGTCCCGGAGTTCCTCCGGCCCTTTGTTGTTGCCGTGGAAGTAGACAAGTCTTGACGGATAGTCCACCGCCCGCGCCACGGCCAGTTCGCCGCCGGAAACCACATCCAGCCCCAACCCCTCGTCCATCAGAATGCGGGCAAGGGCCGGGTTAACGTAGGCTTTACAGGCATAGACCACAGTGGTGTCAGCGTGCTTCGCCGTGAATCCTTCGACAAAGCCCCGGCACATGCTCCGCACCATGTCCTCGTCGAAGACGTACAGGGGGGTGCCGTACTGGTCGGCCAGGTCCAGCGTGTCGCAGCCTCCTATAACCAGGTGGCCCTTGTCATTCACACCGGCTGACTCTGGGAATACCTGCTGCGCCCCGGTAAACATGCGTAGAACTCTCTTTCGGAGCCATCGTAGGCCCCGTTCTTGTAGTGGGCACAATCTTAGATTGGGGCCTGTGGGGTGTCAAGAATTGAGTGAGCTTCCGTTATCCTCACGGAGGACAAGGTAGGTCTGTGCTAAAATGAGTCCAACAGGTGTAAGCATGACCACAACCGCGACATATCGCGACGCCAGCCGCCGTCTTGAGGCGCAAGCCATAGCTGAATACTCCGCCCTCGACCTGCGCCAAGCCTCTGAAAAAGGGTGGGGTTCCGCCGCCCAAATGGTTAAGGCCGTAGCCTCGGCACGGGGGTGGCGACACGATAACCATGCCCTGCTTTTCCAGGCAGTCAGAGCGTTGGACAGCGAGACGGGCGGTTCGGAACTGCTCGGTCTGTTTGTCCAGGCCCACAACCTGCACATCAACTTCTACGAGGACTGGCTGACTTCCGAGATAGTGCAACGCGACCTGGACAACGTCTGGCAGTTCGTCGCGAAGCTCGAAGCTCTGCTGCCCACCGAAACGCCCTAGCCCAACTATACTCCTTCTCTCTTCAAGGAGTATGAGAATGAATAAAAAGATCATAATATCGATAGGGACTGTCGTGGCCTTTGTTCTGATCATCGGTGGGACCTTCAATCTGGGGTCTTGGGGCAGCGGAGGGACTCCCCTTGTAAGCCCTGATGCAATTGGAGTCCGTTTCACCGAGTCTGAAATGACGCCGGTCAGCATCAATCCGACCGTGTCGCGGGCGGACGCTGAGGCGACTGCGCTTAGATATTTAATGGACGGCTTTGAGATTCCCAGCGGGCGGGGCGTTGAGGAAAACATCACGATGGACTCAACGACCGTAGCCTTCTCCGGCACTAGATATGGATATGGAGACAGGACTGTCAATGGCAAAAATGTCTGGGCGATCATCATTTCCGATCCGCCGATTTACATCCCCTGTGGAGGAGTGCCGATGGATGGAGGCCCCACCCCTCAGGAAAATTGCGCTGCCGCAATTGCCGCAGGCGGCCCCAGAGTCAGCGTGGCCATAGATGTGGAGACTGGTGAAGTGGTCAGCAGCCAGCTGTCCGGCGCAGGTCCGCCCGCAGCGAAGTGGCGTGCCATTGCTGAAGCCAACCCTCCGCCTGCTGATGCACCGACTCCAACTCCCAGACCAACAGCGACGCCTGCCCCAGCCCAGTAATGACCCGGCGTAGGTGGCTTTTAGCGGCGGCCATGATCCTTTTCATGGCCGCCTTCATTATCTGGGGCGTCTGGTGGGCTGAGTGCGGCGCCCCTAACTGGCAGAACTATATGGAAGACGTGGCGACTCATGGACCGACCCACTATTGACCGTGCCCAAGGGGGTGGAAATGACCCAGCGTCGTAGGGTCTATGTAGGGGTCATCGTCGCGGCGTTGATCATTGCGACGGCGGCATTGGGCGTCTGGTGGGGACAGCGGGAATCGCCGAAATGGTCATCGCTCATGGCATGCCCAGATGAGGTAATATCATGCGTCGAGATCAGGCCTGATCCTCCGACCCACACTGGACGGATTGATTCTTATGTCCTCCCTGACGGCACGCCGGTTATTCCAACTCTGACGGCCAGCCCATGACGACTTGGCGGGTTAAAGCGTTGGTCATTGGCTCCTCCGTTTCCCACTAAATGGGTCTCCCGACTATTGACCTCCAATTTTCTGGCCCCAGATACAAAAAGTTGACAACCCGTTTTCGGGTGTGCTATAATTTTCGGCACGGTCCAATGAGCTGAGTTGGAAGCCCCGCCAGGGGCGCCCGCGAGGTCCGTTGGGCCGTCTGCTTTTTGCCAAACATTCACAGGTTGGCGGATGGGATTGTTCGACGTTACCGAGTCCGCAAAAGAAGAGCTCCACCGCATCCTGGAAATCAGGGACATGGAGCCGGGCAAGTTTCTGCGACTGGCCACTCCTCCCATGTGGGTGGGAGAGGGCGACTTCGGGATAGTGATCGACGAAAAGGGCGCCCACGACTATATGGTCGAACACATGGACACGCCGGTGCTTCTGGTGGACCTGGAATTGAACGCCCATCTCAGCGAATCAGTGTTGGACTTCGTCGAGCCTCCCGAGGGGCCCAGGTTCACCCTGGACGTGCACTAGATTCACTCCAGCCTGACACTCATCCCTGGCTCGAACCCACATTCTTCAGCGATGCCTCCGGCTATCTCCAGGACGTACATCACCGGCTCTACTGAACCATACTGAATAAGTTCGCCAAGGGACGCTCCCGGCTGCGCTTTCATGGCGTGAATTGCGGCTATCCTTAGGTCGTCGTCGATGAACACGGCGTCCAGGTCGAAGGGCACGTCCTTCATCCACATCGTCACCGGACGTTCCTCCGGCCATACAAAAAGCATGGCGTGAGCTTCATCCAGGCCGTCCCGTCCGCCCAAGCCTAGCTGCCTCTCTTCCGGCGAGTCCGCCACCTCCAGGCTAAACGTTTTTCCTCCTATCACCGCCCTTGTCGCAACCTCCGGGCGCACGGAAGTGGCTGTGGCCGCGGGTGTAGGGGTGGCCGTCGGAGCAGGAACCGCTGTGGGGGTGGCTGTCGGGTCTGGCGCAGCAGTGGCCGTCGGAGTGAAAGTCGGCGCAGCAGTAGGCGCCAGAGTCGGAGCAGCCACAGGGGATCGTGTGAAAGTAGGACTAGGCGAAGGCGTGGGAGTAGCCTCGGGTAGAGAAGTGGCGGTGGGTATAGGTGTGGGTGTCGCGGTTGGATCAGAAAGCGGTGTGGCTGTAGGCGCCAGCGTGGCCGGCGGTGCAGGGTCAGAGCCGCAAGCCACGGCCATAATGACCAGTGACAACACCACGCCTGCCATTACGGTTGCCGACAAGGCTATCTTGACCGCTGCTCGCCAAAACGAGGATGTTGACAATGCTCCCGTTCCTGTAAGAAAGATGTGTCTACATCTGCCGGGAAGTCTAAGCCACTGTGCTGAAACCGGCGCCTTCTATACCCGCCCGCACAGCGTCCTCGTCCTGCTGCCCTGAGCCTCCGCTGCCGCCTACCGCACCTATCAGCTCGCCGTCACGAAAAACGGGCAAAGCTCCCTGTCCGGGAATCATGTGTCCGCCCTGCATCGCCATGAAACCCTGCATGAAAGGCATGCTGGACCGTTCTTCCAGGTCTTTTGACGACATCCCAAAGCAGGACGACGCCACAGCTTTGCCCCGGGAAATCAGCGGCGTCCTCCACGAAGCCCCGTCGGTGCGGACCATGGCGATGAGGTCTCCCCGCGGGTCCACAACCGACACGGAGAGCCTTACGCCCATCTCCTGAATCTTTGCCTTGGCCGCCGCCAGAATCCTTTCTGCTTCTTCCAGGTTTAGAGCTGGCATAAGACAACCTCCCGTTATTGTCAATTTTCTGTCCTGCCATTATAGGCCACACCATGTCCGACCTGGCCTGTGCAAGCTCCTGTTGCAGCCTAATGTGTTAGGATAACCCGTAAACTCCAGAAAAACCCAATCCGTGCAGGAGGCAGGAATGAAGTTCGGGTTCTACCTCTCCAACAACGGACCCAACGCCACCCCGGACAATCTAATCGCCGTGGCCCAGAAGGGCGAGGAGCTTGGATTCGATTGCGCGGTGGTCGGGGACCACATCATCATCCCCAAGACCATCGAGTCTCCCTATCCCTATACTGTGAACGGCGAATTCCCCGGAGGAGAGGGCGGAGACTACCTTGAGCAACTCACCCTGCTGACGTTCCTGGCCGGCGCCACCACCAGGCTCCGGCTGGTGCCCAGTGTAATGATACTTCCCAACCGGCACCCGGTCATTGTGGCCAAGACCCTCGCCACCCTCGACTACCTGTCAAAGGGACGGCTGACCCTGGGAATCGGCGTAGGATGGATGAGGGAGGAGTTCGAAGCTCTTGACCTGCCGCCCTTCGAGGAGCGGGGAGCCGTCAGCGACGAATATATGAAGGCGATTATAGAGTTGTGGACCTCAGACGAGCCGGAGTTCCACGGGAAGTACGTAGACTTTTCGGGCTTCACCTTCCTGCCCAAGCCGGTGCAGAAGCCCCATCCGCCGATTTGGGTGGGCGGCCAGAGTCGCGCGGCAATCCGAAGGGCGGCCCGCCTGGGCGACGGCTGGCATCCGCTGGGCGCCCAGCCGGTAGCTCCGCTGGAACCGGAAGAGGTGGTGCAGGACCTGCAAGTGCTGGCCCAATACGCCGAAGCGGCCGGACGAGACCCGGAAGAAATCGAGCTTTCCCTAAAAGCACCCCTTTACGATTCGGCTTTGGCCATGCAGGACGGAAAGCGGCGCAGGTTCACCGGAGCCGCCGACGACATCATAGGCGACGTCCAGGCCTACAAGGAAGCCGGGGCCAAGCATCTGATTTTCGACGCCCGAGGCCAGGACATGCCCGCCACCCTGGAAAGGTTGGACTGGCTGGCCAAGGACATCATCCCGAAGGTTTAGACCGGAACTTGAGAATAGACAGGAGGGAGCCATGAGATTCAAGCTGCGGGACGGCATGGAACTCTTCTACACCATCGACGACTTCACCGACCCCTGGACGGAACCGGAGACGGTGCTGCTCCACCACGGAATGGCCAAGAGCCACCGCATGTGGTTCGGTTGGGTCCCCATCCTGGCCCGCCATTACCGGGTCGTCAGGATGGACATGAGGGGAATGGGCGACTCGGAAAAGGTGAAGCCGGGCTTCAAATGGTCCCTTGACTGTTACGCTGACGACATCCTCCAGCTTGCCGACGGCCTGGGTCTGGACAAGTTCCACCTGGTCGGGGAGACCGTCGGAGGCACCATAGCGATGAGGTTCGCCACCCTGCACCAGGACCGACTGTTGAGTCTGACAACCTGCACGTCTCCCACCAACTTTGCCAATCCCCAGAGCAACATGGTGGCCGCCGATCTAATCGAGCGGGAGGGCATCCGGGCCTGGGTCGAGGACACCATTTCCCGCAGGATGGACCCACTAGTCGTGGACCCGGCCTATACCTGTTGGTACATAGACCAGATGGCCTCCACGGACCCTGCGGTGGTGATGGCGTTCGAAGGCTCAGCCGACGGCATGCCCGACCTGCGACCCCTTCTCAAGGACGTACAGGTCCCCGTCCTGATTATGGCGGCTGAAAACATCGAGGGAGAGTTCCTGGGAGACTTCAGACAGGCTTCGGACATATTCCCCAACGGCCGGCGCGTGGTGTTCCCCGGGGTCCGGGGATTCGTCCAACACATACTTCCGGCGCCTTGCGCCCGGACGTGGCTCGCCTTTGCCCGCAGCCTGAGCAGCTAGCATATCGGCAGCGGTTACGCCGAAATCCGCCTTCCATTCCCTTCCTGCTCAAACGGGCCGGTTTGATAAAATCGGCCCAACAAGTATTGAGAGGGGTGGACGATGGACCGGCGGGAGGCCAACGCCTCACCGAGCTTTTCGATTTCGAGCCTGTTAAAGTCCGGCCCGTTACGGCTGTTAGGAATCCTCCTTTGCGTCCTGGCGTTGATAGCTCTGCTGGCAGCCGCTTGCCTGGGCGGAGGCGGAGGCGACCAGATCACCTTCGTGTCGGAAAGGGACGGCAACCCGGAGATATACGTCATGGACTCGAAAGACTCCGACCGGGACGGCAACGGAGACGAAATCATACGCCTCACGGCCAACAGCGTCTTTGATGGGGAGCCGAGATGGGACCCAGACCGCAAGTGGATAGCCTACGTCTCCGACGAATCGGGAGACCGGGAAATCCACAAGATAGACCCTAATGAGGAGGACCCGGCCAACTCTAAAGTTACCAACATACAGGGGCCCGACGGCAATTTTCTGTGGGCTCCCGACGGTGAGAGAATTGCTTTCGTTTCCCAGCGAGACGGAGCCAACGAGATTCTCCTCATCGACGCAGAGGGCGACAAAGGGACTTTGAATACCGTGTATTCCACAGGAGACGCCGTCCCAACCCTGACCGGCTGGTCGCCCGACGGCGGCTTTGTGGTGTTCAATCTTAGCGAGGCCTCCGAATCTGGGCCTGGCATTTTCGCACGTAACCCCGACGGCGTGGACATCAGACGCCTGACGGAAGCGGACGACCGGAATGCGCAATGGTCCTCCGATGAAGACCTCATACTCTTCATATCCTTGCGGGACGGCAACGAAGAGATTTACACAATGTCCGACACTGGGGAGAACGAACGTCCTTTGACCAGCTTCGACGCCCGTGACTATCATCCGTCCTGGTCGCCGGATGGAGACCAGATCGTCTTTGTGTCCGAGAGAGACGGGGACGCTGAAATTTTCGTAATGGACTCCGACGGCAGCGATCAACGCCAGCTTACCCAAAATGAGGCTACTGACAACCAGCCTGTCTGGTCCCCTGACGGTAAACGCATCGCCTTTGTCTCAGACGCCCCCGGCAACGCAGAGATTATCGTCATGAAAGCCGACGGCACAGAGCAGACCCGCCTCACGAACAATCCCGCTGACGACTACGCTCCCAACTGGTAGCGTGGGCCAGCCGACAACGTGAGAGCCATCCTCATGGCAGCGGCGTTAGCCGCCTTTTCAATCCCAGCCCTGTCCGGTACGGCTTGCGGCGGGGACGACATCAAGAAGGTCAGGGGCGCCGTGGTTGGAGTGCAGCCAGCCTCTTTGACCGAGGTCCAGTCTCTGGTGGTCAGGGACTACGATGGCGTGTTGTGGGCTTTCAGGACCGAAGGGCCTATTGGGTTCACACCCTCACACCTGAGAGAGCACCAGGTTTTCGGCCAGCCAGTCACCGTGCTCTACCGTGAGACGGACGAAGGGCTGCTAGCCATCGAAGTGACCGACTGACCTCAGTTCAGCAGCGGGAGCAAGGCCTCTTCTATCTCCTGGGCAGTTGTGAATGCCTCGAACTTCGCGGCAACGTCGCCGTTGGAGTCCACCACGAAAGTCCACGGCTCTGTCAGCAGGCCCCACTCCTCTGTTGCTGGAACAGGGACCGCCTGCTCAAGGTCGCCCTGAATCAGGTGAGGGTTGTCGAACACCTCTACGTGGAGGAACGATGCCTGCGGCGCGAACCGCTCCTTCAATGTCCCAATCTCTCCCAACTGGGGGCCGCAGGTGGCCGTCTTGCAGTAGGCCGGTGTAGCAAAGACCACCACCAACGGTTTGCCGAGGGCCAAAGCATCGGCGATGGTCGACCGGTAGAGGTCGGGATCGGGAGGCTTGGCCGTCGTAAGCTGCTCCAGGCTCTCCACGTCATCTAGGGTCTTGTTATGACTGGGTGGCGCGGGCGAACCTATAGCTGGAGTGGCGCTTTCCGTCTTGACGTCCAGGATCCCGTCCCCGTGCCCATCCACGCCCCTCCAGCCCATTATCGATACGACCAACTCCCAGGCGCCGGGTGTAGGGAAATCCAACTGCGCCGTGTATATGCCCAAGTCGCCCAGAGGCCATTTCCTGAAGGTTGCGCGGGTCTCCTGGCTCGACGTTCCGTCGGCGCCGGGCGCCGTTGTACTCACCGTTACGTTCGGCGTTGAGACCACTCCGCCAGACTCGTTCAAAAGTGCGAAAGCCACTCTGTTGGGTCCCACACTCAAGTCGGTGGAGATGACCTGAACGGTTACACCCTTTGCTGGCGTGGGGACATCAGTAGGGGCAGGCAGAGTTGGCTCATCCGAGCCGCAGGCGACAAGAACAACGACTCCAAGGCCTAGCAGCACACTTGAGGCAAATCCTTGCAGAGTCTTCACGTCGACGGTACCCGGAAACAGCGATTCGTCAAGCTAATTCCGCTACGGCGTCCCGCTGTGGTGGATCGATCAAGGACAGACCTAATAGAAGACTCCTTGGGCTGAGCCTCCATCTATAGCGATGGTCTGCCCTGTGATGGCCGCGGCGTGGTCCGACACGAAGAAGAGGACGAGGTCGGCCACTTCTTCCGGCAGGACCATCCGTCCGATGGGAGTTGTCGAGGCTTCTCTCCGCTCCTCTTCCTCCACGTCGATGCCGGCGTCTCTCGCGCGCCGCTCCATGAGCTCTGCCAGGCGGGGAGTCCTCGTTGCTCCAGGGTGGATGCAGTTGACCAATACGCCCTGGGGCGCGAACTGGTCGGACAGGTTCTTGGCCAGATTGGACACGGCGGAGTTGGTCACGCCGTTGCTGTTGGTGAGCCGTCCCGGCCTACGTGCGGCCATGCCCCCAATCATGATTATCCGGCCTCCGCCCCGTTCAACCATGTGGGGCAAGACTTCTCTGGAGCACCTGATGTATCCCATCACCTTGACGTTGATGTGGTTCATCCACTGCTCGTCGGTGAGTTCCATGAAGGGAGCGGCTGACGAGTTGACGGCGTTGTTTATCAGGATGTCTACTCCGCCAAGCTCGCTTACCGTGGTGTCCACCATTCTCTTTATCGCCGCCGGATCGTTCATGTCCGCCTGCACCGGCAGGATTCGCCGGCCAGTCTCGGCGTTAATCTCGGAGGCTGCTTCTTCCAGTTCCCCCATGCCCCGGGCGCATATCGACACGTCGGCGCCTTCGTGGGCCAGGGCAAACGCCACGGCCTTGCCGATGCCCTTGCTGCCGCCGGTGACTATGGCCGCCTTATCTTTCAGACCCAGGTCCATCGTGTATCTCCAAATGTTAAGGGGTGAACGGCCAGTGCGGTCCTCAGTCCTTTCGGACGCACAGGTCCACCATGGCTTCTATGCTGTCCAACTCATCGAGACGGCTGACCGTCGCCGCCAATTCTTCCAATTGGGAAGCGGGAATCACCAGGCTGTCGAACATCTCACGCAACCGGTGGGAAACGGTGGCGAGACCCCACTTGGTCTCGTCTCCGTTCATCTCATCCACGCAGCTTTTCCCGTCTTTCGTCACGACCGTCATCCTGGGCGAGTAGGAACCTCGGTCCTTCACACCGATTACGTTCACACGCTCCATCAGATCTAGGACGTCGCTGTCTTCCGACTCCCCGGACGCCGACCCTGGCGCCACTCCCGACCGGATGGCCGGATAGTGGCCGTGCACGCATGTGTAGGAGGCGAAGTAGTGGGTTCCGCCAATCCTTCGTTCGTTCCTCCGTGGGTTGGGAAAGGCGGGAGATGGGTAGAGGGTCTCAAGCCAGTTCATCTCGATGTCGATGCGGTCTACATCATTCCACTGGATGTCATGCGTACTCTTGAGGCGAGCCATAAGCTCAATCACCGGCTGGTTGTATCCCGCTGTGGGATAAATCTTGGGCGTAACGTCCATCAGGAAATAACGCTCGCCAAGTCCATTCCCAACCGCCTCTACGTCCGTCGTAAGAGGCCCTTCGAAAGCGTAGGACAGCTCTCCCCTGTTGTTGCCCGTGAAGGCGTTGTAGAAGCCTGCGTCGCCTTCCAGAGCGAGGTCGGCTCCTCTGACTCCGTCCTTGGCCAGCAGGGCCGCAGTGATCCCGTTTACGGCGGCGTTGGACTCGTGAATAGTCGCTTCCTGTCCTTCGGTCCGCCCGCCCTCACCTGTTCCTCCGGAAAAGGTGGCGGCCAGAGAGATGGTGTTGGCCATCTGGCCTGGGTCCAAACCCAACATCTTGCCGGTTGCCACCGCCGCCCCGAACACGCCGTAGACTGGGCTGGACCTGAAACCCCGGGCCTGGGTTGTTGGGATGAAGTCGCTGGCAATTCGGGTTTCCACTTCGTATCCGGCGGCCACGGCCGTTATCAGGTCTCTTCCTGATCCGCCGTCTATTTCGCAGGACGCCACCGCGGGCGGTATCACGCAGGGGCCGGGGTGGGTGAGCATGCGGTAGGAGTCGGACTGACTTGTGGCATGCATCGCCTTGGCGTTGGCGAAAGCGGCGCCCCGGCGGCTGACCCTGGCGCCGTCCACCCACAACGCGGCGCCGTCAGGACGGGGTTCTTCCCTCTTGGTCATCTCTATTACAGAGGCGACCCTCGGCAAAGGCGCTCCGGCAATGGACACTACCAACCCGTGGAGGATCAGCCCTTTCACCTTGTCCACAACGTGTGGAGGCAGCTTGTCATATTCCAGGGTTGACGCGAAGCCGCCAAGTTTGCGGCTGAGGGACTCACTCATGACGTTCACCCGCCAATCGACTGGATACCGGGAGTGTGGGGGACGGGGAGATTCTACTTTGGCCCTTGAGCAGGGGTCAATCGGAGGGCAGGTTGTCCCGGAGCATGCCCGACAGGTCACTGGGTATGGCGTTCATGTCCACGCGGCCTCTCACAGAGATGGTGACCGGCCCGGAAACCGAGCCGTACAGACGCTTTTGCCCGTCCCAACGCCTTATCACGTCCGCCCGTGGGCCGTATGTGCATCCGAAAATGCACTGGCACTCCGTAACCCTGACCCGCTCTTCCAGGCCCTGTTCCCCGACTGCCTCAGCAAGCCTGTCGAGCAGTTTATACCCGTTGACTCCGGGGAAGGCCGGATGCCCGCACACCCGTGGGTCTACGCAGACGATTATGTTAAGTTCTGGATTCACGGCCGCTGATCAGTGTACTGGCATCAATAGGGTTACGCAGGGGGCACCTTGGCTAAGAACTCTTCTATGACGGCATTAACCGCTTCGGGCTGCTCAAGCTGGACGAAGTGGCTGCCGCCCTCAATGATGCGAATCTCCGAACCTTCAATCTTATCGTGGAGGTACTCCGAATATTTTACAGGCGTCATCACGTCGTCGGAGCCGCACAAGACGAGAGCGGGCAGCCTGATGCCGCCTACCTGATGCATAACATCGAATGCGTCACAGCAACGCAGGTCGTTCAGTTTGACCGCAGGTCCTATCTGTGCCGCCCTACCCACAAGCTCTGCAGCCAATCGTTCCTCAACCTTCCGGTAGTCACTCCGCCGACTGTCGAGCCATACGTCCGGTGATTGGACGCCTTCTTCACATTCCCTCAGATAATCAGGGTGAACCCGTAGTCGAGCCCCGGTGCCCAGAAGAATCAAGCCTGCCAGCACGTCGGGATAAGTCAAGCCGAAGAGCTGGGCTATGGCTCCACCCATTGAATGGCCGCAGACCACGGGCCTGTTGATGTTCTGGTCAACCAGGAACCCCGTAAGCCAGTCCACGTAGTCCGCGATGCTGGTCTTGGGGTCTCCCTTCGGATGACCGGGCAGATCGACAGCCACCGAATCACGGAAATATGCCGCCTGGGGCGCAAACGAAAGCCCGCACTCCCCCGCCCCATGCACAAAGACCAGGGTCGCTCCAGTAACTCCACTATCAGATGTCACTGGGCTTGGGGCCAGACAACAGTATAACCAGACGGCGAATCATTTCTGTTAAGAAAGTTGCTAAAAAGAGGAGACCGAGGAGAGAGGGCCAAAGACAGGTCGTCAGAGTCGGACCCATAAATTCGCAAGCTTTCTAGATTGTGGAGATTAGCGAAAATGTCAACCGGGATTCTGATGATACTTGGATAGTCCAATTGTATCTCTACATTCTTTAGAACGGAATTGTGTTCGAAAAGGCCCGAGGGCAAGATGAAACTGCCTTCGTTGTCACGATGCCCATCGATTCCGATAGTCTCCAAGTTGGGCAAATTGGCGAACTGGTTGGCCTTAAGGTCCAGCGTAGTACCGGACGGGATGCCTATTCCCAAGGTCTTCAAGCTGGGCATCTCGTCGAACACCGGAAGAACAACCCTGGCAGGCATTTCAGGTACGTCACGAATCGAAACTTCGAGGCTCTCGAGGGCAGGCAGACCTTTAAACGCGCCTGCATTCACTCCTGTTACTTGGACCTGAAGATCCTTTAAACCGTTTAGCCCTTGAAACGCCCCTTCGACCAGGGTGAAATCCCCATCAACCTCGATACGCCTACGTAGGTTGACCAATCCAGCAAAATCCCCTGGCTGTGGTGGTGTAGTCCAATTGATGTCGTTGGAGCTGCTACCACTTAGACTTCGCCAGTTGGTTATTCGATACAATTCTTCGTCAGTTACGAACCGGCATGACGATAGGCGCAGCGTCATCAGAATGGCCTCCTGTATCTCCGGCGTCCTCCCGCATATACCGCTGCTGGTTGACGTAGCTGGAGAAGCCTCCTCAGGAGACGATGGTTGAGCAGGAGTCTCGCTAAGTTGCCGGGCCAGCTCAGCATTGGAATCAGAGAGCGCTTTCACTTGGTCCGCCAATGCGTTAATGCTTTCGGACAAGGATCGAATCTCTGACCCGTCTTCCGCTTGCGGAGCGGGAGTCGACGCATTCGCGGCAGCGAGGGCTTCTACCTGGGCAGCCAACGCCTCAATGGCTTCGGAAAAGGATTGGAGTTCTAAGCTAGTTGCTACATGGGGTGTCGGAGACGTCTCTTGGCTTCGTGGCTGTGTGCTGTCAGCACAAGACGCAGTTATTACCGCGAGGGCGACAACAAACAGCCCTGACCGAACCGCACTCCATTTGCCAATCATCATTCCGCTCACAAGAATCGCAAGACGTGAGCTGCCGACCGCCACCGTCCCTTACTTTTCGGCTGTGTGAGCGGAGGCGCCATTGGACGGCACGGCGCCGTTGGACTTGCCGTTGGAGCCAGGAGTGTGGTCCTTTTCGTCTCTCTCGGTCATGCAGGCCAGGGAAACGACCTCGTCTCCAGCGTCGGGCTTCCAGATTATCACGCCCTGGGTTATCCGACCCTGGGACGAAATCTCGCTGAGGCTTGTCCTGAACACCTGGCACTTTGCCGAAACCAGCAGCAACTCCTCGTCCCGCTCTTTGTTCACCACCCTGGCAGCCGAAACCAGTCCCACCTTGGGGCCTGTCTTGTACGCTCTCAGTCCAAGCCCTCCCCGGTGCTGGCCTCTGAAGCGGTCCACAGGCACCAGCTTGCCGTAGCCGCTCCGCGTCACCACAAGCAGGTTGTCTTCGGGTTTCACCAGTTCCATTCCGACCATCTTGTCCGCAGAGCCAAGACGGATTCCTCTGACGCCTCCCGCAGCCCTCGAACGGCGTGGCGCTTCCGACAGAGGGAAGCGGACCCCCTGGCCCAACTCGGTGAGCATCATCACGTCCTCTTCGCCCGTTCCCATTCTCACCGAGACCAACTCGTCGCCGGGTTCCAGGTCCATGGCGTTGAGGCCGCTGGAACGCATGTTGGCCAAGTTGGAGAGGTTCATCGCTTTGACCTCACCCCTCTGGGTGCCGATTACGATGACCCCTTCACCCTTCAGGTCTCCCACCGCAACGACGGCGCTGACCTTCTCGTTCTGGCCCAGCTTCATCATGTTGATCACGGCGGTGCCCCTGGTAGTCCGGGAGGTGTCGGGGGGTATTTCATAGGCCTTAAGGCTATAGACCCGTCCCTTGTTCGTGAAGAAGAGCAGCGCGTCGTGGGTGTCAGCCACCAGCAAGTCCTGGAGAGCGTCGTCCTCCCGCGTGGTCTGGCCCCGGACTCCCTTGCCGCCCCTGTGTTGCAGCTTGTAGGTTGCAAGAGGGATGCGCTTGATGTAACCCCGTTGGCTCAGGGTCACCACCACCTCTTGATGGAGAGTGAGCTCTTCCAGCGTGTGGTTGACCGCTTCCTCGTCGCTTATTTCGGTGCGGCGGGCGTCGCCGTACCTTTTCTTCAACCGTGCCAGGTCTTCCTTGATGACCGCGGACACCTTCGCCGGGTCAGCCAACAGCGCTTCCAAGTCTGCGATGGTCTTCTTGAGGTCCTCGTACTCCTTCTCCAGCCGTTCCCGCTCCAATGCGGCCAAACGGCGAAGCTGCATGTCCAGAATTGCCGTCGCCTGTATCTCTGTCAGACCAAATTGCGCCACCAGGTTCGCCCTGGCCGTCGCTGCGTCGGCGGAACCCCTGATTGTGGCGATGATTTCGTCGATGCTGGAAATGGCCTTCAACAGGCCCTCGACTATGTGGGCCCTGTCCCGGGCGACCTTGAGCTGGTGCTCGGCCCTGCGACGGATTACCTCACGCCGGTGGTCCAGATAAAGCTGGAGCGCTCTCTTCAGCCCCAACACCTGGGGCTGTCCGTCCACGAGAGCGAGCATGATGACATTGAACGACGACCTGAGAGAGGTGTGGCGGTAGAGCTGGTTCAGCACGATTTCGCCCTGGGCTTCACGTCTCAACTCGATTACGACGCGGAGTCCGTGGCGGTCCGACTCGTCGCGGATGTCCGAAATCCCCTCCACCTTCTTGTCCCGCACCAATGAGGCTATCTTTTCAACCAGGGAGGCCTTGTTGACCTGGAAGGGGAGCTCGGTGACGACTATCTGATGTCTGTTGCCGCGGATTTCTTCGACTTCGGCCCTGGCCTGCATGACCACGCGGCCCGTTCCGGTGGTGTATGCGTCGATGATGCCTGAACGGCCCCGGATTATTCCGGCAGTAGGAAAGTCGGGCCCTGGGACCTTTTTGATGAGTTCTTCCACGCTGGCGTCGGGGTTGTCCACCAGGTAGGAGGCTGCGTTGCATATTTCGTTCAGGTTGTGAGGAGGGATGTTGGTGGCCATTCCCACCGCGATTCCCGACGCTCCGTTTAGCAGCATGTTGGGTAGAAGTCCGGGCATCACCGACGGTTCCTTCAGGGAGCCGTCGAAGTTCTCTGAGAAGTCGACCGTGTCCTGGTCCAAGTCCGCCAGAATCTCTTCAGCGATGGAAGCCAGACGAGCCTCGGTGTACCGCATGGCTGCGGGCGGGTCGTTGTCTATGCTTCCAAAGTTGCCCTGGCCATCCACCAACGGGTAACGCATGGAGAAACCCTGAGCCATGCGGACCAGAGCCTCGTAGACGGGGCTGTCGCCGTGGGGGTGGTACTTCCCCATGACCTCCCCGACGATTCTGGCGCTTTTCTTGTAGGCAGAGTTAGGCCGGAGACTCAACTCGTCCATGGAGTAGAGGATTCGTCTCTGCACCGGCTTCAGCCCGTCCCGGACGTCGGGCAACGCTCTCGCCACGATTACGCTCATCGCGTAACTGAGGTACGACGTCCGCATCTCCTGTTCTATCGGGACGGGTTGGATGTTCTCCGACGTTGTTGTCATGTATTAATCCTCTCGTGAATATTAGACGGCGTCGGTCTGGTAGACCGACGCACCGTAGTCTTCCACCCTGTCCTTGAAGGACTCGAATAGATTGTTGAAGGCTTTGGGGACCTCGCCGGTGCGCTCCGGATGAAATTGTACGCCCACGACCCAGCTATGTTCAGGGCTTTCGAGGCCCTCAATCAAGCCGTCTTCCAACGAATATGCTGAGGCTAAAAGAGACGGCGCTTTCTGGGCTTCTTTCAGTCCCTGATGGTGAATGCTGTTGACCCTGAAGAAACCGCCGGTGCCAAGGATGGCCGCCAATTTACTCCCCGGCGATAGATAGACCGTATGCTTGAGGGAGGGCGCCTCTTCCTCATCCCCCGGCGCCCGATGGCCCGGGGCATTCTGCAACAAGGCTCCTCCAAAGGCTACGTTCAGCAGTTGCATCCCTCGGCAAATCCCGAGCACCGGCATGTCCCGTTCCAACGCTGCGTTGAGAAGCTGAAGCTCGAGGCTGTCCAAGCCTGGAAATATCTCCAACTCGACACCCAGCTCCGCCTCCATCCCGTACACTGAAGGATGGATGTCGCTGCCGCCGCAGAGATACAGTCCTCCGGCGTCCTTCAACAGGTCTAGGGAACAGTCAATGGAGTTTTCGGGGGTAACCGTCCGCGTCACAACCCGCTCCCCAAGAGCCTGTATGTATTCAGATGCGTACTGCTCGGATTCAGCCGTGACAACCACCAAGGCCATACTCGATATATTCTACCTTATGTGAATCCAAAAGGCCAGTGTTCTACAACAAGTTGTAGTCGAAAACTACTTCGGTTTGCTGCCGAAGAACCCGGTAGAGCAGATGCATTTCCTGATGCCGATTTTCAACCCGGCTTTGCGATAGCCCCGCCAAACTGATATCCTGAAAAATTGCGGAAACTCTTTGACAGCGGCCCAGCCACCAGTTAGCATAGTGCCCACTGTAGCACCGATAGACCAATAGTTTGAACAAGAATAAAAGGCCACAACCTCAGTAACAGATTTCAGGGGGGAGCCCAATTGGCCGACGATACCGACCACAAGCCGGGGGCGGCGCTGGAAGGCCCCGCCATAGTTCCCGAATTTGAACAGGCCCTGAACGAGTTGGTGTCAATAGCCAGGCAGGGTCAAAACCAGAAAAGCCCTTTCTATAACCCATCCGAGGAGTGGATCGCTCAACAGATGAACATCCTTCAGGACCTGCCCCAGGAGCAGCAGGACAGGTTTGAGAAGGAAGCCGGGGAAATCTACGACGAGGCCAGAGCGGCCGGCGCCGAAGGCAAAGCGGCCCGAAGGGCTGGGCCCGGGGTGGTGGTCAAGCTGGACAACGGAGGCCTCGCCTTCTACAGCCAGTTGGGAGTGGCCCGCCGCCCGGACCTGACTCAGTACTACATCGACGGATTCCAACGCAACAGGGACGCCCTGGCGTTCAACGAAGAAAACCAGCGGGTTTTCGCCAAGGTCCTCCAGTACGTGAATACGTACATGCGAGCCAAGTTCACAGAGGGCGATGCCATTGTGCAGACAGACCGGCAAATCGGAGACGTTCCGGGCCGGTCTTTCCACGCCAGGCAGCTGATGTTCGGCGCCAAGTACATGCAGATACCCTACATGTGGCGCCAGTTGACCTTCGACTTGCCCCAGGACCAATGGGCAGAATCTCCCGATATCCTGGAGGTGTCCGTTCCCAACTGGATGGACGACCTGGGTATGGACGAGGAACTGAAGGCCCAGGTCAGGGAACTGGGAATCACCCAACTGGTGTTCAAGGCGCCCACCAAGGGCTTGTCGCTCCACCTTGGCTTCGATTACGTGGGTGAGCACAAGATGGGTCCGCTTTCCATAGCCATGTTCCTGGTCAAGCAGGCCCAAGGGGTAGCCGTGCAGGCGGCGCTCAGCATGGCCAGGGTGAAAACCATCGAGAAAAAGATGAAGAACAACGCCCTGGTCACCATCGGCCCTTCCCTCCACGGCAAGAGCACCCTCACCATTATGATAGAGATAACCAACAGCCAACTGTCGAAGACGCTGGGAATTGAGCACGCCCCTGAAGAGGGCGTCTACCCCATGAACGACGACATCGTCCTTCTGCAGAAATTGGACACTCCCGCCGAGTCCACCCGGGACGGCCAACGTTTCCGAATCTCTTATGGAATCGACGGCACCGAGAACAACTTCTACGCAGTGCCCTTTGGCCTTACCTATGAAGATGACCCCATCACCTACGACGTCGTCCGGGGAAGCACAGGGGACCCCAATCCTCAGGAAACCCTGGAAAACGTCCCAGTGGACCTGGCCAGCGGAGCTCCCAACTACCTGGAAAACCCGGTGCGAAACATGAGGATGGTGCTGTCCCGCCCCAGGCTCTTGAAGCGGAAAGGGTCGGACCACATCATCAAGGCGATTTCGGGGGGGCGCCTCTCCGAGTCCGTCCACGTTCCTATGGAGGACACGGACAAGGTGTTGTGGCAAGCGGTAATGCGGCAGAACACAGTGGTGCCTCCGTTGCGCCGTCTCAGCCTGGAACAGTACATCCGCGTCTTAATGTACGGAGAAGCAGTCCAGATGGGCGCGGCAACAGGCGCCATAGGAAGGCCCTACGTGGAATACTTCTCCGACCCCTTCATCATCGGGTTGGAGGACGACAATGCCAACCTCCTATACCGAATCCTCCAGGAGATGGCCGATGGCGGCCCTCCCCAGGAATATTACGCATTCAACACCGGCGGTCTTGGAGCCGACACCAACGAGGAAGCGGCTGGGACGTTCTACCGGAAGATTCCAAGGGAAATCACTCTCAAGCTCCAGGAAGCGTTACTGAGAGAAGCAGTCAAGTTCGAGTACGACGACCTCCTTGGCTCCAACGTAGCGGTCGCCATAGTCAACGGCCAAGGCGAGGAAATCGAAGACTTGAGGCAGGAGTGGCTTCCCCGCAGCATATACGGCGAAGAAGACTACAAGCGGCGGATTGTCGAATTGAGCCGCCGGAGATATTACGGGCAGAATGCCGAAGACAAGGCGGGAATTCTACGCTACACGAAGGTTAATGAAGCCATCTACAGCATGAGAGACATTCCGCCTCCTCTAGACGAAAGGGAGTTGGCCTGGCTGTTGTCCTTCTACTGGAAAGTGGACAGGGCCTATGGGTCCGTATCGGAGCTGGTCCATCATCTCGGCGAAGGCAGACGTCCGAGCGAAACAGTCCTCGACGGCCTCAAACAGGCTTATCAAGCAGGTGTAGACCAAGGTCTCACAGTCTCACCCGAAGGCGAAAACAGTCTCGTCTCCACGGGGATTGCATAAGGGGGTATCAAAGTGGCAGAAGACTCCAGTCCATCCTTGGCCGAAGCTCTAAGCTCCTATTCGGTGAACTTGAAGCCTGAAGACCAGCGTGTCAGCCAGCTTGAACTTAACAGGTTTGTGCAGTGGTGCGGACGCGACCGGCGTGTGGGCGAGATCAGCCCGCATGAAGTGGCCTCCTACGGGGAGACGGCCAGCCTCCTCAGCGGCGACACAGCCAGCCGGCTAAAGCACGTAAAAGTTTTTCTCACATTCATGAAGAAGTCAGGATTCACTGAAATCAGCCTCGCCCCTCACTTAAAGGCCACGAAGGGGAAGGGAAGGAACAGGCTCTACTTCAAAGCCGCTTCCGAACAAGCCGAACTCTCGGAAGAGGGTATAGCCAACCTCCAATCTCGCCTGGGGATGCTCAAAGAGGAACGGGTTAAAGTTGTAGCGGACATCAAGAGAGCCATGGGCGACAAAGACTTCCGAGAAAACGCTCCGCTGGACGCCGCCAAAGAACGTCAGGGGATGATAGAGTCCAACATTCGCGAAATCGAGACAGTTTTGGCAAATTCGGTGGTCAGTGAAGCCAAACCTGTCGACGACAAACGTGTCCGTCTCGGGAAAAAGGTCACCTTGAAGGAGGCGGCCACCGGCAAGAAGGTGTCGTACGTGCTGGTCGACTCCCGGGAGGCGGACCCGGCATCCGGGAAGATCTCCAGCGCCTCTCCGGTGGGGAAAGCCTTGCTGGACCGGGCCGTGGGAGACGACGTGCAGATTTCCGTGCCGAGGGGGACGCTTCACTACACAGTCGAGAGAGTCGAACGCTAGGGCTTCAAAACGTCGGAGCAGGCTTCCATACAGCAATGCCCTCAGGAAGCCCGCCGGATGAACAGGCGTCGCCAGACAGGTCGGACAGAAGCTCCCTGACCGTTTTGCCCAGAAGGGGATGCACCAAGTCCGGCGCCAGCTCCATCAAAGGCACAAGCACAAAGGACCTCTCGGCTATGCCTGGGTGGGGTATCTTCAAGTCCTCATCATCCACTGTTTGGTCGCCGTATAGAAGGATGTCCACGTCGATCAGCCTCGGCCCGTACCTGAAGCTTTGCTGTCGTCCCAACTCTTCTTCGATGGCCTTCACGCCTTCCAGCAACGAACGAGGGTCAAGTAGAGTGACGCCCGTGCACACACCGTTCAAAAAGCTGGGCTGTTGCTTGTAACCCCACGGCTCCGTTTCATAAAGGGACGACACACCGTCCAACGCCACCAATTCACCCAGGGCCAGCATCGCATTGCCAATTCCGGCTTCACGGTCGCCCAGGTTGGCGCCCAGGCCGAGATAGACCCTCACGCCTTGCCCGTCGTTCATCCAGTCCAACCTTCAGGACGCCAACCGCGTACGATGGCATCGGACATCCGGGACACCCTCACCATCTCCTTGACATCGTGCACACGGACTATGTCGGCTCCTCCGGCTATGCACAGGGCGACTGCGGCGGCTGTGCCTTCAAGACGCTCCTCTACGGGCAACCCTCCCAGCGCGAGACCAATATGGGACTTCCTCGACGGCCCCACAAGTATGGGCCGATTCAAGGACGTAAGCTCTCTGAGCCGTCCCTCCAGTTCAAGGCTCTGGTCTGCAGCCTTTCCGAACCCAATCCCCGGGTCGAGAATGATTTTCTCAAGGGACACTCCGCTTTCTGCAGCACGCCCCAAGGCGGCGTCAAGGTCGCTTGCAATCTCCGTTATCACGTCACCGTATTCGTGGCCTGTCCGGTTGTGCATGAGCACGTATGGCACACCTGTCTCGGCGACCACCTGGAGCATTTCAGGAGCGGAAGCCACTCCCCAAACGTCGTTAATCATTGCCGCCCCTGCATCGACGCATCGGCGCGCCACCTCCGGTTTGTAGGTGTCGATGCTCACAGGCGCCTTCAGAGATTTGGCCAGGAGTTCGACTACCGGGACGGTGCGCCTTAGCTCGTCCTCGGTGCTAACGGGAACGGCCCCTGGCCGGTCGTTGTACCGCCGAGTCGACTCGCCCCCCACGTCTACAATGTCGGCGCCCTCTTCTTCCATGCGAAGCGCCTGCTCCAGCGCGGCTTGCGGATCGTCTGCCACCCCGTCGTTGGAAAAGGAGTCGGGCGTGACGTTAATCACGCCCATGACATAGGTCCGCAGACCCCAGGAGAGAGTTAGCTGGCCGCACTGTGTAGGGGGAATGGAGGCGGATGCCATCTTAGAACCAAGACCTTCCATTGCTACGCGTAGACCACCGCGAATAGGAAATTAGTCGCTTCAACATTGTACCATCGCCCCTCGTCCGAAAGCCCGGATGTTCGTGTTGCGCCCTATTTCCCCTTCTGCTAGCATGTTGCCCAGATTTTCCCGGACTCCCATATCATTCATTGCCGGAGTTTTGCATGGCCATCGAACCGCAATCCGAAAATAAGCTGGAGCAGCTCGCTTCCATGCGGGAGCAGTCCCGCATGGGAGGAGGCGAACGACGCATCCAGCAGCAGCACGACAGAGGCAAGCTGACCGCCCGTGAACGAATCCGGAACCTGCTGGACGAAGGCACCTTCCAAGAACTAGATGCCTTTGTCACCCACAGAGCCACGGACTTTGGCATGGCTGACAACAAGGTCCTTTCCGATGCCGTAGTCACCGGGTACGGCAATGTGGACGGACGCCAGATATTCGTATTCGCCCAGGACTTTACCGTACAGGGCGGTTCGGTGTCAGAGGTCGTGGGACAGAAGATATGCAAAGCCATGGACCTCGCCATGAGCGCCGGAAGTCCGATAGTAGGCATAAACGACTCTGGGGGAGCGCGAATACAGGAAGGCGTACTCAGCATGTACGCCTACGGAGAGATATTCCTCCGCAACACCAGAGCGTCCGGGGTCGTTCCTCAGATTTCCGCAATCATGGGCCCTTCGGCAGGAGGCGCCGTTTACTCTCCCGGCATTACTGACTTCATATTCATGGTGCAGGGCACCAGCCAGATGTACATTACGGGCCCCGACGTAATCAAAGCGGTCACCGGCGAGGACATAGGCCACGAGGCTTTGGGCGGCGCACAGGCCCACGGCTCACGCAGCGGCGTCGCCCACTTCGTGGCCGCCTCGGACGACGAATGCATATCTCAGATAAAACGACTGTTGAGCTTCTTGCCGTCCAACAACATGGAGGACCCGCCGAGGCTGGCATCCATGGACTCTCCCGACCGAGCCGACCCCGAACTCTTCTCAGTGGTCCCTGCCGAGCCCAACCGCCCATACGACATCCGCGAGGTTGTAACGCGCATCGTGGACGACCAGGACTTCTTCGAGGTCCACAGAGGTTACGCTCCGAACATTGTAGTAGGGTACGCCCGCATGGACGGCCAGACCGTCGGAATAGTGGCGAACCAGCCTTCGTACATGGGGGGCGTGCTGGACATCAACGCTTCGGTGAAGTCGGCACGGTTCGTCCGGTTCTGCGACTGCTTCAACATACCCCTGGTAACGTTGGTGGACGTGCCAGGGTTCATGCCCGGTTCCGACCAGGAGTACGGCGGCATCATCCGGCACGGAGCCAAGCTGCTCTACGCCTACGCCGAGGCCACGGTGCCCAAGATTTCCATCATGACGCGGAAAGCTTACGGCGGAGCGTACATCGTCATGAGCAGCAAACATTTGAGAGGGGACATCAATCTGGCCTGGCCCTCCGCCGAGATAGCCGTCATGGGGCCCGACGGCGCCGTCAACATAATATTCCGTGACGAGCTTTCCAAAGCCGAGAACCCTGACGAACGGCGGGCCGAGCTTATCCAGGACTACCGGGACAAGTTCGCCAATCCCTACGTGGCGGCCAACCGGGGTTTTCTGGACGACGTCATAGACCCGGCCGAGACGCGCCCACAACTGATACGCGCCCTCAACATGCTGCGCAACAAGAGGGACTCATTGCCGCCCAAGAAGCACGGCAACATACCTCTGTAAAGCCCCGGCGCTACTCACTTCCCTCGCCGCGAACCTGCCGAGACGACGCCCTAAGCATGGCGTAGGGGCGACCGGCCGGTCGCCCCTACAGGATTGGCTTGCAAAGCCCTCGTGGCTGTGAAGTGACTCCCCCAACCTGGCCTTCCCCCAGGGGGAAGGGACATCAGCCTCCTCTCCGTCTGGGAGAGGGTCGGGGTGAGGGCCGTCCTTGGGCTAGCTCTTCTTGCCGAACCGCCTGGCGTGTTCCCGTGCGATGCAGTTGTCCATCACCACAAGCATCCCTGCGTCCAGGGCCTTCTGGGCAGCCTCTTCATGGACAACCGTGTCCTGCATCCAGATGAACTTGGCGCCCACCTCTATGGCCTCGTCGACGATGGGCGGCACGTGGTCGGAGCGGCGGAAGATGTCGACCAGGTCGATGGGTTCCGGGATCGACTTCAGGTCCGGGTAGGACTTCTCTCCCAGGACCTCTTCAACCATGGGGTTCACCGGGAATATCTTGTAGCCCTGTTCCCGGAGATATTCGGCGACGTGGTTGCTGTCACGGGCAGGGTCCGGGGAAAGACCCACCACTGCGATGTTTTTGCTCTTGGTCAGCTGCTCTTCTATACAGTGCATCGTCTCTACACCTCCGCCGGATGTTCCAGCCCCCCAAAGTCCTGCCGCTTTAGTCTTTAGGCGTGTCTCCCTGCTCTTCGCCCAGCCGCTCGTCCATCTCCTTCAGGAACCGCTCCACCTCTGGGGGAAGAGGAGTGGACTCCGTCTCCTTGTGTGCGGCGTCATAGCTGGACTCCAACTGCTCAACAAGCTTCTTGGCTTGCGGGTTCCTAGTGAGAGCGGAGTCTATCTGCTGGTACTGGCGGCGCCCCCGCTCCGCGTCGATCAGCTCGCTGGGGAGGTCGTACATGGGGCAGAGGACTTCAAGCAGTCTGGAGACCCCTGAGTAGTCCTCGTCCAATTGGGCATAGTGGGGCAGGCGAACAAGGAAGACCAGGGTTTCTATGCCCGCCTTGGCGGCCTCTTGTCCGATAAGGGTTGTTATGGACGTGGGGCCCTGGTACTGGGACTTCTGTATTCCGTACCGCAGCGCCGTCTCTTCCGGTACGAACCCGGTCAGGAGCAGAGGTCGGGTGTGGGGCACGGCGTCGGACACGCTGCCCACCTGCGTGTATCTTGTCACGTTGAAGCGCTTCAGAAACTCCAGGACCGAGTCGACAAAGTCCTCACCGAATATGTGGGGCTCCAGCAGGTGGAAGAACAAAAAGTCAGGGCCGTCCTCGCGCCTGGCATGCAATACCGTGGTGTTGGGTATGGTGATCCGGCGTTCCGCGCCTACGTTCATCATCCGGGGACGATACCGGCTGAAGTCGTAATACCGCCCCGGACGCTCTATCCGGGCGATTTCGTTGGCGTTCAGGTTCCGTTCCATCCGGATAAGCGCATGGCGTCCCGCGCGACCCACGTCAACCCATGGCCTGACTGTGACCAGAGCATGAGTCTCCCTGGCCTCAGGGACAGGCTCGTCTACCTGAAAACCGCCGATTTCCATGCCCCTATTGTGGCAAGAACGTTTTCGATTTGCAACTTGGGGCCGTCGCACACCTCACTCAGAAGGTTCTCTGTGAGCTTTGAGGGCATGTATAATAGCCGCGCCCTGGAGCCTGGACGGGCTCACGATTCCGGGACTTTGATCACGGCCAATCAGGAGGAACTAAAGAATGTACGCGCTTTTCGTGACGGTGAAGATGAAACCGGAGGTCAGGGAGCAGTTTATTGAGGCCACCCTGGACGACGCCAAGGGTTCGGTCCAGAACGAGCCCAACTGCCTCCGGTTCGACGTTCTCCAGGACCTGGAAGACCCCAACACGGTCTACCTCTATGAAGTCTACCGCTCAGAAGCCGACCACCTCAGCCACCGGGAGCAGCCCCATTACAAGAAGTGGCGAGAGACCGTGGACGACTGGTTCGCCGCCGATTTGGCCCGCGTCCGCACCAGCGTCATCTTTCCGCCCGACGACTCCTGGTCCAAATAGACCGCGCTAACTGCCGAGGGCGGCCAGCTCCTCCTCCAGGTATTCCTGAAAGAGGGCGAGGTTCGAGGGATAGGGCCTCAGCTTGTGTTCATTGACCAGCCGGGCCACTCGCACGACGGCCCGGCTGTAGGGGACGGGGACCTCCAGGTCAGCGGCTTTTTCCACCACCACTCCGTTAAGCTGCTCAACCTCCATCGGAGTGCCGCGCAGAGCGTCGTGGAGCGTTGACGGGCGTGTGACGGACTTCGTGTTGTAGGCAGCCTGCCTGGTCGCCTCTTCCAAATCGGGCCGTTCCCCCGCGGCCGCCTGCCTTATGTCTTCCGCTCCCAGCACAACTCCCACACTGCCGGCAAAGTTGCCCAGATTCATTCCAAGCTGCTCCGCCACGGCGATGGCCTCGGCCTGCAACGCCCAACGGTAGCGGGAGCAGCCGTTCAGCGTTATTTCCCGGCTGTCCCAGGAGGTTATGGCCGCCAGCAGGTTTGAGCCGCAGTTGACCACGAACTTGGTCCACACCTCGTCCATGATGTTGTCGGAGACTCCGCACGTGCCGAGGTCCTCGTTCATTATCGCTGCCAGGTTCTCCACCCTCTCAGTGATTCCGCCCTGGTATTCACCAATCATGTAGTCCATCACACCCGGATTTCCTCCCTGGGTACGGTGAATGTGCCCGGGCTCCCAGGTCTGACCTCCCATCAGGGTCTCGCACCCGATTGTCCGGTGGGGACCAACAACCTTCGCTATGGTCGGCTCGTTGATGCCGTTCTGGACAGACACCACCATGGCATCGTCGGCCAGGTAAGGCTCTATAAGCTCACACATGCTCTGGGTGTTGTAACCTTTCACCGACAGGAACACCACGTCGAGCTTTTCGGTCAACCGGTCTAGCTCGTCGGTGTGTATGGCAGGAATGACACCCTTCCATTCCGACCACTCGCCTCCGTAGTAACCGGTTATGTGGAATCCGGTGGTCCGGATGGCCTCTACATGGGCTTTCCAGGGGTCGATGACGGTGAGGTCACGTCCTCCTCTATGGAGGCCTATAGCCACAATTCCGCCCATTGCTCCGGCTCCCAACACTGCCATCTTCATGTCTGTCTCCCCAACCTAAGGATGCGTCGCCGATTATAGCATGAGCCCGTCATGGCCAGTGTGGTCATGGAGTAATCGTGCGTGTTATCATCCCCCCAACAAACAGCCAGAGGGGTGAATTATGGCGCCAATAAAGGGAAAGGGACTGTCGCTGGTCTTCGCCGACGTAACTCCTGACATAGAGGACGAATACAACCGCTGGTACAACGAGGAGCACATGCCTGAGCGTGTGGGCGTGAAGGGAATCCTCAGCGTAGCCCGCTACGAGGCCATCCGGGGCGGCCCCAAGTACATCGCCGCGATGGAGTTGGAAACCGCCGACGTTGTCAATCAGCCCCACTTTCAGGAGCTGGTTAAGAACTCCAGTGAATGGACCAAGAAGGTGACGGGGCACCCGGGCACAAAGTTCACCCGCATGATTTACGAAATGATTCACCCGGTTGAGTTGTCGCCTGATGCCGCAGCCAGCGAGATGGCGCCGATTCTGCAAATCGGTCGCATGGACGTCCCAGAAGAGATCGAGGACGAGTTCAACGAATGGTACAACACCGTCTTCGTCCCCGACTTTGAGAAGATCGAGGGATGCCGCCGGGCCAGGCGGTTCAGGGCGGTCCTCGGACAGCCCAAATACTCTGTTGTCTACGAGTTCGACCACGAGGGAGTGTCCCAGACTCCAGAGTGGGCCGCCGCCAGAGACGGCAATCCGTGGTCTGCCAAAATCAGGCCGCAGATGACCCACGCCGAGGGCTCGCCGGGCGTATACAGGAAGATTCGCCAGTTCTAGAAAAAGGGGCTGCCTGCTTCCGCTTGGCGAGACTTCGGGCTTGTGATATAATCTCCGCGTAGAAAGAAAAGGAAAAGGTCCGGAAAAGAAGGGTATGATAGACGGGGAGAGAAAGTCCCAGATAATAAGAGAGTACCAACTAAAGGACGGCGACACCGGCTCAACCGAAGTTCAAGTAGCTCTCCTCACCGAGCGGATCAAGCAACTCACCGACCACCTGAGAGTCCACCAAAAGGACGTCCACTCTCGAACCGGTCTGCTGAAGTTGGTCGGACAACGGCGCAGCCTTCTTGACTACCTGACCCGAGAAGACGTGGGTAGATATCGCACTCTAATAACCCGTCTGGGTCTCCGCCGTTAGCCTACGGCCCCGAATTTTCGGGGCTTTTTTCTTATTCCTTCTCAATCATTCGTAATGTGAGGTTTTGACTTTTTCGCTATGCAACATTCCGTACAACGCGACATCGACGGTAAGCAAATAACTCTAGAGACCGGCAAGTTCGCCGAGCAGGCCAGCGGCGCAGTCACCGTTAGGTGCGGTGACACCATCGTGCTCGCGACAGCCGTGGTTTCCCAGTCCCCTCGATCCAACATAGACTTCCTGCCCCTGACTGTGGACTACGAGGAGAGGCTATACGCCCGGGGAAAGATTCCCGGCAGCTTCTTCCGGCGGGAGGGACGCCCGTCCACCGAGGCGATACTTTATGGCCGTCTGGCGGACCGCCCCATCAGGCCTCTCTTCCCCAAGGGGTTCCACAACGAGGTCCAGGTAATTTTGACCATCCTGTCGGTCGACCAGGAAAACCCGCCGGAGATTCTGGGGATAATCGGGGCGTCAGCAGCCCTGTCCATATCCCACGCCCCCTTTGAAGGCCCCATAGGAGCGAGCCGGGTGGCAATGGTGAACGGCGGCTATGCCATCAACCCCACCTACCAGGAACTGGAGGGCGCACGGCTTAACGCCATCGTCGCCGGCACCAGAGACGCCATCATGATGGTGGAGTCCGGCTCCAAAGAGGTGTCCGAAGAAGAAACGCTCACCGCCATCGAGAAGGCCCAGGAAGCCAACGTGGTCATCGTGGACATGATTGACGAGCTGGTTTCCAAAGTCGGCGTCCCCAAGATGGAGGTAGCGCCCAAAACGTCCAACGACGACCTGCTCTCTGAGGTCAACACCATTCTGAATGGACGGATGGGCCAACTTCTTGACGCCGGCAGCGACAAGGTCGAAAGAGAAAACGGCATGGGCGACCTGGAAGCTGAGGTTAAAGAACGGCTCCAGGACGACCATTCCGGAGATGAGGTCTCCGCGGCCTTTGACTCCATACTCAAAGACCAGGTGCGCTCCCGCATACTGGACCGGGGCCAGCGCCCCGACGGCCGGGGTCTCAAAGACATCCGCCCGATTAGCTGCGAGGTCGGGATTCTGCCGCGCACCCACGGGACTGGCCTGTTCAAGCGGGGACAGACCCAGGTGCTTACCATAGCCACTCTGGCCGGGGTAGGCATGAGGCAAATGTTGGACACCCTCAGCCCCGACGAGTTCAAGCGCTACATCCACCACTACAACTTCACTCCCTACTCCACCGGCGAGGTGAAACGGGTAGGCTCGCCTGGCCGTAGAGAGGTGGGCCACGGAGCGCTGGCCGAACGCGCCGTCGAGGTGATGGTGCCGGACGAAGAGGAGTTTCCCTACACCATACGTCTGGTCTCCGAGGTGCTGAGTTCCAACGGCTCCACGTCCATGGCCAGCGTTTGCGGCTCCACCCTGGCGCTCATGGACGCCGGAGTCCCAATAGAGAGACCCGTGGCCGGTGTGGCTATGGGGCTTATCAAGGGAGAGGGCGACAAGTACGCCGTGCTCACGGACATCCAGGGGATGGAAGACCACCTGGGCGACATGGACTTCAAGGTGGCCGGGACATCGGAAGGCATCAACGCCCTGCAAATGGACATCAAAGTGAAGGGCCTGACCCACGATATCCTGAAGGACGCCCTGGCCCAGGCCAAGGTCGGACGGTTGTTCATCCTGGACAAGATGGTTGAGGCCATATCCACCCCAAGAGACACCCTGAGTCAATATGCTCCCAAGATGGTCCGCATTATGATACCGGTGGACAAAATCGGGACTCTTATAGGTCCCGGCGGCAAGACCATCCGTGGCATGCAGGAAGAGTTGGGAGTTTCGATAGACACCCAGGACTCAGGAGCTGTCACCATCGGCGGAACTAACCAGGAAGCCATCGAGAGGGCGAGGGACCGCATCGAAGGCATGACGCGGGAGATCACAGTGGGCGATATATTCACTGGAAAGGTGTCCCGCACCGCCAGCTTCGGAGTGTTCGTAGAGCTCACTCCAGGCAAGGACGGTCTCATCCGCACGGACGACATGGCCGACACCGACGAGGAATTCAACCTCGGCGACGAGGTCACCGTGATGGTGCAGGAAATCGACCACATGGGCCGGATAAACCTCTCCAGGCGGGCCCTGTTCGGCGACGCCACTCCAAGGCAGTCACGGGAGCCTTCCCTCAGGGGACCGCGTCCATCCGGACCACGACCGGGCGGCCCAGGTTTTGGACCACCCAGGGGCGGACCGGGAAGAGGCAGGCCAGGCGGGCCCGGGGGCGGACCCAGGCGCGGAGGGTTCGGCGGCGGGAGGCCCGGAGGTCCTGGCCGCCAGGGGCCCAGTCAAGGGTTCCAGCGATAAACATTCTGGCTGAGGCGGCAGCCTTTCAGTCTGCCGCTCGCCGCGGGTTTTGAACTCTGTGCGGGGAGGCTGATATGGCTTCCATAAAAGTCGCCGTAAATGGAGCGCTCGGCAAGATGGGCACGGAGGTTGTGTCAGCCCTATGCAAAGAGCCTGACATGCTGCCCGTAGCGGCAGTCGACCCACGGGCAGACCGAGACTCCCTAACCCTTCCGGACGGTTCAGGGTCCATATTGCTGTCCAACGACCTCGGTCAGGCCATTAAAGCTACCAGCCCTGATGCGGTGGTGGACTTCACTATTTCAGACGCAGTGCCCGGGTCGGCTCGGACTGCCACCGGAGCCGGAGTCAACATGGTCATCGGGACCACTGGGATAAGCGACGATATACTGAAGCAGTTAGACCAGATGGTCGCTGAAAACGGCGTGGGGATATTCGTAGCCCCAAACTTCGCGCTGGGAGCTGTGGTGCTGATGCATCTGGCCAGACAGGCGGCGCCCTATTTCGAGTACGCCGAAATCATCGAAGCCCACCACGAGGCGAAAATCGACTCGCCGTCCGGAACGGCTCTTGCGATAGCTCTCTCCATTGCCGGAGACAAGCAGTTCGAGCACAACGACCCGGAAAAAGAGACTTTGGACGGGACCCGGGGAGGCAATCACAACGGAGTCAGCGTACACAGCATGAGGATGGCCGGACGGAGCGCCCACCACGAGGTCGTGTTCGGCACGGCGGGCCAGACCGTATCTCTCCGCCACGACGTGCTGGGCCGGGACTGTTACATGCCCGGTGTGATGCGGGCCGTACGTGAAGTTGTGAACCTAAAAGGCCTTGTGGTAGGCTTGGATAAGATTCTAGGACTATAACTGAGTGACACCATGAAACCCGTAACCATCGCCGTAGTCGGCGCCACCGGAGCCGTCGGTCAAGAGTTCCTGAACATCCTGGAAACCCGAGAGTTCCCACTTAAAGACATCAAGCTGTGCGCGTCCCACAGGTCGGCCGGCAAGCGCATCAAGGTCCGCGGCGAGGAGTTGGTCGTAGAGGAGACCACTCCCGAGAGCTTCAACGGAGTGGACGTTGCGTTCATATCCGTCTCCACGGCCCTGAGCGGCGAATTCGGGCCCATCGCCGTGCAGAAGGGCGCGTTGGTTATAGACGACAGCTCATACTTCCGGATGGACCCCGACGTGCCGTTGGTCGTCCCAGAGGTGAACGGAGAAGACGTCGAACGGCACCATGGAATAATCTCCATCCCGAACTGCTCCACAACTCCCCTGGTGATGGCGCTCCATCCCCTTAATAGGGTGAACCCTGTCCGGCGAGTCGTGGCCGACACCTACCAGTCGGTGTCCGGCGCGGGCGGAGCAGCCATGAACGAGCTCCGCGAACAGACAAAGACTCTTCTGGACGGCGGCCAAGCGGTCCCAAAGGAGCAGCCCAACCAGATAGCCTTCAACATCATACCTCGCATCGACTCCTTCGGAGAGGACGGCTACACCAAGGAAGAGACCAAGATGATGAACGAGACCCGCAAGATCATGCACAGGCCGGACATGGCCGTTTCATCCACTTGCGTACGAGTCCCGGTCTACATCTCCCACAGCGCGGCGGTGCATGTGGAGTTTGAAGACCCAATCTCTCCCGACGACGCCCGTCAGCTCTTGTCGGAAATGCCCGGAGTCCAGGTCGTGGATGACCCAGGCGCCGGCGGATACCCCATGCCTCTGGACGCCGCAGGCGCCGACGACGTGTTGGTGGGCCGCATCAGGAAGGACGCCTCCAGTCCCAACGGTTTGGCAATGTGGATCGTATCAGACAATCTGCGCAAGGGAGCGGCCTTGAACGCCCTCCAGATTGCAGAAGAGGTCCTCAAACGCGACTGCCTGGCCCCGGCTGCCCCCGCCTTCTCCTAACCTCTGAGCCGCCCTTTAGTCGCCTCGTCCCAAACGGTAAGGATGGGAAACGCATCCGTGTTGCCAATGTTGATATCCATGGTGTAGAGTCCCTTAATCTAGACCCTTATCTGAAGGGTAACGGTATAGGTCTGTGGGAACGTTTTCAGTCACAGTTCAAGTTGGCAACATCGACGGCAGTGAGCCTATGTCCATAGAGGCTCTTGTCGACACAGGCGCCCTTCATTCGATGGTCCCGACTTCAATTTTGACCAGTTTGCATCTACACCCACAGCTTTACGACACATTCGAACTTGCGGATGGGGCCAACGTCGAATATGGCGTAGGAACGGCGCGCGTGATTCTTGAAGGGCGGGATGGGTGGTGTCCTGTGATATTTGGACCAGATGCGGACAGCCTGCTGGGAGCCACAACGCTGGAAATCCTGAATCTAGCGGTGGACCCGATGGCACAGCGATTGGTCCCGGTGACGCGGCGCGTCCGGCCAATTTAGTCTAACCCCACAGACTGTGGGTTATCTTTGCGCACCAAACCATTATAATAGACTCCTGTTACCCTCTCCGGAGCCCAAGCGTTGGCCCGAAAAGGAGGTCCAAAATGGCAGAGATAGGCCGACTGATAACAGCAATGGCCACCCCTTTCGATGAGACAGGACAGGTGGACTATGGTCAGGCTAAGCGTCTCGCCAATGCTCTCCTGGACTCCGGCTCCGACGGCCTGGTGGTCTCCGGCACAACAGGGGAGTCACCGACCCTCTCAACCGATGAAAAGCTGCGCCTTTTCTCGGAAATAAAAGAAGGCATTGGAGAACGCGGAACGGTCATCGCCGGAACGGGCAACTACAACACCGCCGAGAGCGTTGAACTCAGCAAAGAAGCCGAGGCCGCGGGCGCCGACGCCCTGCTGCTGGTGGTCCCCTACTACAACAAGCCGCCTCAGGAGGGACTCTACCAGCACTTCAAGACCGTGGCGGAAAGCGTCAGCCTCCCCTGCATCCTGTACAACGTGACCAGCCGCACCAGCCTGAACATGTCCCACGACACCACGATACGTCTCAGCCACGTGGACAACATCGTGGGGGTCAAAGAAGCCGGTTCCGACATGGACCAGATAGCCCGTATCATCGAAGGGTCCCAGGCCGGATTCCGTGTATGGAGCGGCAACGACAACGAGACTTTCTACATGATGGCCATGGGCGGCTACGGCGTGGTCAGTGTGGCATCTCACCTGGTGGGAAGCCAGATCAAGCAGATGATGGGCTACCTGCTGGAGGGAGACGTGGAGAAGGCGGGAGCGGAGCACCGCAGGCTCCACCCCATCTTCAAGGCCCTGTTCGTGGTGTCCAACCCCATACCCCTGAAGTACGCCTTGAACAAGGTCGGCTTCAACGTGGGAATGCCCAGACTGCCGCTGGTGCCCTGCGACGCCGCCTCAGCCGCCCAGATCGACTCCGTCCTGGCGCACTACGACATAGACCTGCCGGTGGACTAAAGAAACCCGCCCTTGCGGCGTCTTCAA
>DAOUJI010000099.1:0-16752 GCA_034422875.1 Dehalococcoidia bacterium | reverse complement strand
GTCCCTTGGCGGCGTGTGTAGCCACGCCGGGACTTGCACCTCGTCCGCCACGAAGAAGTTGTACAGGTGTCTGGCAATGAACCTGGCCGTGGCTGGTTGGCGGACGATGATGTCTATTACGTCCTCGCCGTTGAATCTTCCCTTATGCCCCAGAAAGTGTTTCTCCCCGTCGTCGTGGTCCTCGGCCAGGTACTCGAAGTCCCAGACCCGGCGACCCAAAGCGTTGGGCGGCTTGGGGGCCAAGGTCCACCCCGTAAAGGCCCTGGCGCACTCGAATACGTCCTGTTCGGTGTAGTTGCCCTGGCCCATGGAGAAGAGCTCCAGCAGCTCCCTGCCCCAGTTCTCGTTGGGTTGGTCCTTGTGGTTGTAGTTGTTGTCCAGCCAGTAGATCATCGCCGGGTTCTTGGACAGATCCACCAACAGTTCGTGGAAGCTGCCGAGACCCTTCTGTCGGAACAGGTCCATCTGGCGGGCCAGCTCCAGGGGGTTGTCTATCTTGGCGTTACCCGTGGCGAACACCATGTGCCACAGCAGAGCCATCTTCTCTTCCAGGGGCCGAGGGTTGTTAATCAGGTGGTACATGTGGACGCTTTGAGCGCCCGGCGGGTCGTTTCCGGCTTCCAGGAAGTGTTGGGTACGGAAGAGGATGTCGGTGTCCGTGGGCGGAATCCCGTACTCCTCGGGGTCCAGCAGCTCCTCGACCGTCTCCTCGTACCCGACGGCGGTGCGCCTTTCCAGCTCGTCGCGGCGGGCGCCGAACCCGGCCCTCCGCATCAGATGCGCCATCAACACAATTTCCTGGCTTGCCATAGCGCCGTCCTCCTGTTGGATGTCGATGGGCCGGTCTACGTAGTCATCGGGGAGAGTAAGGGGACGAAACCCATTTTATCCGCGCCTATGGAGAGGGTCAAATTCGGTGGGCGGTTGACCATTAGTATCACTCTCGGAACCAGGTAATGATACATATCAAGGGAACAGCAACCATGAGGTTACTGCTATCTCCCATCCTCGTCTTGGTCATCTCATCGTAGGTCGGATTCCCGCAACCAGGCAGCTAGTGAGATAGCCCGTTCTTTGGTATGGGCAGTCACCTTTGGACTTCGAGAATGCCGAACCATATCTAACGCATCAGCCGCACGCCCCGCTCTAATAATACTTCGAGCGTGACTGGTACGTGACCGGCAAGCCTTGTCTGTGTAGCCTCTCTCCTCTTCGACTAATGATGCAACATCATCGTTTGATAGCGTCGGATCGCTAAACTCTTCGAAAAATCTAACAAAACATTCTTTGCCTACTGACCGAAGGTTTCGATCCAGCTGCTGATCATTCATTCGATAGCTCCAAGATAAGGGCTTCGTTATCCCCGGGACGACATTGATGTCGAGCAGAAATCCGTTCACTCATTCTTCGGAGCGAGGAATGGAATTTCACGCCCCGAATCATGGCGATCGGGGAGTTCAAGCTCGATCCCGCTGGGCGTATTCTCAACCAGCCATTGACCTAAAGGTTTGCGCTGGTGCGTCTGTTCCTGCCAGGCTTTCTCGGGGATAACAACAAAGGTCTTCCGAACTCCGATGCGCTGAGGCCCCTCCTCCTCGGCAAGCCGCAAGACCTCCGAAAGTCTCGCCTTGGCTTCGGCTATGGTCCACACGCGGTGGGAGTCAGCGTGCTGTTCGAACATCGCCCTCCAGAATCGTCTAATCCAGCCCAATATAGACCATGTCGAAAACATTGGCCACCGGCGAGAAGACAATAGCCAAAGTCTTCGACTCCCTCAGTATACAAATAAGAACCCTCCTTCTCCCTAGGCTGTACTGATTACGTGTGAGATAATTTGGCGGCGGGGAGAGACTGATGGTGGAGGGTAGGCATGATGAGACCCATAGCTGAGATTGCCGACGTGTTGGGGCTGGACCCGGCCATGGTCATCCCCTATGGGAAGCACAAGGCCAAGATACCCCTGGAAGCCGTGAAGTCAGACGGCCCTCAGGGGTCTATGGTCGTAGTGACCGGCATAACTCCCACCCCTGCCGGCGAGGGCAAGACCACCACAACCGTAGGGTTGGCCCAGGGGATGGGCAAGATTGGGAAACGGGTCACGGCCACACTGCGGGAGCCGTCTCTCGGCCCCATTTTCGGGATAAAGGGCGGAGGAACCGGCGGGGGAGCGTGTTATGTCGAACCCCAGGACGAGGTGAACATCCACTTCACCGGAGACGCCCACGCCGTGGCGTCGGCCCACAACCTTCTGGCTGCTCTCACCGACAACACGACCCAACGAGGCCAGATTCCCGGATTCACCCCCGCAGGCTCCACTTGGCGCAGGGTGACCGATGTCGAGGACCGCGCTCTGAGGGACATCGTTACCGGGATCGGCGGCCCGAACAACGCGCCTGTCAGGGAAACGGGTTTCGACATCGTCACAGCGTCGGAAATCATGGCGGTCCTGGCCTTGTCCCGCGACCTGGACGACCTGAGAGCGAGATTGAGCCGGATGGTGGTGGGTTTCACTGACAGCCGGGAACCCGTCACTGCCGAGGACGTGGGCGCCGTTGGCTCCATGATGTCGCTGCTTCGATACGCCATCCAACCCAACCTGGTCCAGACCACCGAGGGACAGCCGGTTCTGGTCCACGCGGGGCCGTTCGGCAACATCGCCCACGGCTGCAGCTCCGTAGCCGCAGACCGTCTGGCCCTAGGCTACTCCGACTACGTCCTCACTGAGGCCGGCTTTGGATCGGACCTGGGTTTCGAGAAGTTCATGCACATCAAAGCGCGGTACAACGGCCTGGAGCCCCGCGCGGTTGTGTTGGTGGCGTCGGCCCGTGCGCTCAAGTCCCACGGCGGCGTCCGCATCCGGGACCTGGACACCCCCAACGAGGAGGCCATCAGCAAAGGCATGCCGAACCTGGAGCACCACATCTCCGTGGTCACATCGTTCGGAATCCCCGTTGTCGTGGCAGTGAACGCCTTCCCTTCAGACACCAAATCTGAAATCGAACTCGTCCGTCAGGGAGCGTTGAACGCTGGCGCTTTCGCTGCCGTGGAAAGCACGGTGTTCTCCGACGGAGGCGAGGGCGGAGTGGCCCTGGCTGAGGCGGTGGTTGGAGCCGTGGAGCAGGGTGGGACGGTCTCGTACCTGTACCCGCAGGACGCTCCGTTGCGGGAGAAGACCCTGGCCCTTGCCCAGAAGGTCTACAACGCCAACGACGTGCGGTGGGAGCCGTCCGCCCGCAGGCAGCTGGCCCGCTACGAAGAGCTGGGCTGGGGCGGGCTTCCGGTGTGCATGGCCAAGACCCACCTCTCCATATCCCACAACCCTTCACTGAAGGGCAGGCCTTCCGACTACACGTTTGAAATATCCGACGTGAGGGCGTCGGTGGGCGCCGGGTTCAT
Source organism: Dehalococcoidia bacterium (assembly GCA_034422875.1). Classification (GTDB taxonomy): domain Bacteria; phylum Chloroflexota; class Dehalococcoidia; order Lucifugimonadales; family JAGWBF01; genus DAOUJI01. The sequence continues at coordinate 13,356 of DAOUJI010000099.1, read as the reverse complement.
ATATCCCATTGCGGGCAGCATCGTCACCATGCCCGGACTGCCCGGCTCTCCCCGCAGCCTGGACGTAGACGCGGCGGGCAACATCCTGGGCCTATAATCCCTCAATGGACTTGGGGCTCATTCTTCCAGTCTGGCAAGTCGCCATACTGGGTGTCATTTCCTTCTTCGTGGGAATACTGGCAGGGTTCGTTGGTTTGGCCTTGGGCACCATGCGCCTTCCCGCCCTGTTGCTGCTGAACGTTCCGCCAGCCACTGCGGCGGGCACCAACATCCTGGTCTCCACCGTTAGCGCCTTTGTAGGAGGCTACCGACACGTCAGGGCCGGAAGGATAGACTGGCGGCTCGTGGCGGTTATGGGAATCCCCGCCGCCATAGGGTCCTTTATAGGCGGGTTCGCCAGCTCTACATCCGTTCCGGAAGGCGCCCTGATCACAGTCGCGGGCTGTTTCGTCGCCTGGCAGGCTGTGGAGTTCATCATCAGGCTCAGGAGGGCGCCCCCTGGATCGTCCGGGGACTGGCCGGAAGGTAGAGCCTCCATCAATCCAAGACAAGCCGCTATAGAGGGGTTTACCGGCGCCGTCGTAGGGTTGGTCGGTGGAGCGGTGGGTCTGATTCTTGGAAGCGTCCGTCTGCCGGTGATTATCCGGTTCCTCAGGATAAACCCCCTGGTAGCCGCAGGTTCCAACCTCGTCATTGGGTTCATTATGGGTCTTGTGGGGTTCATCGGCCACGGCATCAAGGGAGAAGTGGATATCGTGCTGCTGCTCGTTATGGGCAGTACCGCCATGGCCGGGGCATACATCGGAGCCCATCTGGCTGGAAAAGCCTCCATCAACCGGCTGCTCCAGGTTATGAGCGTTGTCCTCCTAGTCGTCGGCGCCCTCCTCATCCACGACGGCATCACCCGCTGGGTGGGGTGAGGACGGCGCGTGAGTCAATACACACACGATTGACGGAGTCGGCCCCGTCCTATAGCATCCTAGGTTGTATTTGACACAGGCCCAGGTTCATGGAAAGGGCCGTCGATAGGCACGGAGGGGCACGATGACTGAATGGAAATGCATATCCGGGGACTCCCACATTGTCGAGCCGTCGGAGGTCTTCGAGGGGCTGTATGAGAAGTTCGGCGAGAAGGCTCCTCGCATCGTTGAAGACCCCGAGCGGGGTCACCTGCTCAAAGTGGGAGCGCGGACTTCCCTGGTAGGGCGGTTCGGCATCGCGGGCAACCGGCTGGATGACCCCAAGACCCATGAGCTGATGAAGCAGGGCTACGCGGGGCTGCGTAAGGGCGTGTTCGACCCCGCCGAGAGGCTGAAGGACCAGGACATAGACGGCGTGGACATGGAGATCGTCTACCCGTCCATGTGCATGGCCGTGTTCGGCATTGACGACCCCAGAATCGTGTCCGCCGCTTTCAGCAGGTACAACGACTGGCTGGCTGAGTATTGCGGCCACGCTCCGGACCGGCTGAAAGGTCTGGCGTGCATCAGCCTGCACGACATCGAAGAGGCGGTACAAGAGTTGGAACAGGCCGCCAAGAAGGGGTTCGTCGGCGTCTCGGTTACCTGCACTCCTCCCAGAGACCGCCCCTTCAGCGACTCCTCCTATGACCCTTTCTGGCGAGCGGCGGAAGAGACGGGGCTGCCTGTAACCATGCACATCTTCACCGGAGCAATCCCCGGCATGGACCTGCCGGACACCTGGGACCCCATCCAGAAATACGCCCTAGCGCTGTCGGCTGGGGCCGTGACCATCGGGACCCTGATTACGTCGGGCGTGTGCCACCGTTTCCCTAACTTGAAGTTCGTTCCCACCGAGTGGGAAACCGGCTGGGTCGCCCACTACCTGGAACGGCTGGACCACGCCGCCTACCGCACTCCCGAGGTGTTGTCGCCTGACCTGGACATGGAGCCCAGCGAGTATTTCCAGCGCCAGTTCTACATGACCTTTGAGGACGACCGGGTCGGCCTACGCACAGCCGACATTATCGGCGAGAACAACCTGGTCTGGGGCAGCGACTATCCGCACCACGACTCGATTTGGCCTCACTCCCAGGAGGTGCTGGACCGCACTTTTCTGGAAGTCCCCGAAGACAGACGGGCCGACTACCGGCGGAAGATGACCCTGGACAACGTGGTGCGTCTGTACAACCTGTCCTAGGCTGGCCGTTCGATGGCGACTGAAATCGCGTCACTGACTTCACCAACCCAAGGAGGACTCGAATGGTTTCTCGAGTAGCTGCCGGACTGGCCGCGGCAGCCCTGCTGGCGTCCGCTGTGGCTATAGCATTAGCGGTGACGGCGTTGATCAACGACCCACCGGCGCCCGCAGCCCCGACCAAGGACGAGCCGGGCGCATACACCAAGGCTGTGGTAGAGGACGCCATACAACGTTACGAGGAGATAGGCCTGGAAGCGTCCATCGAGTACTACAACAACCGGGACAACGTTGACGGCGAATGGTACGTGTTCATCATCAACGAAGAGGGCTACACCATCGCCCACCATAACCCCATTTTCATAAACCGAGACCCCAGTCTACGCGTCGACGGTGTCGGAAAGTTCTACGGTGACGAGCTCCTCGGAGCGACCGAACAAGGGCGTTGGGTCGATTACGTCCTCTTGAACCCCGACACCGGCGAGGAATCCCAGAAGCACACATGGGCGGTCAGGCACGACGGCCTGTTGTTCGGCTCGGGCTGGTACGAACGCTAGGCCCATTCAGCCGGGGAGGCAGCGCGTCTATACACTACGTCCCATGGGCTTCCGCCTCAGCCTGAGCGACGGTATACCAGTGTCATGAGCGTTCTACACTGAGCTAGCCGCCCAACCTCGCCACTTCCGTCATATACTCACTGGCTCCCCGTCCCAGCCAGGGCTGCCAGGGCGACAGCAAGAAACGGACTCCCTTGTCGTACATTTCCCCGACGTTTTCCGTGGTTATGACGTGGCCCGCCACCTTGCCCGCGTTCACGATGGTGGATATTCCCCGGTCGATGGCCTCGGCCACGGGAGCCGGGGCGGGCTCCCGCCCGAACCTCCAGATGAGGCCCATGCTGGCGCCCAGGTCTGCAGGGGCGACCATGAAGACGTCTATGTGTTCCACGGTGAGTATCTCAGGCAAGTTGTCGATGGCCTCTATGTCCTCGATGAACGCCACCGTCAGGGTCTTTTCGTTGGCTTCGGCGTGGAAATCGGTGACGCCAAAGGACTGGCGGCCTCCCCCCATTCCCCTATATCCCATGGGGGCGAATTTGGCGGACTTGGCCATGTGCTCAGCCTCGGCTTTGGTCCGCACGTGGGGCACTGCTATGCCGGTGCATCCGGCGTCCAGGGTCCGGGTGATTAGGGCGGTGTCGTTGTTCATCACGCGGCATATCGAGGTCATTCCCCAAAGGTCACAGGCCCGGGACTGGTGCGCCACCTGGTCCCAGGTGGTGGGGGCGTGTTCCGTCTCAATCCACATTCCGTCGAACCCGAACTGGGCAAGGAACTCGATGGTGTCAGGATCGTTCAGGCCCACGGCCACCGTGGCAACCTGGCCCTGCTCCAGCTTGTCCTTGACTCTGTTTTCTCGCATTCCAGGCATCGTCCGCCTCCTTCCCTGTATGGAACCGTGTGCGTTGTCCGGCAACCCCCATCCTAACCCTCCACCGCTGGGGGAAGGGACATGCACAACACTCTATTGGGTTTCAGGATGGGTTGTAATGAACTTGGCCGCCTTGTCCGGGTCTACGTTGGGGGCACGGACCTCCACCCCGGCTTTCTCTTCTTGAAGCTTGAACAAGACCGACGTGTCCAGCTTCAACCAGCCCCGGTTGATGCCCTCGATGACCTGCTGCTCCCCCAGGTTGGCTATAGGCAAGGGCACGCTGAACTCGCGGCCAAGCTCAGTGGCCAGCGAGATGTCCTTGATGGCGATGGACAAGTCAGCGGTGGGCGGGTCGTTTTCTTGCTTCAGAATCTTCTTAGGGAAGTCGTAGTGTATGGAGCTGGCCCGACCCAGAGCTCCCCGCCGCACAGCCTCCCACAACGATTCCGCATCCACGCCAGCCTTGACTCCCAGGGTCATGCCTTCTTCGAAGGCCAAACGCATGCCCCGGCTAATCATGTTGTGGACCAGTTTGGCGACACAACCGCAGCCTATGCCGCCCACGTAGAAGACCTTGTCCCCGAAAGAGTCCAACAGCGGCTTGACCTTTTCGTACACCTCTGGGTCCCCTCCAACCATCACGGCGAGGTTGCCCGAGGCGGCGCCGTCCTTGCCTCCGCTCACCGGAGCGTCCAAGAGGTGGGCGCCCTTTTCTCGAAACTTGGGTTCCGTTTCCCTAATCAACGAGGGCCGGTTGGTTGTCAGGTCAAGATAGATGGAGCCAGGGGTTATTCCATTCAGGATTCCCTCCGGCCCCAGTGCAACCTGCTCCATCTCCGGCGGTCCAGGGACGGAGGTCAGCACCACGTCGCTGTGCGCCGCCACGTCGGCAGGCGAACTGCCCAGGGCCGCTCCCCGTTCCAGGTAGGGCTTTGTGGCTTCCTCCCTAATGTCGTAGACGACCATGGGGTATCCGGCCTTCTGTATGTTGGCGGCCATGCCGGACCCCATGTTGCCCAGACCTATGAACCCTACACGCTCCATGCTTGCCCTCCTGAGCAGATTTGCGGGGCTTGTTTGACCCAGCCTTTACTCAACCCAGCTCTTCAGCGATTGTTCGAACCTTTTGCCGATATCGCCTCGAGTCTTTACAACGTCCGCGAACTCCTCAAAGTAGATGTACGTTGCATGGTCTTGGTGATTCTGTTTGCTGTATTTAGGTTGAATGTAGACTATCTGTGGCTTGTGTTCTACCGCGTCTACCGGAACTTCTGAAAGTAGTTCCAATAGACGCTCGTATTTCTTAGGTTGTTTACCATGCTTCCTGATCAAGCAAACCCCTTCCACCAATTCCTTGAATTCCTTCTTTGCTGCCTCATTTAGGTAGCGATCCTGGGCGGGTCTGATGGACTTCATATCAGTCTTAAGTTCTATGAAGAACACTTTGTTATAGTCCTTGGAAAAAGCGGCGTAATCTACGTTCACCGACTGGTTTGGGCCTACCCTTCCCTTATTAGTCCCAAGCGTGCCATGCCGTAACGGAAATTCGGGGATGACTAGACGTTCAAACTTTGTGCCGCAGTGATTCTCCAACACGTCGGTCAAGAACAGGGCAAAAAATATGTCGGCGCGGCGTTCAAGCTGGTATTTCGGCAAATGCCTCCACTTGTCCAGGGTATTGAACACAGTTTCTATGGTTGGGTCAGTCATCTCACCTCTCTGCGCAGACGTCTAAGCCGTGCCCAATTCCTTCATCTTGTCGCGGATGACGTTGAATGCGCGCGGGCGGCTTGCGGCCGGCCTCTGCCTGCCTGTAGCCCGCTCGCCCGGGGCACGAATGTCGGGGACAGTGTCTATGCGAATCAGGGACGGCCCCGGCGTGTTGAGCACCTCTTCCGCCCGGTTGGTGAACTCTTCCAGGTCGCTGAAGTCGTAGGTGTTGGCGTATCCCGCTCCGTCGGCCATCTCAGGGAATGACGATGTCCCGGCGCCGGGGGTGCTTTGCCCACCGGTGGTGGCGTACACTCCGTTGTCTACTACGAAATGGTAGAGGTTTTTCGGGGCCTTGTTGGCCACTGTCACCAGAGTCCCCAGGTTCATCAGCAGGCCGCCGTCGCCGTCCAGCAAGATTATTTTGGTGTCAGGCTGGGCCAGCGCTAGGCCCAGACCGAAAGATGAGACCTTTCCCATGGCGCTGGGGATGAACGCCGAGTCCAGGGGAATGACACGGTTGTCGTTTCCAGTGGTCTCAGGCCACCGGATGGCGATTCTCATGGAGGTGATCACGACGGCGTCGCCCCGGATGCCGTCCAATACTCTGATAAGGTCTTTCTGGTCAATCATGGCGTCTCCTTCCACGGTTGTCGATGTGGAAAAAAGCTTGGGGATGGCATATTCTAGCACATCAGTCGCGTCTTCCGGCCCGCATTGTCCAGTCCCAGGACAGCGCGCCCAACCTCCGCCATCTGCTCGTTGCACGCACTTATCGAACAGGAGCCGCTATGAAAATCACCGACGTCAGAGCCCAACTGCTTAAACCAACTCCCGACAGTTCCGAGTGGTTCGGAAGCTGGCTGCTGGTGCTGGTGGACACCGATGAAGGGGTGACTGGAATTGGTGAGGCCAGCAACACTCCCGGAGCCGGAAGCCTGATCCTCGCCGACGCGTTGGATTGGGCGAAGGACAGTGTGGTCGGCGAAGACCCAGCCGATATAGACCGGCTGTGGAACAAGATGTTCCGTCGCTTCTCCTACATGGGCAGCCGGGGCATGGCCACTTGCCTGATTTCGGGCATAGACATCGCCCTGTGGGACATCAAGGGCAAAACGCTGGGCAGGCCCATATACGACCTGCTGGGCGGACGTTTCAGGGCCGGCGTCCCGCTGTACGCCAACACCTGGTTCCGCGGGTGCCAGTCGCCCGAGGACTATGCCCTGGCAGCGAAACACGTCGTAGAACTGGGCTACACCTCCATGAAGATGGACCCCTTCCTGGAGATGCGGCCGTACCACTCAGCGGTTGAGGGGGCCATCGGGCCGGAGGAGCCTTCAGGATATGTGAACGGAGTCATTTCGCCCCAGGGCGAACAACAGGGACTGGACATCACGGCGGCAGTAAGAGAGGCCGTGGGGCCTCACGTGGACATCCTCATCGACGCCCACGGCCATTACAACGTGGCCTCAGCCATACGCATTGGGAGACGGTTGGAGCCCTACAACATCGGCTGGTACGAGGAACCCGTTCCCCCTGAAAGCCTGACGGCTCTGAAACAGGTCCGGGACGCCGTGGACGTTCCCATTTCCGTGGGGGAACGGCTTTTTGGACGGTTTGACGTAGCCCCCATCGTGGAGAACCGACTTGCCGACTACGTGATGCAGGACGTGTGCTGGTCCGGCGGGATCAGTGAGATGCGCAAGACGGCCCACTTGCTGGAGACTCACTACGTCCCCATCAGCCCCCACACGGTCCTGGGTCCCATACAGCTGCTGGCCGCTGCCCACGCGATGATGACGGTTCCCAACCTCTACCGGGTGGAGTTTTCTCTATCGGGGTTGGAGACGTACAACCAAATGTTGGACAAGTCGCTGGACATCAGGGACGGAGTCCTGCATCTGCCAGACGCGCCGGGCCTCGGCTACGGACTCAACGAAGACTTCGTCCAGTCCCACGCCGTGACGTATCGGCAACCTACCGGACACTTTAAGTAGCCGCCCTCTTCCCCTGGGAGAGGGCGGGGCCTGCCCTGAGTTTGTCGAAGGGGTGAGGGCGTCTACCCTATCCCCGTTTGGGTGCGATGGTCACTTTGCGCTGCTCCCCGAACCCGGCGCTTTGGGTCGTCACCCTGGGATGGTCGGCCAAAGTGACGTGAACGACTCGCCTGTCGGCGGGAGACATGGGTTCGAGGGTGATGGCCCTGCCGCTGCTGGCCACCTTTTCAGCCACGGTCTTGGCCAGGTCCTGGAGGCTGTTGGAGCGGCGTTCCCGGTAGCGTTCCACGTCCAACGCCACCCTTACGTCTTCGCCCTCCAGCTTCTTATTGACAATCATATTGACCATGAACTGGAGCGCCCTCAGGGTCTCTCCCCTGCGTCCTATGAGAAGGCCGGAGTCCTCTCCGGATATGTCGATAACCGGGCCTCCGCTCTGCTGGTCGTGAGCGCTCCTGAGGGTGGCCAGCGTCTGGGCTCCCGTGGCCCCCAATATGTTTGTCACCGTTTCCATGGCAAAGGTGGCGGCGCTTTGGGAGCCTGTTATTTTTCTGACCTTGACTTTAGCCAGCTCTGCGCCAATGCCCAGGAAGCCAGGCTTACCTCGGCTTATAATTTCTACCTCTGCCTCTTCCCGACCTACGTCTAGTTCTCTCAGGGCCACTTCGATTGCTTCTTCTACGGTTTTTCCGGTCATCGTTCGTTCTTGTTCCATCTACGGCATTCTCCTCAGGCTCTCCGTCAACTTCCGCGCTCGGCGGAGGGGCCTCGACGACGGCCGTCGTCGAACTCCCCTCGTCCACCCGCGCGGGGACCGAGAGTCCGAAATATGGTTTGGCAAAATCAGGAACGATGGCGCCGACGTCCTTGGTCATGTAGACGTGGATAGCGACGCCTATGGCATTGGAGATAGTCCAGTACAGGGCCAGGCCGCTGGGGAATGTAAGAGAGAGGAAAGCGAGCATCAGCGGCATCATCCACAGCATCGTGTTGGCCGTGGACTGTTGACGCGGGTCGGTGCTGGGCGGCGTCGTGGTCTTCTGCAACGCCCACGTCGATACGCCCACTAGGACAGGCATGATGATGTTCGTGGGGTCGGGGTTAGCCAGGTCCATGCCCAGGAAGTTGGCGTTCAGCGGGATGATGGAGTCGGCCACCGGGTTCCAAGAGTATATCCGCTGGGAGAGTCCTACGAGGTCGTTGGGGTTGGTGCCCAGGCTCTTGAGCAAGGCCTGGTACAGTCCCACCCAGATGGGTATCTGTATGAACATCGGGCCGAGGCATCCCAGGGGATTGACCCCCTCCCGGCGGTATAAGTCCATCATCTCCCGGGACCTGCGCTGCGGATCGTTCTTGTACCGCTCCTGGACTTCCTTCATTTTGGGCTGTATGGCCTGGAGGGCCTTCATCATCCGGGTCTGCCTGAGCTGGAGCCGGAGCAAAGCCACTCGAACGCCCACGGTAAAGACGATAATGGCCAGACCCATGTTGCTCATCAGGTGGCTGTAGAGCACCACCAGCACGTTCAACATCGGGTTGACGAGAATGTCGTTGAATATAAAGTTAAGGATTTCCATGCCGCGTCTCGCCTAACGCTTAAACACCCAGTCAGGTTCCAGCAGGTCCACTCCCGCCCTCACCTCGAACCTGCGCACACTGGAGTCGTCCAGCCCAAGGAACACGTACACTTTGTCGGCGGCGGCGTCTTCCTGTACGGCCAGGTCTGCTTTGATGCGGCCGTCAAGTTTAGGAGTGTCGTGGACGTTCGTTCCGTCGGAAGAGTCTATCAGGAACAGCCTGCCCTCGTCGGTGCCAACCACCAGACGATTCTCCAGCAGCACGGGCTTGGAAACGATTGGCGATTCGGCGTCGAAGGGTCTCGGCCAAATCTCGTTCCCCGCGCTGTCCAACGCGTAGACGCGTCCGCTCATAGTGGAGGCGTAGACGACTCCGTCCATTCCTACAGGGGCCGCCCAGAACCAGTCGTCTCCCAAGAAGCTCCAGAGCAAGTTGCCCTCGAGGTCGAGCCCATAGAATCTCTTGTTCAAGGCTCCGAAAAATATCACGTCATCCAAAATCAACGGCTGGGTTATTACCGCCGCTCCCGTGTCGAAACTCCAGACTTTCTTTCCCGCCCCTTCTCCAACGGTGGACACCGCATACAGACTTCCGTCCATGGACCCGAAATAGACCCGTCCATCAGATATCGCGGGAGTGGACCAGACCCGTCCTTCGGTGGAGAAGTGCCATGTCGCAGCCCCGTCTTCTTGTTGGAACGCATATACAATCCCGTCCTCGGACCCGACTATGACGAGGCCGTCGCCCAAGGCAGGGCCTCCCACCAGGGCATTTCCTTCACCGACCGTCTTTTGCCATACACGGGCTCCAGTCTCCCGGTCCAGGGCCAGCAGGCTGCTTTCCTCTCCGTCCCTGCTTCCCCTATCGGCGAAGTATACCAGTTTCTCTCCCACCGCCGGGGGTCCGAATACGCCGTGGGTGTTGGGAAGCTCACGGTACCAGCGCCCCTGTACGTTTCCTTCCCCCACGCCCTCCAGAAGCTGTCCCGTGGAGGCGTCCAACGCGGCAACGAAATTGTCCTTGCCGCCCACATAGACCGCTCCGTCGCTGTAAGCCACGCTGTTCCAGCCTGAACCATACCCGATGATTTGCCCCGGAGTGCAGGCCACAGCAGCCAGTAGAAGCGCCGCCGCCGCAAGCAGCAGGGCGGCGAGGCGGGGGTACCCACGACCGTCACTTCGGCTCTCTCCTCTTGGGAGAGGGGGCGCTGAAACATCCCGGGAGGCGGGCCGTAATGGAACCTGTCCCTTCCCCCAGAGAGGGAAGGTTAGGATGGGGGGGGCGGAACGGCGGCTAGGGAACAGGGTCGTAACCTTTCCCCCCAAGGGGATGGCACCGGGCAAGCCGTTTCAGCGTCAGCCAACCGCCCTTTAAGGTCCCATGCTGGCTTATGGCCTCGTGGGAGTAGTGGGAGCATGTAGGCATGTACCTGCACGACATTGGCAGGAAGGGAGAGACGGCACGCTGATACAGGACTATGGAGAGCAGGGCCAGTTTCTTGACTCCGCTCGAGGGAGAGAAAGGGCCATCGGCCCCATCTTCACGGACCGGGAGCAAGTCGGCACGGACTGCCAGTCTTTCATCCGGACCGCTGGGCCCTTGGTCCGCCCGCGTATAGGCAAGGTTGGATTGATTGAGCAAGTTTTCTGTCGCGGTCTTCAGCTGTTGGTAGTCTGCTTTTCCGGCGTCGCGCCTGGCGATAATGACCACGTCCCAACCCGGTTTCACAGACGTCTGACGCAGAGATTCTCGAATTCGTCGCTTGGTCCGGTTCCTGGCAACGGCGTTGCCGATGCGTTTTCCCACCAGGATGCCGAAACGGGTCTCATTCAGGTCGTTGGGAAGGGACTTAATTACCAGGAGCCGGTTGGCCCGGCCTTTGGACTCACTGTGTATTTGGGAGTAGCGTTTGCCGCTGGTAAGGCGGTGTTTCCGTTGCATCTGGAGTAGGCCACGCCGTTAGACCGCCAACCGATGCCGACCCTTGAACCGCCGGCGTTTCAAGACTGCCCTGCCCCCGCGCGTGCTGGAACGCGACATGAAGCCGTGCACACGCTGGCGGCGACGTTTCTTGGGTTGATAAGTGCGCTTAGGCATAAGTTCTCCTGTTTGGCCAATGGATTATAATTGATGCCTCGAACCAGTGTCAATTTGAACAGGCGCAAAAAAGACGTGGCAAAGAAGCCGTTGAGAACCCGAGCCGACGTGCTCCTGGTGGAGAAAGGCCTGGCGGACAGCCGCGAACGGGCCCAGGCGCTCATCATGGAGGGCGTCGTCTATTCACCTTCAGGCCGTGTGGCCAAGGCAGGCTCAACCCTGGCGGCGGATACGCCCTTGGAGGTCAAGGGCAGGCTCCCCTTCGTCAGCCGGGGCGGAGTCAAGCTCGCGCACGCCCTGGACGTTTTCGGCTTGAACGTGGGCGGTGTGGATGCGTTGGATGTAGGAGCGTCCACAGGCGGTTTCACAGACTGTCTGCTGCAACAAGGCGCCAAACACGTCTACGCCGTGGACGTTGGCCGGGGCCAGATGGACTACGGGTTGCGACAGAACCCACAGGTCACGGTTATGGAGGGAGTAAACGCCCGCTACTCATTCCAGCTTCCCGGCGCGGGTGATATCGGCATAGCGGTCATGGACGTGTCATTCATATCAGCGACCAAGGTTATCCCTGAAGCAGCTAAACATCTCGGTTCAGGGCGCCCGCTGGTTGTGCTATTGAAGCCCCAGTTCGAGGCATTCAAGAACGAGGTGGGCCGGAAGGGGGTCATCAGAGACCCCGAGGTCCACGCCAGGGTTCTCGCCAGGTTCATTGTCTGGGCCGTGGACGAAGGCCTAAGACTGCGGAACCTAACCCGGTCTCCCATCCTCGGAGACGCGGGCAATTCCGAGTTCTTCCTGCACCTGGAGACGCCCGCCGTAATGGACGGAGCAATTTCGTTGCGATAATATGTTCATCTTGTGCCTTTGTCACCTACTCCCTATCTGAGGTAGTCCATGTTCAATACAGTGTCCAGCAGGGTAAGCTTCCCGGATATGGAGAAGCGCATCCTGGAGTTCTGGAAAGAGCGGGACATCTTCCGCCGCACCGAGACGGAGATGGAAGGCCGACCCCTCTTCATGCTCTACGAGGGGCCGCCCACGGCCAACGGAAGCCCGGGAATCCACCACGTCCTGGCCAGGGCCTTCAAGGACATCATTCCCCGCTATAAGACCATGAAGGGCTACCGGTGCGTCCGCAAGGGCGGATGGGACACTCACGGTCTGCCTGTTGAGCTGGAAGTGGAGAAAGAGCTGGGCCTCTCCACCAAGCGGGACATCGAAGAGTACGGAATCGAGAAGTTCAACCAGAAGTGCCGCGAAAGCGTCTTCCGCTATGTCAAAGAGTGGGAGGATATGACCGACCGTATAGGCTTCTGGGTGGACATGGACGACCCCTACGTGACCCTGGACAACGACTACATCGAAACGGGCTGGTGGATACTCCGCAACCTGTGGGACAAGGGCCGTCTGTATCAGGACATGAAGGGCGCGCCCCATTGCCCCCGTTGCGTCACCAGCCTCAGCTCCCATGAGGTGGCCTTGGGCTACAAGGAGAACACCCCGGACCCATCGGTGTTCGTAAAGTTTCGAGTCAAGGGCTGGGACCAAACCAGAAGGGCTGAGAGGGCCTTCGACAACTCCTACGAACGTTTGACTTCCCACGGTGAGGACGTCTACTTCCTGGCCTGGACAACGACGCCGTGGACGCTTCCGGGCAACACAGCGCTGGCGGTGGACGCCTTAGCCGAGTACAGCCTGGTGCGGCTTGAGAGCGGCGACAAGCTGGTCTTGGCATCGGCCCTCTTGCAAACGGTAGTCGAGGAACCTTACACACTCCTGGAAACATTCGACGGCCGGGAACTGGTCTCCCTGACCTATGAACCTCTCTACGACGCAACCCAATACGGAGTAGATATAAGGAGTTTCCAGGGTCCTGACAGCGGTGGAACGCCCACCCTACGTCCGGCCGACGGTTACCAGCCCTCCGTCATCGACGCCGATTTTGTTTCAATGGACGACGGCTCGGGCATCGTACATCTGGCGCCCGCCTTCGGCGACGAAGACCTCCAAGCCGGGCGGCAGCACAGGCTCGCGTTCGTGCAACAGGTGGACCTCCACGGAACAGTGACGGGCAGCTATCCCTTCGCAGGAAAGTTCGTCAAGGACGCCGATGAAGACATCATGGCCGACCTTACGGAGCGAGGCCTCCTCTATCGTCGGGAGGTCTACAATCACACCTACCCCTTCTGCTGGCGCTGCGACACTCCGCTCCTCTACTACGCCAAGCCCTCCTGGTACATCCGCACCAGCGTGGAAAAGGACCGCCTCATCAGCGGGAACCAGGAAATCAACTGGCGTCCCGACTACATCAAAGAAGGCCGGTTCGGTGAGTGGCTGCGAAACAACGTGGACTGGGCCATCTCACGGGAGCGGTTCTGGG
>DAOUJI010000098.1:0-91173 GCA_034422875.1 Dehalococcoidia bacterium | reverse complement strand
GGTGCAGGCCTACAACAACACCCCACGCAAATGCCTGGGTTACCGCACCCCGGCCGAAATCTTTTCAGACCAGGTGTTGCACTTGAAATGTGAATTCACCCTCCGGCTTTCGCCGGAGCGACGATGGCGGGACCGGGTGCCGAAGTAACCACATTCAGGTGAGTACTTGAAAGAAACGAATCAACCCAAGCTGCTGGTGGCCACGAGGAATCCGGGCAAGATGGTCGAGTTGAGAGATCTCCTCGACGGAGTCCCCTTCCAGTTGACCTCGCTCGACGATGAAGGAGTTGCTGAGGAAGTGGAGGAGACGGGCGCGACCTTCGAAGAGAACGCCAAGCTGAAGGCCTCTGTCTATGCCTCAATGACGGGACTCCTGACGCTGGCAGACGATTCCGGTCTGGAGGTCGACGCCCTGTCTGGAGAACCAGGCGTACACTCCGCCCGCTATGGAGGGCCTGGTCTCAGCGACGAGGACAGGGTGGAGTTGCTGCTGAGGAACATGAAAGACGTGCCGTGGGAAAAGCGCGCGGGGCGGTTCCGTTGTGTTATATCGATACTGTCTCCGTCTGAGGACTTGGGGATGGTAACCGGCGTGGTAGAGGGGATCATCCAATACGAGCCCAAAGGAGACAACGGATTCGGCTACGACCCTGTGTTCTATCTGCCGCACCTGGGCAAGACCACAGCCGAACTGTCTCTGGAAGAGAAAAACCTGCTTAGCCACCGAGGTCAGGCCGCCCGAAAAGCCGCCGGCCTCCTGAAATCCACGACATTAACGTCACAGGAAACTTCTGCAAGACCATGACGCAAACCGGATACAAGACCGATTCTGTCGTGAAGGACAAGCTGGGACGGCCGGTGAGGGACCTGCGCATTTCCGTCACCGACCGGTGCAACTTCCGCTGCCCCTATTGCATGCCCGCAGAGATATACGGAGAGCGCTACCAGTTTCTGGAACGCAGCGAACTGCTGGACTTTGAGGAGATAGCCCGGCTGGCCGGAATATTCGCCCAGCTGGGGGTCAATAAGCTCAGGCTTACAGGCGGAGAGCCGTTGGTGCGGAACGGCCTGGATAGCCTGGTCGCTCTGCTTTCTGACATCGAAGGCATCGATGACCTCACCCTGACCACCAATGGCTACCTACTGGCCCAGCAGGCCCAGGCCTTGAAAGACGCCGGACTCCAGCGTATCACGGTTTCCCTGGACTCCTTGGACGAGGAAGTCTTCAAGGAGATGAACGGCCGGAATTACGGCACGGAGAGAGTGCTGGAAGGAATAGAAGCTGCAGAGAAGGCAGGACTAAGTCCCATCAAGATAAACGCTGTGGTCCAAAAGGGCGTCAACGACCACACCGTCGTGGATTTGGCGCGGCAGTTCAAGGGCACGGGCCATATAGTCAGGTTCATCGAGTACATGGACGTGGGCAACCTGAATGGCTGGAAGATGGACCACGTGACTCCCGCCAGCGAAATTGTGTCTATGATAGACGCGGAGATGCCCTTGGAGCCTGTCGAGGCCAACTATGTGGGTGAGGTGGCGAACCGCTACCGGTACGTCGACGGGTCCGGTGAGATCGGAGTCATTGCATCGGTGACCCAGCCCTTCTGCGGCGACTGCACCCGTGCCCGGCTTTCCACGGACGGCAAGCTTTTCACCTGCCTTTTCGCCAGCCAGGGGACCGATCTTCGAGACCCCATCAGGAGCGGCTCGTCCGACGACCAGCTGAGGGACCTCATAGCCGGAGTCTGGAGGCTGCGGGAGGACCGCTACTCGGAGCTTCGCACCGAGTTCAACGCTCGTGAGGCCGCCCCCCGCAAGATAGAAATGTACCAAATCGGAGGCTAGACCGACCGAACGGCATGGCAGACAAGCACGTTGAGATTTACACCGACGGCGCCTGCTTGGGCAACCCAGGCCCCGGAGGATATGGTGTAGTCCTGCTTTACGGAGGACACCGGAAGGAACTTTCAGGAGGGTTCCGCCTGACCACCAACAACCGCATGGAGATTATGGCCGTGATAAAAGGCCTGGAGGAGCTTCACGAGCCTTGTTCGGTCAGTCTCTACAGCGATTCTCAATACGTCGTAAACGCCATCAGCAAGGGCTGGGCTAAACGCTGGAAGGCCAATGGATGGAAGCGCAACTCCAGGGGAGAGAAGGCCCTAAACCCGGACTTGTGGGACAAGATGCTGGACCTGTGCGGCAAGCACGACGTCGATTTCAAGTGGGTCAGAGGACACTCAGGCAATCGGGAGAACGAGCGGTGTGACCGGCTTGCCGTGGGGTCGGCAAATATGAAGGGGCTGCCGGCCGACCCTGGATACACTGGCTGAGGGCATGAACATGGACTCAGACAACAGAGCTGAAACCAGCCAGGGCGATGGGTCTGGCCTGACCCACCTGGACTCGCAGGGCGCGGCTTCGATGGTGGACGTTGGGGACAAGCCTGTCACCGACCGTGAGGCAGTGGCCGGGGGATTCGTCTCAATGGAGCCTGACACCCTGCGGCTCATCGGGGAAGGGTTGATGAAGAAGGGCGACGTGCTTACGGTCGCCCGTATTGCCGGAATCATGGGCGGCAAGCAGACCTCCAACCTCATTCCCCTCTGCCATCCCATTCCGCTGGACAACATCAGCGTGGACCTGGAACTGGACCAAGACCGGGGAGGCGTAAACATCACCGCAACCGCCCGGACCTCCTTCAAGACGGGCGTGGAAATGGAAGCCCTTACCGCCGTATCCGTGGCCGCTCTGACCATCTATGACATGTGTAAGTCGGTGGACAGGGCTATGCGCATCCAGGATGTGCGGCTCCTCCGCAAGCGGGGCGGTAAAAGCGGCGACATAGACCTGGAGTAGCTCTGTGGAGGTCGTCCCTGGCATTCATAAAGTGGACGGCACGTGGGGCGGCAACGTCTACCTGCTGGTCGACTCCGACTCCCTGACTCTCGTGGACGCGGCGCTTCCCTTCAATGCAGGCCGGATTCGCAGGTACGTCGAGTCGATCGGGCGGGCAGTCTCCGATGTCCGCCAGGTTGTCCTGACCCATTCCCATCCCGATCATATCGGAAGCATACTCTCTTTGTTTGGGAACTTGGATGTCGAGGTGCTTGTCCATGATGATGACACCCGTACCGGAGGCTCAGGCCGTTGGCTCCACTATCCCGGCCAGTTGCTCTTTCTCCCAGGAAAGCTGCCGTTCCTTAGCCGAATCCACGCCGACGGCCGCTTGGAAGATGGGGCTGAGATTCCGGCTTTAGGCGGGGTTAAAGTGTTCCATACTCCCGGGCATACGGCGGGAAGCGTGTGCTTTCTGGCCGAGAAGCGGGGAGTCCTCATCGCTGGGGACATGCTAATCGCTGACGGCAAGACGTTCCACCGTCCGGTGCAGTTTCCCGGCACCGACTTTCGCGCCTACCGCAGGTCAATCGAGCGGATCGCGGCTCTGGACTTCGACACTGTCTGCGTGGGCCACGGCAAGCCTGTGGTGGGCAGCGCGAAGCCAGCTCTGGAGCGCATGCTTGCGGGCTACACCTGGGCCCTCTTCCCCTGGCGGTTCATCCCCCGCCCGGCTCCCAAGGTCAGAGCCTAGGTTATGGAGTGGTGCAGTCGGCGACGCGCGGTCTCAAAATCGTCGATTGGGCGGGGATTTCCTGTCGCTACTAATCTTTGCTTTGCCCTGTTTGGTTCGTTGCCCAGAAATCGTTGACCCGAGCCGTCGAACCACTCGTCGTTTTGACAGCCCTCAAGTTTGATGCCCAAGATCGACCCGGGTGCATTGTGTCCCACCAACTTCGTTCACTGTTTCGCCTGCCGCTGCCCGGATCATGGTCGCCGAACCCATCCAGACAGAGATTCCAGACCGGGCGGAAATAGTCTATCAAGAACCGTTCCGCAAGCGTAATCCAGACCGGCTGTACCGCCAGGTGGCGACACCAGAACTCAGTTGTATCGAGGTTTTCAGCTTGAGCGATGGACTTAGCATGTTCCGTAATACGACGTTGTAGACTTGGCGCGTTAACATTGACCGTGTCCCCTTTTCGGGACCCGGGAGGAATGGCCTTCCCGACGTAGATTGGGCTCTCGCTGTTGGCGATGGGGGTGTAGACGGGCAAAGTCCCCGAATAGTACAACGAATATATTCCAGGGCCTTCTATGCCTGATGCTTGGTCCAACCGGACCTTGTTCTGCTTCATGAAATACAGTACCAAGCCGGCCATGAGGTTGTCATACGTCAGGGGGTCGTACAGGGTCGTCATGATTTCAGTTCCACAACGGATTCGTAGAGGCGGCCACTGCCGGGTACACGAGAGTCAACAATGCTGTTGCCGACCCTTTTGTCCCGTGGTTTATGAATGTGTACGGTTTCCAGGCCGCATCGTTCCGCAATCCTTGCAAGAAACCGGTCGGTAGGAATGGGAACTCCCTGGAGAATGCTGTTCCCTATCACTACCAGAGCCGTACCTCCTGAACGTAGACACCAATTCGCGCCGTTTAGGAACCGCGCGCAATCATTGAAGTACAACGCAGCATAGTTTGCCCAACCTCGTCCACCATAGATGCCTTTTTCAGGGTTTTTCCGGCGTATTTCAGCAATACTGTGCTCAATCTCATCATCGTAGGCCAGCGGGTCCAATTCTACGGAATCAAGTTCTCTTGCGTTCTGCCAATAGGTTCCGAAATTCATGTATTCGAGCTGTTTGAGGTCTTGCGTGGAGTTGCACAATCCTAGCCAGTAGAGATGAGGCCGGGTGTTCCGATTATAGTGGTAGTTGTTCAGGTATGGCGGTGAAGTTACTATCAAGTCCACGCTTCCCGCTGGCAAATTCCGATGGCCATCGAAGAAAGATTCGGCGATTACTCGCCCGTCTTTCCTCTGATTCTTGACACGCGCACATCGATGCCAGTCGGCGTCATCGGCGATCTGGGCCAGTTTCTCGGCGACGGTCTCGATTACCGGAAAGTCTGTCACATCAGGACGCTGTGCAGTCGACTTACGCCCTAAACTTGGCTCATAGGAATAGTTCGAGTATTGCACCATAGTGGAGGCAAACGCGAGTTGGAACACGTCTGATAGGCAGGGGTCTACCTGTTGTTCAACGAAATCTAAGGTCAACAAGACCTTCCGAAGCACTTTAGGACTATAGAAGGGTGTTCGTGTGCGAAATCCTGCTGGAGGAGCCGTTTGAGGTTCGGCTCCGTTAGTATTTACCTTGTGTCCGAAGGCCCAGAGTGAGCGGACGGTCTCACGGAGGGCATTAGAATCGATGCGGTGCGCCTTCAGCTTGGTTCGCGCCGCAAACGTTGCGTAGGGATTTATCTCGAAACCGATCGCTTCATGTCCAACGAGGTCGGCTTCAATCAGCGTTGTTCCAACTCCAGCAAATGGATCGAGAACCACACTCGGAGCGTTGACATGGCGGGCTAGAGCTTCCTCTACGAAGGTCTTCGAATACCCGGCAATCCACGGCACCCACCTATGGAGTGGAGCTTCACGGTTGGCGGTAAAGGCTAGGTCGTGAAAGTTGCCCGTCACCACACCCCCCAAGTCACGTACGAATAGTTGCGGTTTACCTTAGGACCAATTAGGCCCTTAGCAATGCCACAATGGGTTTTGAAGCTATGGTCCCAAATCCCCTGGGAACGTTCCGGTTACTCTAATATATTGTTCCACAATAAAGTACCCTCTGATGTCATCGTTGTGAAGTGGAACACGTTGGACAGACGTCGGACTTGGTGATGACAATTCTGACGCCGAGGTAGAAATTCTTCAACAATTCACGGCATCTGCTGCCGTTGCCCCAGGGAACGTCCAGAGCCTAGGTTATGGTGTGGCGGGCCTCGAAGGCTGAGATTTTGTCTTCGTGCTGGAGCGTCAGGGCGATGTCGTCAAGGCCGTTCATCAGGCAGTGGCGGCGGAACTCGTGGGTGCCTGGGTCGTTGTGCACGACGAAGCTGAAACTCAGCCCTTCGCCGTCTGAAACGGTGCAGGTCTCCAGGTCGACCGTCAGCTTGTAGCCGGGTCTGCTCAGGGCCTTCTGCATAAGCTGCTGCACCTGGTCCTCAGGCAGGTGGGCGGGCACGATGCCGTTGTCGAAACAGTTCTTGTGGAATATGTCTGCGAAGCTGGGAGCTATCACCACCCGGAAGCCGTAGTCCAGCAACGCCCACGGGGCATGCTCGCGGGAAGAGCCGCAGCCGAAGTTGCGTCCCCCCACCAGGATGGTGGAGTCGGTGTAGCCTTCCTGGTTCAGGATGAAGTCCATCTTGGGGCTGCCGTCCTCGTTAAATCTCCAGGAAGCGAACAGCGCGTCGTCATATCCCGTGCGTTCGATGCGCTTCAGAAACACTGCAGGGATTATCTGGTCGGTGTCGACGTTCACCCGGTCCAGGGGCAGCGCCGTTCCGGTGGTCTTGGTAATGGCTTCCATCTATGGTTCTCCTCTGCTACGTGTTTGCCCCATCCCTTCGGCAAGCTCAGGGGAGGCCCTAACCTTCCCCCAGAGGGGGAAGGGACTATTGTGGGGAGGACGGCTTATAGGATTAGTTCCACTCCCTGATGTCCACGAAGTGACCGGCGATGGCTGCGGCTGCGGCCATCTGTGGGCTGACCAGGTGTGTGCGGCCGCCCTTGCCCTGGCGCCCCTCGAAGTTTCGGTTGGAGGTGGAGGCGCATCGCTCTCCGGGCTGGAGGATGTCAGGGTTCATGCCCAGGCACATGGAGCAGCCAGCCTCACGCCAGTCGAATCCGGCGTCCTTGAAGATGCCGTCGATGCCTTCTTTCTCCGCCTGGAGCTTTATCAACGTGGAACCGGGCACCACCATGGCGTAGACGTTGGGGTTGACCTTTTTCCCCTTAACAACCTCTGCCGCGTTTCTGAGGTCTTCAAGCCGGGCGTTGGTGCATGAGCCCAGGAAGACCCGGTCCAACGTTATTTCCTGCATCGGAGTGTTGGGCTTGAGGCCCATGTACTCCAGCGCCCTGACTCCTGCTTCTCTCTGGTCTGAGTCGTCGAAGGAAGCAGGGTCGGGCACTCGTCCGGTCACGGGTACGACCATTCCGGGGTTGGTGCCCCAGGTTACCAGAGGCTCCAACGCCGCCCCGTCAATCTGCACCACCGTGTCAAACACTGCGCCGGCGTCGGTGGGAAGCTCACGCCAGCGTTCGACAGCCGCGTCGAATTCCGCGCCTTGAGGTGCATGGGGTCTTCCCCGGAGGTAGTCGAAAGTGGTGTCGTCCGGGGCCACCATGCCAGCCCTGGCGCCTCCCTCGATGGTCATGTTGCAGAGCGTCATACGGCCTTCCATTGAAAGGGACCTGACCGCCTCGCCGGTGTACTCGATGACGTGGCCTATGCCTCCGTTGACCCCTATGCGGCCGATGATTCCCAGGGCCATGTCCTTGGCGGTGACTCCAAAGGGGAGCGGCCCGTCAACGCGAATCTCCATGGTCTTTTGCTTGGCCTGTACCAGACATTGTGTGGCAAGCGCTTGCTCAACCTGGGTGGTGCCGATGCCTAGGGCAAGAGCGCCGAAAGCTCCGTGGGTGGACGTGTGGCTGTCTCCGCAGACGATAGTCTTGCCGGGCTGTGTGTAGCCCTGTTCTGGTCCAATGATGTGGACGATCCCCTGGTTGGCGCTGTTCATGTCGTACAGCGTGATGCCGAACTCCTCCGCGTTCCGGGTCATGGCTTCCAACTGCTTGCGGGACATTTCGTCGGCGATGGGCAGCGACCTCTCCGAAGTAGGAACGTTGTGGTCCACAGTCGCGATGGTCAGTTCCGGACGCCGGATTTTCCTTCCCGCCATCCGTAGGCCGTCGAAAGCCTGTGGCGACGTGACCTCGTGCACCAGGTGCAAGTCAATGTAGAGCAGGGTTGATTGGCCCGGCTCCTCGTGAACAACGTGGCTGTCCCAGATTTTGTCGAACATGGTTTTGGGCATGGGCGTGCCTCCTAGTTATATCGAAGCATCCAGGAATGTTTGGGCGTTCCTCTTTGCGCGTCGCGGCTACGGTGTAGTGAGCGGCGCCACCTGATAGTCGGCGCCGGTCTGGGCGAGGGCGCGGTTTACTGCGCTCAGGTAGGCGTTGGCGCTGGCGACAATGATGTCCGTTGACGCCGCGCGCCCCGTGTAGACTTCCCCGTCCTGGTCCACGCGGACGACGACCTCTCCGATGGAGTCCAGGCCCTCGGTCACCGAGTGGACGTTGAAGTCGATGAGCTGGGCGCCTACGCCCGCTGCTCTCTGGATGGCCTTGCACACCGCGTCCACGGGGCCGTTGCCCGTAGATGCGTCGCTGTAGACTACGTCCTGCGGGCCGATAACGCGTACTGTAGCGGTGGCAATGTCGTGGTCGCCGCCGGAGAACTGCACGTGGTCGAGCTTGAAAATGGCCTGCTCGTAGGCCATCCGGTTTTCCTCAGCCATGAGGGTTTCCAGGTCCCGGTCAGTGACCTCCGACTTCTTGTCGGCCAGGTCTTTGAAAGCGTCGAAAACCCTGTCCAGATCCGACCTCTCCAGATTGTAGCCCAGGTCCTCCAGCCGGGAGCGGAGTCCCGCTCGTCCGCTGAGCTTGCCCAGGACCAGGGAGTTGCCGGGCCAGCCAATCGAGATGGGGTCCATGAGCTCGTAGGTGGAGCGTTCTTTCAGGACTCCGTCCTGGTGTATCCCCGAGGCGTGGCGGAAGGCATTCTCCCCAACCACCGATTTGTTGGGCTGTATGGGCATGCCGGTAATGCGGCTCACCATGCGGCTTGTGGGATAGAGTTGGTGAGTGTGGGCGTCGGTGGCCACGTTCATGTAGTCTTTCCGGGTGTGGAGGGCCATGATGATTTCCTCCACAGAGGCGTTGCCCGCCCGCTCTCCTATTCCGTTGATGCATCCTTCCACCTGGCGGGCTCCCGCTTGGACCGCTGCCAGGCTGTTGGCCACTGCAAGGCCCAGGTCATTGTGGCAGTGGACGCTGAGAGTCGCCCGGTGGATGTTGGGCACGGCTTCCTGGATGTCCAGAAGAAGCTGGGCGAACTGGGAGGGTATGGCGTAACCCACGGTGTCAGCGATGTTTACGGTTGTAGCCCCCGCGTTAATCACAGCTTCCAGCAGTTGGAACAGGTATTCCGGGTTGGTGCGAGTGGCGTCCATCGGCGAGAACTCCACGTCGGAGCAGTACTTCTTGGCGCGCGCCACCATTGAGACGGCCTGCTCCATAACCTCTTCCCGGTTCTTCCTGAGCTGGTGCATGATGTGGATGTCGGAGCTGGAGAGGAACACGTGGATACGGGGGGTTTCAGCGCCTTGTATCGCCTCCCACGCGGCGTCCACATCCTCGGGAACCGCCCGCGCCAGCGAGGCTATGATGGAGCCTTTGACGTCGCCCGCAATGGTCTTGACCGCCTCGAAGTCGCCTGGGCTCGACGCGGCAAAACCCGCCTCGATCACGTCGACGTTCAGCCTGGCCAGTTGGCGGGCGATAATCAGCTTCTCGTCTCCGGTGAGTCCTATCCCGGCTGATTGCTCTCCGTCCCGGAGAGTGGTGTCGAAAACTATTACTTTTTCCTGGTCAATTTCACGGCCCATTATCATACTTCCCTTCCGGTCCTCAATGTGGTATCGGGACACAAGCCCGCCTTTGGCTCAAAGACGGCGAGGGACCGCAGGGCGTCGTAGTCCGCCCTCTCCAGCCCTGCCAGGACCAGAGAGCGGCGGCGAACTACGCTCACCATTGCCTCCATCGATGTATTGTGCGTGGAACTCAAGGAATTAGTCGACTTCCACCGGGTTCATCCAGGGCATCATGCGCCTGAGCTCCCGGCCTACAGTCTCGATTTGATGTTCGTTGGCGTCTGTCCTAAGCTGCAGGAACCGCTGGCGCCCCTCGTCGTTCTCGGCCATCCACTCCTTGGCAAAGCTGCCGTCCTGGATGTCTTTGAGAATTTGGCGCATGTTCTCCCGCACGTGCTCGTCGATGACTCTAGGTCCGCGCGAGTAGTCACCGTACTCAGCGGTGTCGCTGACGGAGTAGCGCATGTATTTGAAGCCGCCCTGGAATATCAGGTCCACGATGAGCTTCATCTCGTGGAGGCATTCGAAGTAGGCCAGTTCCGGTGGGTAGCCTGCCTCCACCAGAGTCTCGAAAGCGGCTTTGATGAGGGACGTGACGCCGCCGCAGAGTACGTTCTGCTCGCCGAACAGGTCAGTCTCGGTCTCGTCCTTGAAGGTGGTCTCCAGCACTCCTGCGTTGGTGGACCCAATGCCCTTGGCGTAGGCCAGGGTGGTCTGCAGGGCGTCGCCGGTGGCGTCCTGGTGGATGGCAAGCAGCGCAGGCACTCCGATGCCTTCCGTAAACATTTCCCGCATCCGGTGGCCGGGGGCCTTGGGAGCCACCATGGAGACATTCAGTTCAGGCCCGGGCACTATCTGCTGATAGTGGATGTTGAAACCGTGTCCGAACATCAAGGTGGAACCGGGTTTCACATGCGGTTGAATGGACTGCTTGTAGACCGAGCCCTGTACGTGGTCGGGGATAAGCACCATGACGATTTCAGAGGCGGCGGTCACATCTTCCACGTCTCCCACTTCCAGGCCTGCACTCGTGACTTTTTCCCGGCTGGAGCTTGTTGGCGCCAGCCCTACGATGACCTTTTGCCCGTTGTCGTGGAGGTTGAGAGCGTGGGCGTGTCCCTGGCTCCCGTAACCGATTATCCCGATGGTCTTGCCTTCAAGGACGCTCAGGTCTGCGTCGTTGTCATAGTAGACGTTTGGACTTGTCATACTGCTTCCTCTCTTACTGGCTGTCGTCCGATTCGCCGCCGTCAGGCGTCTGGCTCTGGGGAGAACCGCCACGGCCATTAGCCGTTACGCTGCGGGACATGGCGATTCGACCTGTGCGCATCACTTCCCGGATGCCGAAGGGCCTCAGCAGGTTGAACAGGGAGTTTATCCTCTCCTCATCGCCTGTAGCCTCGATTATCAGGGAGGTCTGGCTCACGTCCAGAATGTCGGCGCCGAATATGTTCACGAGTTGCATGATTTCGCCCCGGGTCGTGGGAGTCGCGTGGACCCGTATCATGGCCAGCTCGCGCAGCACTACCTCTTCGTTCTTGAAGTCCGAGACTTTGAGGACTTCGATGAGCTTGTTCAGCTGCTTGGTGCATTGCTCGACGGTGTCCTCGTCGCCTTCAACCACGAATGTCATTCTGGAGAGGTTGGGCTGTTCGCTTTGGCCAACAGCCAGGCTTGCTATGTTGAACCCTCTCCGGCGGAAGAGGCTGGATATTCTGTTGAGCACCCCCGGTTTGTCCTGCACGAGGGCCACTATGGTGTGCTGGTCGGTCATTACGTCGGTATCTCCTCGGGCTCCTCGATGAGCTCGTTAATGCTCTCGCCTGCCGGGATCATCGGGTACACGTTCTCTTCCTGCTCTACCCGGAAGTCGATGACCACCGGGCCGGGTTCGGCCATCGCCTCTTCCAGAGCGGGCACCACCTGGTCCTTTTCGGTGACGCGCAGGCCCAGGATTCCGTAGGCTTCCGCCAGCTTCACGAAGTCGGGGTTGCCCGTGTAGTAGGTTGCCGTGTAGGTCTTGTCGTAGAACAGGTCCTGCCACTGGCGCACCATGCCAAGGAACCCGTTGTTCATGATGGCGAACTTGACGGGAATGTTGGCTTCCACCGCAGTGGCCAGGTCGCACAGCGTCATCTGGAAACCGCCGTCGCCGGCGATGGACCAGACGGTCTTGTCGGGCCTTCCCACCTTTGCGCCCAGGGCGGCAGGGACCTCGAAACCCATGGCGCCCAGTCCGCCGGAGGTGATCAGCAGGTTGTGCTCCTTGAAGGAGCAGTGCTGGGCGGCCCACATCTGGTGCTGGCCCACGCCTGTTATGACTATCGCCTTGCTGTCGGTGACCTCAGAAAGTTTCCTGAGGATGAACTGGGGCAGCAGCTTGTTGGTCTCCCGTATCTTCAGCGACGGGTGTTCCAGGCGCATCTGTTCGATGTGCTTGATCCAGTCGGTGTGGTCCGCCGGTTCCACCTGGGGCACCATAGCCTGAAGCACTCTCTTGACGTCCCCGACGATGGGCACCGTGGCCCTGACGTTCTTGCTTATCTCCGAAGGGTCGATGTCGACGTGGATGACTTTGGCGTTGGGAGCGAAGTCGGCCAGCCTGCCGGTCACCCGGTCGTCGAACCGAGCACCCAGGGAGACAATCAGGTCAGCCTGGTCCAGAGCCATGCTGGCGTAGGCCATTCCGTGCATTCCAGGCATTCCCACGTTCAGGAAGTGGTCAGACGGGAAGGAACTGATGCCCAGCAGCGTGGTTATGACCGGAATCTGGGCCTTCTCAGCCAGCTCCTGGACCTCCTGGAAGGCCCGGGATATGGTGATGCCGTGGCCAGCAAGGATCACCGGACGCTGGGCTTCTTTGATGAGATTGACGGCCTTCTTTATTTGGGCCGGGTGGCCTTCCATGTTGGGCTTGTAGCCGGGAAGGTCTACGCTGGACGGGTACACGAAGTCCGTCGCTGTGGCCAGCACGTCCTTGGGTATGTCAACCAGTACGGGCCCGGGCCTCCCGGTGTTGGCGATGTAGAAGGCCTCTTTGATCGCAGGAGCAATCTCTGACGGGTCCATCACCAGGTAGTTGTGCTTGGTGATGGGCAGAGTGATGCCTGTTACGTCCGTCTCCTGGAAGGCATCCTTTCCGATGGCCGGGCGGGCCACCTGTCCGGTGATGGCAACTATTGGAATGGAGTCCATCTGGGCGCAGGCCAGTCCAGTAGCCAGGTTGGTGGCGCCCGGACCCGACGTGGCCATGCATACTCCCACCTGTCCGGTTGCGCGGGCATAACCGTCGGCTGCCATCACGGCGGCCTGCTCGTGCCGCACCAGGATGTGGCGCAACTGAGGGTATCGGTGGAGGACTCCGTAAAGCGGCAGGATGGCGCCGCCGGGCAGTCCAAAGACCACGTCCGTCCCCTCCTTCAGAAGACTTTCGCAAACGATTTCGGATCCGGTGAGTCTCATTTCTTTCCCCGTCCTACTGGCGGCGCGCGAACGCCGCATAAATTAAAAACGCCCATCCCACTAAGGGACGGGCTCTTCTCCCGCGGTGCCACCCTAATTCCCCTCCGGAGTGGCTGCTGACCAAACCATCGGGACGCCTCATCGACTGTAACGGTGTCGGACCGCCGAGCCCTACTGCTGGTTCAGGCTGGCCGCTCCGGGGCGAGTTCAGGGCCTCGCTGACACCGGCCTCACACCTTGGGCTTAATAGAAGCCCTTTGCCGGCTCGCTCTGGCAGTGTACCCTTACTACTCCCCTTCCCAGCGGAGTCGTATTCAATAAACCGACCTACTATATCAGCGAGGCCGTTTCTTGTCAAACATACATAGTTCGTGAGGTAGGTGCGAAACTCCGGATGGGGCGTGGAGGAGTGAGCGATTGAGGAGACTAGACAAAAACCGGCTGGGCTAATTCGGGGCGATGGTCATAGTCGGTCGCCCGGATCAAACTCCAATATGTCAGCAGGAGGGTCATAGTTCATACGCCATCGTTGCAAGATGTCCCTTCCCAACAACGATGGAAGAAGCAAATTATCCGAGGTAGGCTCAGCGACAGCGATAGAGAAGCGACGCCACTCCTGGAGACTGAGGTTTGGCGCATCGCGAAAAAATAGGAGGTCGCAGGCCTGTGGAGAATACCGCATGCCTCCTCCAACGCCGCCCATCGATCCAGAATACTCTAACTCCAACAAGGGAATATCCAGAAGAGCAGCATCTTTCGGATGGAGAATAGTGAGGTCCGCTCCCGTGTCTACGAGAAAGGTAACCCAATTTGCATCGGCAAAAGAGTGCAT
Source organism: Dehalococcoidia bacterium (assembly GCA_034422875.1). Lineage (GTDB taxonomy): Bacteria > Chloroflexota > Dehalococcoidia > Lucifugimonadales > JAGWBF01 > DAOUJI01. The sequence goes on along the minus strand of DAOUJI010000098.1, from coordinate 77,315 downwards.
ACTGACCAGCGCCTGGAGCAGGGGCCGTCCATTCGCGTCAAACCATCCCTTAATCACAGAAGAAGTGCTGGAGGGTCAGGATCGAGGTACTGAAGGAGACAGTTGGCATTGCGATAGCCCTGCTCTTTCGCCTTCTCCCACACACCCATCATGTCATCACCGACCGCTACGACGCCTTCAACCGACACCGCTGCCCATTTCTCCGGATGTTGCGCGATCAATTCGCCTTCATGTTTATTGAAGTACATGAGGACGGCTTCGCGAGCTTCAAGGTCAGCCCGAACCTGCTCCGGGCCACCGAGTTTCTCAATGATCTCTTCAGCGGTGAATGCCTCCGATGTCATGCTTTCCCCCCTCCTGTATACGGTGCCACATGATTCTCTGCATCATTTTTATAATATTGGGTCTAGACCACATGGTCAAATTGTGACCGGTTCAAGGGGCGAGTGCGAAACTCCGAGCTAGCCGATTCCCCACAACGGTCCCCTAGTTGATTATGGCCTGACCCCTCAACGGGTAGCGCAATAGCCCCGAATTCCCGTCCTGAGTACGAGGCTGTCTGTCAGTCCTCCAGGGTCAAGTGTGGCTCATACTGGCCGGCAGCAATGTCACACAAGTGACCAATCAATTCCCGGCTTCCCTCCAAGCCCGCCTGGGTCAGGTCCTCCAGGGAATCCATTTCCTCCAGCGCACCCCGAAGATTCTCAATCGCATCTTCGGCCAAGGACTTGGCACGGTCCGCCATGGACTCCGGTGTCGGTGTCGGAGTCGGAGTCGGAGTCGGAGTCGGAGTTGGGGTTGGAGTCGGGGTAGGCGTAGGTGTCGGAGTCGGGTCTCCGGCACAGGCACTCAACAGCAGAATTCCAAAAGATATCGCCCCAACCGAGATAAACCTAAGCCGCATACACTTCAACACATGTTGTTCCCCTGCCTTAATTGGGGTGAGATTTGCCTCGCAATACAACACGGGATCAGACAGGGGAATCGAGGTCGCGCTCCTCAGACGATGAGAGAGGTTCTGGTCGAACAGGAGTCTCACTCGGAGGGAGGAAACGACACCAATCGCCGCTCCCGGTCAGCGGCTAAGGACAGGCAGGCACTGATGTCTTCTCGGGTCAGGTCAGTAAAATCGGACAGTATTTCGTCCCCGGACATGCCGGAAGCCAGGTACTCTAGAACGTCGTACACGGTGGTCCGCATGCCCCGAATGCAGGGCTTCCCCCCCGCGTTTACCAGGCTCGATGGTGATTATCTTGGTGTAATCCTTAGGCATCACTTACATCCTGGAATGTTAAGGACAGTGTACCACATGGTACGAGTTGGGCCTTGTCTTAGCCTCGAACGGCCGCTCTAGAAGATCAATACAGGTGGCAGGAGACGAAGTGGCCTGGTGTGACTTCCTCCAACTCTGGCTCTTCCTCTGAGCATCGCTCGAAGGCCCAGGGACAGCGGGGGTTGAAACTGCAGCCGAGGGGAGGATTCAACGGCGAGGGCACCTCGCCAGTGAGGATAATCTCCTCCCGATCGATGTCGGGATGCGAAGGAAGCGCCGCAGACATAAGCGCCTTGGTGTAGGGATGAAGCGGGTTCTCGAACAGCTCCCGGCTCTCGGCGAATTCAACCACTTTGCCCAGGTACATCACGGCCACCGAGTGGCACATATACCTCACCGTCGCCAGGTTGTGGGCGATAAGCAGATAGCTGACGTTGTATTCGTCCTGTAGGTCTTTCAGCAGGTTCATGATTTGGGCGCGTATGGACACGTCCAGGGCCGAGACCGGCTCGTCCAGAACAATGATTTGGGGGTTGACCGACAACGCCCGGGCTATGGCGAGACGCTGCCTCTGGCCGCCGCTGAATTCATGGGGATAGAGGTTGGCGTGATACGGGTTTAGCCCCACGTCAATCAGGAGCTTCTCCACCACGTCCCGCGACTCCCCTCGGGACAACCGTGAATTGATAACAACAGGCTCTGCGATGATGTCTCTGACGCGCATCCTGGGATTGAGAGAGCTCCAGGGGTCCTGGAACACTGCCTGGACGGCGCCGCGGTACTCTTTGCGCTGAGAGGAGTTGGCCCGGTGGATGTCCTGTCCCTGAAATAGCACGGCGCCGTCGGTTGGACGCTCCAGCATTAGCAGCATCTTGGCTGTGGTGGTCTTCCCGCACCCCGACTCTCCTACCAAGCCTAAAGTCTTTCCCTGTCGCAGGTCAAACGACACGCCGTCGACCGCCTTGATCGATCCTGTGGTCTTGGAGAACAGCAGGCCCTTGGTGACGGGGAAATGTTTCTTCAGGTTTTGTGCCTCAAGCAAGACCCCGGAGCGGCCGTTATCGCGTTCCGGCGCCTGCTCGGAGGTCACTCCAGCCTCCAGCAGCTGGCCGAGTGGCCATCTCCCACATGAGTCTCTGGGGGATATTCTTCGGTGCAACGTTCCATGACGTATGGACAGCGGGGTGCGAAGGGGCATCCGGTGAGCTGCTCGTGGAGGGCGGGCGGCTGTCCTTCAATGGACGTGAGCCGGTCCACGTCGGCCTCCATTTTGGGCACTGAGTTCAAGAGGGCCTCGGTGTAGGGATGGGAGGGGCGGTTGAAGATGCTCCGCACATCCCCCAGTTCCACTATCCTGCCGGCGTACATCACCGCCACACGGTCGCACATCTTGGCCACTATGCCGAAGTCGTGGGTGATGAAGATTATTGCCAGGTCCGATTCCTGCTGGATGTCCTTCAAGAGCTTGAGGTACTGGGCTTGGATGGTGGCGTCGAGAGAGGTGGTCGGCTCGTCGGCGATGAGCACAAGGGGCTGGCAGGATATGCCGATAGCGCCTACGACCCGCTGCCTCATTCCGCCGCTCATCTGGTGAGGGTAGTCCCTCACTCGCACCTCAGCGGCCGGTATCCTGACTTTCCGCAGGACATCCACCGCCATTTCGAACACGTTTCTTCTGGGGATGTCCTGATGAATGCTTATGGTTTCCCTGACCTGGTTTCCTATTGTGAAAACAGGATTTAGAGAGGTCATGGGGTCCTGGAGAATGATGCCTATTTTGCTGCCGCGGACCCGGCTCATCTCCCGTTCAGACAATTCCAGCACGTCCTGGCCGTCCAGAATGACCCTGCCGCCCACTATCCGGCCCGGAGGCGAGGGCACCAGGCGCATCAACGAATTCATAGTGACCGATTTTCCTGAGCCCGACTCCCCCACCACTCCCAGAGTCTCGCCAGCTCGCACGCTGAAGCTGACTCCGTCGACGGCTTTTACCGTACCCCAACGGGTCTGGAAATAGGTGCGGAGGTCTTGGACCTCCAGGACTACATCATCATTGGCTTTGGCGTTCACGATTACTGTCTGAATATGCCTTTCAACGGCTTCCGGAGCGAATTATAGCAACGGCTACTCACGCTGTCTGAGTCTAGGGTCCAAAGTGTCCCGCAGCCAGTCTCCAAACAGGTTGAGGGACATGACTGTAGCCAGGATGGCCAGCCCTGGGATGGTCGATACCCACCAGTGTTCGGCCAGCAAGTCTCTGCCGCCGGCCACCATGGACCCCCATGCCGGCGTCGGCGACGGCACCCCGGCTCCCAGGTAGCTCAGGCTGGACTCCAGAAGTATCACTATTCCCACCTGAAGCGTGGCCACCACTATCAGCGTGTTGGTTACGCCTGGGAAAAGGTGTTTGAAAAGTATCCTTGGAGTGGACGCCCCGGCCACCCGCGCCAGGGCCACGTAGTCCAGTGTCTTGAGCTGCAACACTTCTCCGCGAATCTGACGGGCGAAACGCGGCCATATCCATATAGCCAGCACTATCAGGAGTATATTGAACGTGTGACCCAGGGCCACGACCATAACCAGCGCCACAAGGATAATGGGTATGGCCAGTTCGATGTCCACCAGTCGCATTATTATTTCGTCAACCCAGCCCCCATACCAGCCTGCCAGCAGACCGAGGGTAACTCCCAACGTGCCGCCCGTCGCCAATGCCACAGCCGCAACTATCAAGGAGATGCGGGCTCCGTAGATCATACGGGTGAGTATGTCCCGGCCCAGATGGTCAGTCCCGAGCAGGTACTTGGTGGTCCCGCCCTCACGAGTCACTTCTTCAATTTGGTCGCCCACTTTCACGTCCGGGTCGTACCGTTGAGCCCTGAAGAGGGAAATCTGTACGTGTTCCAACTCCGGATTTAATGTTTCGACGACGGTTTTGAACCTGCTTTCGTCCCCGATCCAGGCCGGAGGCTGCAGCCTTTCCTTGATGCTGGTCCTCTCCGGGTGGTGGGGTGAAATCCAGGGAGCCAGTATTCCGGCGGCGACCACTATGGCAAGAATGGATGCCGGGAAGATGGGCAGCCGCCTCAGCGTCCGCCACAGCCTGAACATGCGGGCCCTAAGCGGCTGAGGTGCAGCGATGTCTATGGAGGCGTCGGCCATCCGTCGCTCTCTCCTAGTCTCTACCCGAACCGTATTCGAGGATCAACATAGGCGTACAGCACGTCCACCAGGAAGGATGCAATGACGTACATCAGGGTGAAGATTATGACGACCCCCTGCAGCAATCCGAAGTCCAGCCCGTTCATTGCACGTACAGCAAGCTGCCCCAGGCCGGGCCATGCAAACACCGTCTCCGCTATAAGGGACCCGGTCACCAGGCTGCCCATAGTGACACCGGCGAAGGTGAGGGGCGGGATGAGAGAGTTCCGCAGGGCGTGCTTCCATATGATCATCCTGTTGGAAACGCCCTTGGCCCGTGCCAGCCTGATATATTCCGAGTCAAGCACGTCCAGCATGGCCGAGCGCACCAGCCGCATGTTGGCAGCTACGAACAGCCAGCCTAGAGTGATGGTCGGAAGGATGATTCCTGTTGGCTCCTGGCGTCCGTATGGCGGGAGCCAACCCAACTGCACCGCGAAGAAGAAGATGCCCATGATGCCCAACCAGAACGGAGGGGCCGCCTGTCCTATCAGGGCGATCACTTTGCCGATCTGATCGACGATGCTTCCCCTCCATACCGCCGAGATGATGCCCATAGGTATCCCGATCACAAGAGCAAACGCGAAGGAGGATGCCCCCAGCATCAACGTTGCGGGCAACCGCTCCATGATGACCTCACTCACGGGGCGCCGCTCACGGATGGACTCTCCCAGGTTTCCAGTAGCCAGGTTTTTGAGGAATATCCCGTACTGGTGCACGGGGTGCTTGTCCAGCCCCAGAAGGCTTCGCATAGAGTCGACATCCTCCTGGGTGACGTCTTCGGGGTTTCCAAGGTAGAGGTAAGTTGGGTCGCCGACGGCCCTGCTCATGACGAATATGATTAACGACACCGCAAGCAGGGTGAGGATCGAGACTATGAACCGGCGTACCAGGAACCTCTGCATGTTATAGCTTCATCGTCGTCAAAATCCCCTGTCCAATGACATGGAAATGGGATGTAACTTTGTGGTCCACCCAACCCTTTGCTTGATGCCTTGTTTTGATGGACTCAGGCCCTAGACCTCCGATGAAGGGACGTCTAGGGCCCGACTCTTTCTCGTTGCCGTAAGTTTAGCCGCAGGCCGGAGGATTCTCCATCTTCCGTTTCTCAGACTGCGTTACTGACGGTGGGGTATCCATTCAATGCCGCTGATGTTCCGGGCGTCTCCCCGGCTCAGGTGGTCCAGCCAGCTGTCTATCCGCGGGCCAATGGGCCACACCATGTTCACGGCGTATATGTCGAAGGCCAACGAATTGTCGAAAATGAACTGCTCGATTTTCAGCGAGGTCTCCAGGCGCTTGGCGTAATCGAAGGTCCTCAGGGTCTCCGTGGCCAGCTCTTCGATGTACGGGTGGTTCAGGCCTCTGCTCCAGGTATGTCCGGGTGCGTAAGCGCCGTATCCTATTGTGGGGTCTGGGTTGAGTGACCCTCCGCGGCAGTGCACCCTCTTGGAGGAGCGTCCGAACTCGCCTTCGACCAATTGAGAGAAGGGAATGTGGACGAAATTGACGTTGAGGCCGATGTCCCGCCACATCTGGGAGACTGCTTCACAGGCCGCCTCTTCACCGACCACGCCTCGGACGGCGGTGACCATATCGAACTGGCGTCCGTCGTAGTTGGCTTCTTCCAACAACTCCCGGGCCCGGTCGGGGTCGTAGTCCACTCTCATTCCCTCGGGCAGCAGCCCCAAGGAGCCTGCCCAACCGCCAACCCATGAGGGAATGCCCTCGCCGCCCAATATGCTGTCAACGATGCCTTCCCTGTCGATGGCCATGGTCATGGCAAGGCGTATCTTGGCGACTCGCTTCCACTCGTCGGATTCGGGGTCCGGGTCGGATGAGACGTAAGGCAAAGTCTCCGGGTCGTATCCGGGCCACTGGTCTGGCGTGCCCAGCTTGTCGTAGTGGCTCCCGTAAAGGCTGATGTACTCGTATGTGGCGCCTTCCTGACGCATCAGTTTGGCGCCCTCCACCTTCTCCACGGCTGGGATGGAGTCCAGGGTCATGTAGAAAGTGTCAAGAAGCCCTGTCCGGAACCCGGCGACACGCGCTGACTCTTCCGGTATCTCCTGCCATACCGTCTCCGCGAAGAAAGGAGTCTTGCGCCAGTGGTCTTGAACGGCTTCAAATCTGAAGATTCCTGCATCCTGTGAGATGAAGTCGTTGGGGCCCGTTCCGGCGCCGTTGGTGTTGACCGCGTCTTCACCGTCGGTGTCGGCCTGGTTCTTGCTCATGACCCAGAAACCTGCTCCGCTGGGCACGCCTATGCGGCGCAGGGTGTCAACCTTAGGGGTTCCAGTGTTGTGCTGGATGGTGTAGTCGTCGATGGCAGTCATCGGTCCGGCTTCATTCAAGAAATACGCCGCCAGTGTCTTACCGATGCCGTGAAGCGAGTCTTCCCTGCCTGCCTGCTCCAGCGAGTAGATGACGTCCTGGGCGGTGAACTCTCCGTATCCGTCGTGGAACTGGACCCCTCTTTGGAGCTTGTAGGTCCAGGTCTGGTTGTCGGAGGCGACCTCCCATTCCGTGGCCAGCATAGGAGTGTATTGCCCGTCAGCGTCGATCTCTATCAGCCCTTCACCGAACCCTGAAGTCAGGATAGAAGTTAGAGGATAGCCCGCAAGAGCGGGATGCGCCCTGAATGGCCCCAGCTCTTTGAAGCCGATGTTAAGAGTCCCCTGAGGGCCGCCTTCCGGCATCGCCACCGGTGTGGCGGTGGGTCGTGGCGCGGCGGTGGCTGTAGGCGCCTGAGTTGCTGGAGCCACAGTGGCCTGAGGCGCGGGTGTGCTAGTGGCTTCCATCATTGCCGTGGGCTCCGGTGTGTCATCGGGCGGAGGCGCCGACGTGTTCGTAGGTGGGGGCTCCGGCGTGTCAGTGGGAACAGCCGTGGGGTCTTCCCCTCCGCAGGCTGCTCCTACTACGAGTCCGATGGCAAGCAGAAGGGCAACGATAAAGGTTGGGGTTGAAAAAGCTAACCGTGCCATATTGGTCCTCCTTATTGCTTCATTGCAACAGAAATGGTGTCTATTCCCGGAAGCAAATCACCAAATCTCGGAGGGTCCGGGGAGGTTAGGGAAGTTCTGGTGAAGACGATATGACAGCGGCATTAGAGTTGATTGGAACCAATCTGCCGCATAATCATAAAAATTGGTTTACGGACGCTAACATACAGCTATAAGAATTGTCAAATATTAGCGCTATTTATAGAATATTTCATATCTATTGATTACTTCCGTATGAAGTATGCCTCGCAGACGGCGTGAGTCCGTCGATGCGGCTGACGGGAGTTCAGGGAACCGAGTGTCCTGGATTCCTGCCTACGCACGCATCACGAGGAGGGAGACCCGCGTGGCGGGTGGCAGGCCGGGCTGAGCGGCGCTATAATCCAGCCAGAGTGGGATTCTCCGTCACGCGGTTCCCGCTCAGGAGCCGTCTACTTATCCTACGGAGGTGGCGTTTTAATGACTTCCAACATCGTATTGTCCAATGTTGACTATGACGTAGTGGGCACCCGACCGGTCCGGCCCGACGGGGTGGACAAGGTGACTGGCCGGGCGGAATACGGAGCCGACATCAAGCTGACCGGCCTCCTCCACGCCAAGATACTCCGCAGCCCCCACGCTCACGCCCGCATCAAGTCCATCGACACCAGCGCCGCCGAGGCCTACCCCGGCGTCTTTGCGGTGGTCACTGGCAAGGACCTGCCCTTCTCGTCCAAGTCCAAGGAGGAGTTGGGGAACGGCTGGCTCCCTCTCAAATTCAAGAGCGACAACGTTCTAGCGACGGACAAGGTCCAGTATAAGGGACACGCCGTCGCCGCCGTTGCGGCAGTCAACCCCCACGTGGCCGAGGAGGCCACAGAGCTGATAAAGGTTGACTACGAGGTACTTCCCGCGCTTACCAACGCCAGGGACGCGATGAAAGAGGACGCGGCCCTGATACACGACGACCGCTTGTACACCTCCGGTTTGGAAGGCAAGTCTGAAAAGCCCAGCAACATAGCATCCCACTCACGGTTCGAGCTTGGGGACCTGGAAGAAGGCTTCGCCAAAGCCGACGTAGTGGTGGAGCATGAGTTCAACACAAAGACGGTGCACCAGGGCTACATCGAGCCCCACACAGCCACGGCCTACTGGAACAAGGACGGCCAGTTGGACATCTGGTGCAGCACCCAGGGCCCCTTCTGGGTGAGGAGGGACACAGCGGAGCTGCTGGACCACCCCGTCTCCAAGATAAAGGTCACACCCATGGAAATCGGCGGCGGATTCGGCGGCAAGATTCCGGTGTACCTGGAGCCGGTGGCGTCGTTGCTGTCGGCCAAGTCGGGCCACCCGGTCAAGCTGACCATGACGAGAGCCGAAGTGTTCGAGTCGTCGGGACCCGGAGCAGGCGCCTGGATGCGGGTCAAGATAGGAGCCACCAATGACGGGATGCTGACCGCCATGCAGGCCGAGTACGCCTTTGAGGCCGGAGCGTTCCCCGGCTCTCCCGTGGGTGCCGCCGCAACCTGCGGCTTCTCGGCCTACGACTTCCCCAACGGTCGCACTGACGCCTATGACGTAGTCACCAACAAGCCCAAGACGGCTGCCTACCGCGCGCCGGGGTCGCCCCAGGCGTCCTTCGCAGTGGAAACGGTGGTGGACGAGATATGCGAGAAGATAGGCGTGGACCCGTTGGAGTTCCGGCTCAAGAACGCGGCCAGGGACGGCACCCGCAAGATCGAGGGGCCGGTCCTCCGCAACGTCACGCAGGTGGAGTGCATCAATGCCCTGATGGACCACGACCACTACAAGACCAAACTGGAAGGAAAGAACCGGGGCCGGGGCGTGGCCACGGGGTTCTGGGGCAACGCCAACCTTCAGTCCAGCGCCACTCTCACTGTGGAACCTGATGGCACCATAAGCATGCTGGAAGGCTCTGTGGACATCGGCGGCACGAGGGCGTCCATCGCCATGCAGGCGGCCGAGGCCCTGGAACTGCCCTACACCGACATCAAGCCGACCGTGGCCGACACCGACTCCGTGGGCTACACGGCGGTCACCGGAGGCAGCCGGACAGCGTTCGCCACCGGATGGGCGGCCATTGACGCAGCCGAAGACGTGAAGCGGCAGATGATCGAGCGGGCCGCCAAGATATGGGACACGGACGTAGAGAACGTCCAGTACTCCAAGGGCGTATTCACTCATGGCGCCGACCCTGAGCTCAAGATGACCTTCAAGGAGCTTGCCGGACGGCTTATCGGCACCGGCGGCGGGGTCACATCCGCGGCCAGCGTGGAGCCCACTGGGCAGGCCGTATCAGTAGGGACTCACATCGTGGACGTAGAGGTGGACCCGGACACTGGCAAGGTGGACATTCTCCGCTACACCGCAGTGCAGGACGCAGGAAAGGCCATCCATCCCTCCTACGTGGAAGGGCAGATGCAGGGCGGAGTGGTCCAGGGAATAGGCTGGGCGCTCAACGAGGAATACTACATGAACGACAACGGCCAGATGGTCAACTCCAGCCTCCTCGACTACCGGATGCCCACCAGCCTGGACCTGCCCATGATTGACACCATCATCGTCGAGCAGGCCAACCCAGGCCACCGCTACGGAGCCAAGGGAGTGGGCGAGATACCCATAGTCCCGCCCATGGCAGCCATCGCTAACGCCATATACGACGCCGTGGGTGTCAGGATGAAGGTCCTGCCCATGAGCCCCGGCGCAGTCCTGGAAGCCTTGTGGGAGAAGAACGGCGGCTAAGCAATGCCCACGGTGTTCATACCCACCATGCTCCAGAAGCTGACTGACGGCGTTAAACAGGTGGACATGGAAGCCTCCAACGTCCGCCAGGTCGTCGAGCGGCTTGAGGAACAGTTCCCGGGTATGAAAGAGCGGCTGGTGGAGGACGGTAACATCCGCTCCAACATCCAGGTGGCCGTGGACGGCGAAATAGCCAACATGGGCATTCTGGAAAAGGTGGGGGAGAGCAGCGAGGTCCACTTCGTACCGGCCATCGGCGGCGGCTGAGCCGCCCGCCAAAAGCATGACCAGAGTTTCAGGCCGCCCCATCACCGGGGCGGCCTGATTGCTTTCGGATGACCCGGTCCCGGTTTGGTGCGGTCTTCGTTGACATTTCCAGCAGACGTGGTATGCTTTTCAGCGATGTTTCTCGCTCGGTTCGGAGACGATCTGCACCACTTGTGTACCCGCCCCCAATAGAGGGGCAGGTTACGAGTCGCTGGTTCCTGAATCATAATCTGCGCCCGTCAGGCCAAGGCGAGCGCAGTTTCTATTTTTGAGGCAGGGCGAATCGGAGCACAATCGCGCAAGGGGTAGGATCAAAAGTCCGTTCCGGCAAACAAATCTTAAGAGGGAGAACGCCCGACAGAGGTACGAATCATGAGCATTAGCCCAAGCACGGAAAACGTTGTAGAACTGGTGGATGGTCTGCATTTCGCCCAGAAGGTTGAGAGGTCACTGGACCTGATCAACGACGGATACCAGAAGTTCGGCGACAAGATGGTGGTAGCCAACAGCCTGGGTAAGGACTCTGTGGTGGTCTGGCACCTGGCCAAGCGGGTCAGCGCCAACATCCCAGGATTCATCGTAACCACGCGGTACAAGCCTGCTGAGACCGTCAACTTCATGCACGAGCAGGTGGCCCAGTACCCTGAGCTGCAGGTCTTCAAGAACGACTCCGAGCAGCCGGAAGCGCTCTACTCCTACGACCCGGACCTCTGTTGCTACAACCTCAAGGTGCTCCCCACAAGGCAAGCGGTCCAGGACATGGACGTGGAGTGTTGGGTGACCGGTTTGCGGTGCACGGAAGGCCGCACCCGGACCGACTTCCAGGAAATCGAGGAGAGGGACGAGGGCCTGATAAAGCTTAACCCCATCCTGATTTGGCACGAGCGAGAAGTGTGGCAGTATATCGCGCTCCACCAGGTTCCAGTGAACCCTCTGTACATCGAGGGCTACCGTTCCCTGGGCTGCGCCCCCTGCACCCGCATCTCCAGTGGCCCCGACGAGAGGGCCGGCCGGTGGGTGGGCACCAGCAAGTGCGGCGGCGAGTGTGGAATCCACACCCGCCCCCTCAAGATGGCGATAGAACCCAAGAGTTCCTAGACCACTCACAAACCCAATTGGACAAAAAAGCCGGGCCCCTGGGTACAGGGCCCGGCTTTCTATTAATCCCGCTTTTGGATGGAAAAAGTAGAGGAAACCGGATATAGTGCAAAGACAAGGCCCGAAACTATTGGTCTACGCCGAAGTGGCGGAATGGTAGACGCGCCGGTCTCAAAAACCGGTGGGGGCAACCCCGTGTCGGTTCGAATCCGACCTTCGGCACCAGCTTCCGACGGCTGGCCGAAAACCAATGCCCCAATCTGTTGCGCCGGCGGCCATATCAGCCGCGCGCTGAATCGAACTACGCGAAATCTTGATATAGCTTGCACCTGCTTTATGACCTAAACCGCAAGCCTGTAACAGGAGGCTGCCATGGCAAACCGAGCATGGGTATACAGAGGGGGCTCCCAGTGGACCATGGAGGACGCTCCGACTCCTGAACCAAGACCTGGGGAAGCGTTGATAAAAATCGGAGGAGTGGGCTTCTGCGGCTCCGAACGCAGGTTCGAGAAGGAGGCCGGAGAGCTTCTAAGCCCGGAAGAGACGGCCACTCTTCCCTGGCTGGGAGGCAAAGGCCACGAAGTCGCCGGTGTGGTGGAGGAAGTTGGGGCGGGAGTGGTCAACTGCGAACCGGGCGATAGAGTGGCCGTTCTGCATAACATGGGATGCAAGCGGTGCCGCTACTGCACCTCGGGATTCGAGAACAACTGCCCCACTCCAAGGGAGAGGGTCCACCTTGCGGGATACCAGGACTACATGGCCGTGCCCTCAGTTCTCGCTTTCCAGATTCCGGACTACATGACTATGGAAGAGGCGGCTATGGTTGAACCATGCGCCATTGGCGTCCACGCTGCCGAAAGGCGGGCCAAGGTTGGCCCCGGCGAAACGGTGGTGGTGCTGGGAGTGGGCCAGATTGGCGCCTTTGCGGCGCAGATGGCCAGTATTTCAGGGGGCAGAATCATTGCGGTGGACCCCAGAGGCCTGGCGCGCCAGTCGGCGGCGGACCTGGGATTCGACGTCATCGTGGACCCGTCCACCGAGAACGTTGTTGAGGCCGTCATGGACGAAACCGGCGGCCGGGGCGCCGACGTGGTGATGGAATGCGCCGGGATACCTGGAAACTACAACAACCAGATGCTGGAAATGCTTGCACCTTGCAGCCGCATAGTCCAGGTGGGGCACTGGGGCGTCGGCGGCTCTATAACGATAGACATACTGAAGCTGTTCAACACCGAAAGCAGCCTGATAACCTCCAGGACATGCCTGGGGGCCGACTATGACCGGACATTGGACCTGGTCGAGATGGGGCGCATGAAGCTGAACTGGATGGGCGGGACAGCCATAAGGTCCTATTCCATGGAGGACTTCGTGGATGGACGCAAGGAATGGTTGGGTGATGAGCACATGTTGTATGTCATGACTCCATGACAGCTACTGGATTAAGACCCGTTTGTCCGACCCAATTTGATGAAGGAGCCCGCATGGTCCAAGGAGCCAAAGCCACCTGGTTCGTGGTCTCGGAGGAGAACCAGCCGATGGGACAGCTAAGTGTAGACGCCGCTGAAGCGACGCCTGATGTAGGCTCCGAAGTGACTGGCCTTAATGGCGGTAAGAAAGGCACGGTTATCGAGTATTCCGAATTGTCGCCCACATGCGGATCCCGAAGATTCAAAGTGGTGGTAAGGCCGTTGGGCTAGGCCCTGGCCTGGCGCCGCTCAAACCCATATAGGCGATTTCATGTTAGAATAAGCTAACCTTTTTCAACCCATGGGTCGCGGCCAGGCTGTGGCTCGTCAACCGACCGGACTATCCATAGGAAGGGAAGGGAGCGCTATGGCGGTAGAAGCTCCAGGCAGGACGTATGTTGAGAACCGAAATGGTGGCTCCAACGGACTGAGTGATCCTACTATCTCGGTCAAGGACCTGTGGAAGGTCTACGGAAGAAACCCTCAGCAGGCCCTCATCTCTGAAAACGTCGGCTTAGGCAAACGCGATATTCAGGAGAACCTGGGGCTGGTTATCGCACTTCAGCAGGTCACCTTCGACGTCCACCAGGGAGAAACATTTGTCGTTATGGGTCTGTCGGGCAGCGGCAAATCGACCCTGGTCCGTTGCCTCACACGGCTCATCGAGCCCACCGCCGGCGAGATCGTTGTGGACGGAGAGGACATCATCAAGGCCGATGACCAGAGGCTGACTGAGTTCCGCCGGGGGAAAGTGGCTATGGTGTTCCAGCATTACGGCCTTCTCCCTCACCGCAACGTAATTGACAACGCCTCCTGGGGACTGGAGATCCGGGGAATCGAAAAGTCGGAGAGATACTCCAAGACTATGGAGATGCTGGAGCTGGTGGGCCTGGACGGCTGGGAACGGTCGTATCCCAGAGAGTTGAGCGGCGGCATGCAGCAGAGGGTTGGACTGGCCAGGGCGTTGGCAATGGACCCTGACATACTGCTGATGGACGAGCCCTTCAGCGGGCTGGACCCCCTTATTCGTAGGCATATGCAGGACGAACTCGTTCGGCTTCAGAAGGAGCTCAACAAGACTATTGTGTTTATCACCCACGACCTGGCCGAGGCGCTGAAGCTGGGTGATCGCATCGCGATAATGCGTGACGGGGCCGTGGTGCAGATAGGCCAGCCTGAAGATATCGTGCTCAGCCCCGAAGACGATTACGTCGCCGAGTTCACTCAGGACGTCCGTAAGGAGTCCATTCTCACAGCCAACCACGTGATGGAGGAACCCTCAACGGTCATCCAGTGCCGCAAGGGCCCCCAGGATGCTCTCCAGGCTATGCGTGGAGATGCCACCGACTTGGCTTTGGTGCTTGACGATGACGACAACTACCTGGGAATGCTCACTATCGAACAAGCCCACGCAGCTTTGCAAGCAGGCGTGGACAAGCTGGGAGACCATATCGAGCGTTACCTTTACACCGACCCGGAACCCATCTCCAACGATGTTGCTCTGGAACAACTAATCCCGATCTGCATGTCCAGCAACTATCCTATCCCGGTGGTGGATGAAGACGGGAAGCTGATGGGCGTTGTGCACCGCTATGCACTCGCAGAGGCCATCTCAGAGGACCAGTAGCTCTTCGACTCCACCGTCGGCCCGCTCTTACTTCCGGTCGTGACGACCCCTTTTCAGGAGGCATCCTGTGGCTAACGCCGTCCAAGGCGAGGAAGACCTCGAGACCCAAGACCAACCTACTGCGCCAACTAGTATTCCAGTGAAGGTTGAGGACCTGTTAAACAGGTTTTCCAAAGCTCCCTTCCGGATATGGGCGCCCATCGCGGCAGTCTTGGTGGTGGTGGTAGGAGCCATCGCATCCGCGGGATGGGGGCACGACTTGGGCTTCCCAGTCGCCTGGGGGCGGACCATCGGAAGCGGAATAGATGAAGCGGTCGATTGGTTGACTGCCAATCTCGACTGGTTGTTCGACGGAATTAAGGAAGCTGTGCTCAAGGTGATGGTGCATCTGGAAGACGGTCTGCGGTGGGTTCCCTGGCCAGCCATTCTGGTTGCCGTGGGCCTTTTGGCTTGGCGCGTTTCCGGACCGAGCTTGGCCTTGTTCGCCAGCGCTGCCTTGCTGTTGATCGGGCTTATGGGCAGACTCCCTGACAACCCTGAAAGCTTGTGGGCAAGTGCAATGGAGACCATCGCCTTAATTGTCGTATCGGTGGTCATATGCCTTATGATCGGAATACCGCTTGGTGTTCTGGGAGCTCGAAGTCGCTGGGCAGACAACATTATGAGACCCGTCCTGGACGGCGCTCAGACCATGCCCAGCTTTGTTTATCTGGTGCCTGCCGTTCTCCTGTTCGGCTTGGGAACAATGCCGGGTGTCATGGCTACCGTGATATACGCAATGCCCCCGGTGATACGGCTGACCAACCTGGGAATCAGGCAGGTCTCGCCACAGACAGTGGAGGCGGCCCGCTCATTCGGCGCCACCCCGACGCAGCTCCTTGTTAAAGTTCAGATCCCGATGGCTCTCCCGACTATTATGGCTGGAGTGAACCAGACCACGATGCTCGCCCTTTCTATGGTTGTTGTGGCGTCTCTGGTGGCTGCTGGCGGCCTTGGCGAAGTCGTGCTGCGGGCTCTAGGACGCAGGGAGGCTGGCAATGCCCTTATAGGTGGGCTGGCCATTGTCTTTATCGCTGTCGTGATCGACAGAATCACTCAAGCGATGGCCAAATCCAGGGAACAGGCATTGTCCGGTGGGAACTAGGGCGTTGAGTCTGGTGGAGCTAAATCCAAGGCAGGAAACACCGGCAAAGTTGACAACCAAGACGAAACCTAGTAAAAGAGTAGCGCCCAGTCAATAGGTTGCAACAATTTTAGGAGGTCGACAATATGCGCCGATTCATAGCTCTAAAGTGGGGCTTTCTCCTGGCGGCCCTATTTATCGTCTCGTTGGCGGCTGTAGGATGCGCGGGCGAAGACCCTACGGCAACACCCGTCCCGGCCGAGCCCACGGCCACACCCCAACCCACGGCCACTCCCGAACCGCCTAAAGAGACTATCGTCTTTTCCGACCTCAACTGGACCAGCGCCCAAGTCCAGAACCGGATTGCCCAGTACATTGTAGAGCATGGCTATGGCTATCCGACCGATGCCGTTTTGGGAGGCACTCTCCCCAATTTTGAGGGTCTGGTAGCAGGCGACATCCACGTGACCCTTGAAATTTGGCTGCCTAACCAATCGCTTGGATGGGAAGAAGCTGTTCAACTCGGAGAAGTAGTGTCGGTCGGCACCAGCTTGGTGGGAGACTGGCAGAGCACCTTCGTCGTGCCGAAATACATTGCCGACGCAAATCCTGACCTCAAAACTCCCCAGGACCTGAAGAAGCCCGAATTCCAGGAACTTTTCTCCACTCCTGACAGCCGGGGCAAGGCTCGCCTAGTCGGGTGTCTTGTTGATTGGTCCTGCGAGGCGGTAGGGCGCGCTCAGATTGAGGCCTATGGACTTGCTGACGACCTCCACGTTTTAAACCCAGGCTCTCAGGACGCGATGTTCGCCGAGATATTCGGCGCCTATGAAAGGGAAGAGCCGTGGCTCGGCTACATGTGGGGCACTGGCGACCCCGCCCTTAAGTTGGACTTGGTCCGCCTGGAAGAACCTCCCTATTCAATGGAATGCTGGGAGGCTGACAAGGCTTGCGCCTTTGATGACTCCCTCGTTTTAGTGGCCGTTAACAAGAGCCTGCTTCCACGTGCCCCGGACGTCATAGGGATGCTTCAAAAGTGGGAGTTCAGTGTCCCTGTCTACAAGTCCATCTTCCAGTGGCTTGACGCCAACCCGGATGCTGAAAGTCAGGACGCTGCTATTTGGTTCCTGCAGAACAACGATATTTGGACGCAGTGGGTGACGCCAGAGGCGGCCGAAAAGGTCAGGTCTGCACTGGCCAATGAGGGTTAATTTACCCTAGTTGCACTGCCCGAAACGGACGAAAGAGCGGCTTGGTCCAAGCCGCTCTTTCCTTTTAGGGGCGGCCTCTTATATGCACGTCCCACCCAGCGCAACCCGGGACGGCTACGGCGCGCACGGAAATGCGGTATGGTAAAATGGCCCAGATTTCCTGTGGAGGTATGACACGACATGGCTACTGAAGCTAAGGTGCAAGACCTCAAAGTAATCGGGACGCGACCGGTGCGGCACGACGGTCCCGACAAGGTGACCGGCAGGGCCAGATACGGAGCGGACGTCAATCTGCCGGGTCTTCTGTATGCGAGAGTCTTAAGGAGCCCCCACGCCCACGCGCGCATCAAGTCCATCGACACCAGCAAAGCCCTGGCTCTTCCTGGGGTTAAGGCTGTGGTGACCGGCGCCGACTTCCCCCAGCCGTCGGGGAAAGTGGCCGACCTGGGCGAAGGCTCCATGATAAACATGAAATTCCTGAGCAACCAGGCTATGGCCTCCGACAAGGCCCTCTACAAAGGCCACGCCGTAGCGGCGGTGGCCGCCACCAGCCTCC
This sequence comes from Dehalococcoidia bacterium, assembly GCA_034422875.1. Taxonomy (GTDB): domain Bacteria; phylum Chloroflexota; class Dehalococcoidia; order Lucifugimonadales; family JAGWBF01; genus DAOUJI01. Next base: position 59,752 of record DAOUJI010000098.1, on the reverse strand, counting down.
ATGAAGCCGAAGAGGCGCTGAAGCTCATCGAGGTGGACTACGAGGTCCTTCCCTTCGCAATAAACGTGCGCGACGCCATGAAGGAAGACGCACCTAAAATTCATGAGCGACTGGCCAACCTGTCCAACCCCGGGCTGAGGCCGGGCGGTCTCCGGGACGACTCCGATGACACCGAATCGACTAATGTGGCCAACCACTTCGTATACGAGATTGGCGACGTTGAGAAGGGATTCAAAGAGGCTGACATAATCATCGAGCAGGAGTTCGAGACGCAGCCCGTGCACCAGGGATTTATCGAGCCTCAGAGCGCCACCGCCCAATGGAGTCCCGACGGTTCCCTGACCGTATGGGGCAGTAGCCAGGGGCACTTCAACATCCGGGACCAGTTGGCGGGACTCCTGAATCTGCCGCGGTCCAAGGTGAAAGTGACCCCTATGGAGATCGGCGGCGGATTCGGGGCTAAGCTCCACGTCATACTGGAGCCGGTGGTGGCCATCCTTTCCAGGAAGACGGGCCGCCCGGTTAAGGCCAGCCTCTCACGGACGGAAGTATTCGAAACATCCGGCCCCACGTCAGGCTCATACATGAAGGTGAAAATAGGCGCCACCAACGAAGGCAAGATTACTGCGGCCAACGCATACCTGGCATACCAGGCGGGCGCATACCCCGGCTCTCCGGTCATGGGCGGAACCCAGAACGTATTCACGCCCTACGACCTGGAGAACGCCCGGGCCGAAGGACTGGACGTTATCACCAACATGCCCAAGGTGCTGGCGTATAGGGCGCCTGGCGTGGGCGGCGCGGGCTTTGCTGTCGAGCAGGTGATGGACCAGATATGCGAGAAAATCGGCATGGACCCGATAGAGTTCCGCGTTCTCAACGGAGCCAAGGAAGGCACCCGACGTATCACGGGTCCACAGCTTCCCATGACTGGCTACCCTGAAATCCTCCAGACGGCCAAGGAGCACGACCACTACAAGACTCCCCTCACCAGACCCAACCAGGGCCGGGGAGTGGCCGTGGGTTTCTGGGGCAACACAACGGGGCCTGCCAGCGCTGTGGCCAGCGTCAACTCCGACGGCACCGTGAGCCTGGTTGAAGGCTCCGTGGACATTGGCGGCACCCGGGCTGTGGCGGCCATGCACGTGGCGGAGGAACTGGGCATCTCGGCTGAGGATGTCAAGCCCACTGTCGGGGACACGGACTCCATCGGATACACCAAAATCACCGGAGGGAGCTCGGTTGCCTTTATGACCGGCTGGGCCTCCTACGAAGCGGCCAACGACATCAAGCGGCAGATGCTAGAACGGGCCGCTCGTATATGGGACGTTTCGTCCGATGACGTGACTTACAGCGATGGCTTAGTCGCTCACAAGTCGGACCCCGAACTGAAGATGACCTTCAAGGAGATGGCGGCAAGGTTGAATGCCACGGGAGGACCCGTTGTAGGCCGGGCCAGCTTGAGTCCCGCCGGACAAGGTCCCTCCTTCGCCCTCCACATGGTGGATGTGGAAGTGGACCCAGACACCGGCAAGGTGGACGTTCTGCGCTATACCACCTTCCAGGATGTGGGCAAGGCCATCCACCCCAGCTATGTGGAAGGGCAGATGCAAGGCGGCGCTTCCCAGGGCATAGGATGGGCGCTCACCGAGGAGTATTACTTCAACGACCAGGGCCAGATGGCCAACTCGTCCTTCCTGGACTACCGGATGCCCACCGCTCTCGACCTGCCGATGATTGAGACGGTGATGATCGAGTGCCACAACCCCGGTCACCCATATGGTGCACGAGGCGTCGGTGAGGTGCCCATAGTGCCTCCTCCGGGAGCCATAGCCAACGCCGTTTACCACGCAACGGGAGTCAGGATGCACAAGCTCCCGATGGCTCCAGGGACCATTCTGGATGCGGTGTGGGAGTCAAAAGAGGGCAAGTAATCTGGGTACAAAGCTACGGAGTTAAGCGGATGCGACTTGAGGGCAAGACAGCTATTGTCACAGGAGCCGGCAGCGGCATAGGCCGGGGAGTGTCCCGCCGCTTCAATCAGGAGGGCGCCCGGCTGGTCCTGGCGGACTGGTCTGAGGAGGGCCTCCAGGCTACCGTCAACGAGATAAACGACGTAGGTGGCCAGGCCATTGGCGTGACGGCGGACGTCTCCAAGAAGGCCGATGTTGAAGGCCTGGTGGCCGCCGCCGTGGAGACATACGGCAGTCTGGACATCATGGTCAACAACGCGGGTGTCGCTAGTTGGGCCTCAGTGCTGGAGCAGACCGAGGACGAATGGGACCGCATGATAGCGGTGAACCTGAAGGGCGTTTTCCTGGGCATACAGGCTGCGGCAAAGCAAATGGTACACCAGGGACGCAAGGGGAAAATCGTCAACACCGCCTCGGTCAACTCCATGGTGATCTCTGAAAACCAGACTGCTTACGCTGCGTCCAAAGGCGGAGTGTACATGCTGACCCGTGCGGCGGCGGCCGACCTGGCCAAGTACGGCATCAACGTCAACTGCATTGCTCCGGGCGGGACCCGCACCAACATCGACCCCAGGCTCCAAAGCCCCAGGATAGACGAGCACACCAAGAAAACGGTGCCTCTGGGCCGGGTGGCCGAGCCGCTGGACCAGGCCAACGGAGTGGTCTTTCTGTCATCCGACGAGGCCGACTACATCACAGGGCACATGCTCGTAATCGACGGCGGCATGACCATGCGCCAGTATTCGGGCCAGGACCAGTCCGCCTGGGACTAATGGATAGTTAGAAAAGGGGTGTCTCTAGGCCAGGAACCCCATGATGGCGGCGATGGCTGCCAACCCGGCGAGTTGCAGCATGGCCATCCACTTGATGACGCTGCTGATGTCGCCCTTCAGTTCCGCCCTCAAGTCGCCGATATCTTTGGTCAGTCTGGTTTCTAATCCAGCGAGGTCCGCCTTGGTAGCCCACTGCCCGGACGCCCCTTCGAGGTGACTGACCCGCTCTTCTGTCATTCCATCCGACATCGAAGTTTCTAGATATTAGCTACGTCGTATAATTTCTACGTAATCATACCAACTTATGCCCCGTAATAACGCGACGGAGCACTATAATCTTCTGTTGGACACTACTGGTTCGGATGCCAGAAGACTGCGAAGGTTGGCGAGGTCAGGCAGGTCGAGAATTTGGGAGATTCCGTCGTCCAGTGCTCGTCGCACCGGGCAATGGTCCATTCCAGGCAGCCGTTCGAATTCCTCTTCAGCCAGTGAGTCGAACAAGTCAGTTAGACTCTGAAGCTGCGACTCCGCAAGGAGGCGCACGTCGAGGACTGGCATTTCTTCCAAGTCAGCTTTCTTCATAGCCACCCATCCGCCCTCAGTGCTGGTCCTTCGTGCCAGAATCGTGAGCAAGCCCAAGCTTGAATTCAACCAAACGGTAAGTGCTTTCTCTACCGAGTTGTCTTCGACTCGGATCGGCCACCATACGTTGGACAGAGCTCTGGATTCCGACCACATGGCGATAATTCTAGTGGTATCAAGGCGCAGCCGTTCAGCGATGAAGAGTCTCCCTGCCTTTGGCCATAGTTGTTCGATCCGCTTCAGTTGACGGCCCGGACGAGCTTGAGAGAGTGGGGACAGGTATTTGTCGGGATTGGTCGTCAAGTGCTTTCTTGCGTTCGTGTCGTGGTTCTCGACCATCGGATAAGCTGTGACAGCGTCTGTTCGTTCAAATCCATCCCAGACATCACGTCTATCGGGTCCTACTTCTCCAAGTTCATCCAGGCGACACAAAGGAATGATGGCCGACTCTGTCTCGCCCGGGATCCAGACTTCGCTGCCATCCAGTAGCTTAAGGGCAGAGCGCACCATGTCACCGCGAGCGAATTGCACCCCGGCCCACTTCGTTCCGGCGACTTTGGATTCCAGGATGGCAAACAATTCTCCGATGTGATGTCCGTCAACTTCCAGTAGTGCAGTGCCCGCCTCTTCCAGTCTAGCCGGAGTGGTCGACGTGACCGCTTGGGCAACTCTGTGAGCGTCCAACACTCCGTCCGGGTTTTGCCAGAGATTTACAAAGACAGTCCGGTGGTCGACGGTGTCGTTGATCTCGGGCCGCCGAGTTGCTACTAACAGGGCTTCGGACAAGTCAGTGCTGTCTGAGAAGTTCCATCGCAGAGGGTCGTGGGACGTGATTACCATGTCTAGGACAAAGTCCTTTTCAATAAGAGAGCGAGTCTGCTCCCATGATGGCCCGGTGCAAACGGTGGCAGGCAGCACTAGGGCCAATCGTCCTTCGCCCGGCCGCAATTTAGGCGAAGCTGCAGCAACAAAGGCCGCGCCAAGGCCTGCGGTTGCGGATGCTTGCCGTGACTTCAATCGACGAGATAGCTCGTCCTGAAGTTTCCGACGGTCTGTCTGAGGCAGGCTGCCGAATAGTAGGTTGCCGCCTACCGAGCGTGTGAAAGGAGGGTTCATAATTGCCAGATCCAAGTCCGGCAACTTGGCTGTTACGCCTTCTTCGGCTCCTTTCGGACCGCTACCTGACACCTGTTCGGCGCTGGTCGCGCTTAGTGCGTTGCTTCCCATCCCTTCTGCAGATAATGCGAATTGGACTGCTGCCTCGTCAACCCCAAGGAAATCAAGCGACCCGAGTGACACTTTGGCACTGTCAGCTCCTATGGGCATCACGTAGAGATTCATTCGGTCGAACTGTATGTTGGGGTTGAGCATGGCCAAGCTGGTGGCTGCGAAATGAACAGCCGAAAGCTGTACGTCATAACCATGAAGCGCTTGTTCTACCATAGCTTTATGCAGATCCGCGGCGCGTCGACCTCCCGCATGGGTGTGCAGTCGTTCGACTTCGGAAGCCACGGCCATTAGCAACGTACCGGTGCCGCATGCCAGGTCTGCGACGTTAAGTGACGCAGGGAACTCGTGGTCCTTCCAATCAATGTTCGGAGGCCAGTTGTGGAACACCAGTCTGGACAGGAGGGTAGCTGCAGGGACGGACGTGTAGTAGGCTCCAGTGAATTTAGCGTCGGTTAGCAGGGTGTGGAATAGCCGTCCCGACAGATCGTGTCCCTCCAGCCTGTGGGTGTCTTCCATAGCTTTGACAAGAGGAGCGGTGACTGATGTATGCAACTCGGACGGCCCATCACTAAGCACGTCCAGAATGTCTGCTGCTAGCTCGAAGACAGGCACGTAGTCTATGTTGTTACAAATATCTCGCCAAGCGTCTTTTAGTCCCGAGATTCCTTCTCGTTGGGATTCGTTGACAGTCGGGACATCGTGGTTTGCGGCAGCTAGACGGTCTTGAAATGCGATGGCGTTGAAAAGGACCAAACACCCTATGCGAAGTGCGGCTTGGCGATTTTTCTCCTGGTCTGTGTCGGCAATAATGTCGGCGATGCGGCGGGAGATTCTGGCGTGATCCCCAATTGCTTGAGCCGCCTGTTCGATGGCGTATCCTATGACGCCAGCCGCCGCCGCGACTCGGTCGATGCCCTCCAGTGCCAGAGGAAGGGTGCGTAGATGGTTGGCAAGCTCGGCCACCGACCCTGTTCGTATGCGGATGTCCGATGAAGCTACACCGCGGGAGCCGTACAACCACCACTGTAGGTCTGTCGCGGCGTCAAGCGCTTCTTTGGTGTTCTCGAAGTGTCGTAACCGGTCTGGATAGAGTACGCCACATACGGCTAGAGCGGTTGGGAAATGTGTCAAGCGTTCTTGTAGTTGGTCTTGTAGAGGCCCTGTTGACCCTTCCCACTTGCACTCCAACAGTACAAGGTCTTTGGTTCTCAACTCGACCCGTAAGTCGGGAATGTGTTGCCGACTACGACGTTCTCCCCTTGCCGACAGCCCATGCTCACGGAGCGACTGAGCAAGAAGAGTGTTGACCACCTCCTCACGGACTGTCTCCATGTTCCCTGGTTGGGACGGCATAACGGATAAATACGCCCCTACCGCGTGTGGTGGGAGAGGGTGTTCTCCTCCTTGGTCATGAACTCCAGCAGCGCGGGTTGGCCCGCGTCCATAGCCGCCTGTGCCCTCTTGATGGAGGGCACGATCTCGGCTGGGTCCTCTACTCGCTCGCTGTAGGAGCCCAGGGCCTTGGCCAGGTCGGCGTACTGGCCGTAGAGGTTGGTGAATGCGTACTTCTCGGCTGCTACTGGGTAGTTGGCCGAGTAGCCCGACAGGACGTGGTTGTTCAGCACCATGATGAGTATGGGAATCTTGTGCCGGGCGGCAGTCTCGATGTCCATTCCCGCCATGCCTATGGCGGCGTCCCCCATGATGGTGGCGACCGTCTTATCCTTGGCCCCTAGCTTCACCCCCATGGCGACTCCGATAGAGTATCCCAACTGGCTGGAGTTGCCCCAGCCGATGTAGCCCCTGGGGACTATGGCCTCGTAGAAGGGGATGGTCTGGTCCCTGGGGTGACCGGAGTCGTGAGTCAGGATGGTCTTGGTGCGGTCCACGGTGTGCATGAAGTCCCAGATGACCCGGTAGGGGTTGATGGGCGCCTCGTTGGACGTTAGCCGGGGCATCCACTCCTCCAGCCACTCGTCCTTGACCTGCTTTATCTCCTGGGCAACCGAGTCGTCGCCCTTCTTGCCGTCCGGCCCCGCCTGCTTCTTCACCTCTTCGATGAGCTGTTGCAGCACCAGCTTGGCGTCTCCTACGACGGCGTGGTCCAGGGGCAGCCGCTTGTTCAGGTCGGTCACGTCGACGGTGCACTGCACCAGGGTTTTCCCGGCGGGGACCGATGCGTTGGCCAGATTGGAGGCGAAACCCGCGCCGATCCCAAAGATGAGGTCCGACTTCTCCATGAAGGTCCTGGCCATCCTGGTCATGGTGCGGGCCGCGGTGCCCAGAGCGAGGGGGTGGTTTTCGGGGAAGGCGCTCTTGCCGGGGTTGGTGGTCATGACCGGGGCGTTGACTAGCTCGGCGAACTCCTTCAGCTCGTCCGACGCCTCGGCCCAGAGGACTCCCTGCCCGGCGTATATTACGGGTCTGCTGGCTGACAGGATGGCGCGGGCCGCTGCTGCCACATCCTCCGGGTCTCCCATGCTTCTCAGGGCCTTGACGGGCCTGTAGTCGAAGGCGGCCTCGTCCAGTTCGTCCCCTCCCACGTCCTGGGGCACCTCAAGGGCCACAGGTCCTCCCCGGCCGGACTTAAGCTGCGTGTAGGCCCGGCGCATGAGCTCGGGGATGCGTTCGGTCTGGTTGATTTGGGCCGTCCACTTGGTGACGCCCCGGTAGTTGTCCACGGCGCTGAAGTCGGGAGGCTGGCCCGCAGAGCCCCTGGGCGTTCCTCCCGGCAGCACCAGGATTGGCACAGACTCGGCGTGGGCGTGGGCGATGCCTCCCACGGCGTTCTCCGCCCCCGGCCCCGATTGGGTGACGACCACTCCAAGCTTGCGGCCATTGCTGATGCGGCTGTAGCCGTCGGCCATGTTGACGGTGGTGCGCTCCGTGCGGGACATGATGGGTTCGATGTCGGCTTTGGCCGCTTCCTCGATGAGGAGGTTAGCGGGATAGCAGAACAGGTACTCGGTGTTTTCCAGCTTAAGGATGTTGGCGATGGCCGTGTTGCCTTTCATGGGACATCTCCTTGGGGGACGTATTCCGTGCCTAATCCTACCATACAACGGGGTGGGGCGGGAGGAGGATGGGGGCCGTTAACAGACTCAGGCCGAGCTGTGATGGGCGGCAGGCCCTAGCCCAGGACTACGTTGACGAGGCGGCCGGGGACGTAGACGACGCGGCGGGGTTCCTGGCCCTCGGCCAGGTGGTTCCGTATACGGAGGGCGGCCATGGCCTTCTCCTTGGCGTCGTCCTCGGTGATGTCCACGGGGACTTGCAGACGGTCCCGCAGCTTGCCGTTAACCTGGACCACCAGCGTGATTTCCTCCTCAGCGGCCAACTCGTCGTCCCACTGAGGGAAGAGCCGGTCGTGGACGCTGTACTCGTGGCCCGTCTGCTCCCATAGCTCCTCGGCCAGGTGTGGGGCAAAGGGCGCCAGCATGAGCAGGAACTTCTCCACACAGTCGCGCCAGGTGTCCGAGTCCAGGTCGGCGGCGTTCCAACGGCGGGACATCTCGTTGGAAAGCTCCATCAGGAACGCTATGGACGTGTTGAACTTGAACTTGTCCAGGTCATTGTGGCACTTCTTGATGGTCTGGTGGAGCATCCGTACGGTGTTCTTGACGGCTTCGGGATCTGTCGGAGACCTGTCCAGGTCGGACGAGTCATTGCGACAAAGCTCCCACACCCGGTTGAGCCACCGGGCGACGCCGTTGATTCCCGAAGTGCTCCAGGGACCTCCCTGGTCCCAAGGCCCCAGAAACATGAGGAAGCAGCGCACGGAGTCGGCTCCCAGATTGTCTACATAGTCGTCGGGGTTGACCACGTTGCCCCGGCTCTTGCTCATCTTCTCCCGGTCCTCGCCAAGGATGACTCCCTGGTTGAAGAGCCTGAGAAAAGGCTCGTCGAAGTCGATGATTCCCATGTCCCGTAAGGCTTTCGTGAAGAAGCGGGAGTAGAGCAGGTGCATGACGGCGTGCTCGGCTCCGCCCGTATACTGTTTGGTGGGCATCCACTGTTGAAGCACGTCGACGTCGAAAGCGCCCTCGTCGTATTTGGCGGCGGTAAAACGTTGCATGTACCAGGAGGAGTCCACGAAGGTGTCCATGGTGTCGGTCTCCCGCCGGGCCGGCCCGCCGCATCGTGGACACTCGGTGTTGACGAAGGAGGAATTGGAAGCCAGAGGAGATTCGCCTGTGGGCTTGAATTCGGCGTCTTCCGGCAGCAGGACGGGCAGGTCCTCCTCGGGGACGGTCACCGTTCCACACTTCTGGCAGTAGACCACGGGAATGGGAGTGCCCCAATACCGCTGGCGGGAGATGAGCCAGTCCCTGATGCGGTATGAGACCCCGCGCGTACCCCAACCCTGGGCTTCCACGTAGTCCCCTATGGCCTCCTTGCCCTGGGCGCTGGGCATGCCGTCAAATTGGCCGGAGGCTGTCATGACCCCTTCATCCACGAATGCCTCGGGCAGTTCCTGGCCGTCCCAGTCAGGGGGAGCCACCACCACCCGGATAGGCAGCTCGTATTTTAGTGCGAACTCATAGTCTCGTTGGTCGTGGGCAGGCACCCCCATGACGGCGCCGGAACCGTAGCTCATCAGGGCGTAGTCGGCGGTGAAGAGGGGAACTCTTTCGCCGTTGAGCCGGTTTATCGCGTAGGAGCCAAGGAATACGCCGGTCTTCTCCTTGTCGGCGGACAGCCGGGCGATTTCCGTCTGCCGGCGCGTCTCGTCGACGTAGGCTTCCACCTCGACCCGCTTGTCGCCCGTCGTCAGCTGGGGCACCAGCGGGTGTTCCGGGGCGAGGACTAGGAAGGTGACCCCATAGATTGTGTCGATGCGCGTGGTGAAGGTGCGAATCTCCTCCTGGTCCGCTCCCACGTGCGAGATGTCGAAGCTTATGTCCACACCCTCGCTTCTTCCCACCCAGTTGCGCTGCATGGTGAGAATCTTCTCCGGCCAGTCCTCCAGACCGCTGAAATCAAGCAACTCATCGGCGTAGTCGGTGATTTTGAAGAACCATTGTTCGAGGTCGCGGCGTGTGATGGGTGCCTCGCACCTCTCGCACCGTCCGTTGACCACCTGCTCGTTGGCCAGGACAGTCTGGCATGATGGGCACCAGACAACAGGAGCCGTGCCCCTGTATGCGAGGCCATTCTCGTACAGCTTGATGAAGAACCACTGGTTCCACTTGTAATATTCGGGGAGGCAGCAGACGATTTCCCGGTCCCAGTCGTAGACAGCCCCCAGGGAACGGAGCTGTGTGCGCATCTTCTCGATGTTCGACATGGTCCAGGTGAAGGGGTGGATGCCTCTCTGGATGGCGGCGTTCTCAGCAGGCAGGCCGAAAGCGTCGAAACCTATGGGATGGAGGACGTTGTATCCCTGCATTCGCCGGAACCGGGCATGACAGTCCGACGGCGCCATCACGTACCAGTGGCCGATGTGCAGGTCGCCCGAGGGGTATGGGTACATGGTCAACTCGTACCACTTGGGCCTGGGGTCGTCGTCGTTGACTTTGTGCAGGCCGTCCCGCTCCCAGCGGCTCTGCCACTTCTGGTCGATTTCCTTTGGACTGTACCTGAGTTCCACCTGTTTTAGGGTCATTGACCGAGGCTCCCGTGTGAATGTGAATTAATCTATGTTAGAGCACAAGATGCGTCTGAGCAAGTTGCCTAGCCCTGGGATCACGCCAGGTGGAACCGGCGAGCCGCCCTGATTACGAGACTTGGCAGAGGTTCCATCCACAAAAACCACCGCCACGTAAGATAGCCCATGACGACTCCAATCATCCCGCCGACGATTACGTCCGTGGGATAGAACACCCCGGATGTCACCCGTGACAGTCCCCAGACTGCGGCCAGCACATACATGACGGCGCCCGCTTTCCGGTGCCCTTGCCACACGGCGGTGGCCATGGAGAACCCCACCGCCGCCGGGTGGGCCGGAAAAGAGGAGTCGGTGGGCTGGTAGAAGAGCAGGGTGAGCTCGTGATCTACGAAAGGCCTGTCCCGGAAGAAGGGAATGTTCAGCATGAGCACCACAAAGCTGGCCCAGCCCATGGCAGCCATCGCAGCCAAAACCGCTTTCTGCGTCCTCTCACGCCTTGCCGGGTCACGTTCGATGAACCAGGACGCCAGCATGAGCAGGGATATGAGAATAGGAATGAAGTGGTCTCCCACAAGAAGCTCTACAGCGTTCCCAAGGGGCGGGACGTCGTTCGCCAGCCCGTTGAGCCAAAGGACGACTGCCTCGTCGGCTTCTATCAGCGGCCCCATAGGCTCCTGACTGCAGCTTTGAAGGCTCGAATATAGTTGGTCTGCTCAAGGGCCTCCAGGCCTGGACGATATGAGGCGCCATCTCGTGTCTGCTCGTTCTTACCCAACGACCAGTTCAACAGAGACGACAGCAGCAGGGTGGTAAGGACAGCGACACCCGCCCCACCGGCGAAGAGAGCCGACGACTGGTTGCCGTCAATGCCGCCCTCGGTGTCGGATATGTTCCGAGGCTCCGATAGATAGAACCAGAGGAATCCGGCCAACGTCAGGGCCAGCCCCAATGTGAATGCCGCTGTCCTGTTCCTGACGAAAAGCAGCCCACGCAAGGAGCGGTAGGCCGCAGCCATCTGGAGAGTTCCCAGAGAAATAAGGAACGCCAGAATAAAGAAGTCCAGGGCGAAGGGACCCGTCATCGCTGGGGTCAATTAGACTGAACTGGTTCCCCGTCAATCATGTTTTCCGGCATGTTCTCCGGGGCAGGTTCAGGTTGATTTCTGGTGGTCTGATAATGGCGCAAGCCGATAAGCACGGGAAGCGCTACCGAGTAGACTGCCAACGTCGGCTCATCCAGCACAAGCCATACCAACAAGGCCATTGGGATCATGATGATAGCCACTGCCGCCGTCGTGCTTTTTAGCGTCTTAAGTACGATGAATCCGACGACACCCAGGGGCATGGCAACGTATGGGACCAAGGCCAGGAAGACCCCCACAGCGCTGGCGGCTCCCCTGCCGCCCTTGAATTTGAGGAATATCGGCCAGTTGTGGCCAACCACGACGGACAGTCCCGCGCCCATCGCTGCTTCGGTCGTACCGGCTATCGCGTTGGCTACCACGATGGCCACTGCTCCTTTGGCTACGTCCAATGCCCCTACGATCACGCCCACCCTTGGTCCGATGATGCGGTAGGCGTTGTTGGCTCCGGGGTTTCGGTCTCCTTCTTGGCGGATGTCCTGGCCCTTGATCACCCTTCCGGCCAAGTACGCGAAGGGGACAGAACCCAGCAAGTAGGCCAGCGCTACGGATATGACCCAGTGAGAGTTCAGCCAGTCCAACTTATCGTCGCCTCAGTGTGGCGTCCTCAGTGGGACACGGGCTTTTCTAGACCTTGACGGCTTTGGGGTTGGCGGGCGTACACCACTGGATGTACTTGGGATTCTTCCCCACGACTACGTCGAAGTAAAGCTCCTGCAGCCTCCGGGAGATGGCGCCGGGTTCGCCGTCGGCGATTTTCCGGTTGTCTATCTCGATGACAGGAGTTAGATGGGCTGCTGTGCCAGTGAGAAAGACCTCGTCGGCGATATACAGCTGGCTGCGGTCTATCTTGGCCTCGACAACGTTGAGGCCAAGCTCCGATTGGGCCAGCTGGATTATGGTGTCCCGTGTGATGCCGGGGAGCACATTCTCCTCGATGGGAGGCGTGTACAGCTTTCCGTCCATGACCACGAAGATGTTTTCCCCGGAGCCTTCGCACACGTGCCCGTCCTGGTTCAAAAGGATCGCCTCGTCGAAACCGGCCAGGGTTGCTTCCGTCTTGGCCAGGATGCTGTTTACGTATATTCCGGAAATCTTGAAGCGGGCCGGGATCATGGGGTCGTCAACCCGCCTCCATGAGGAGGTGCAGCAACGCAGTATGTCGGTGCCCAGGTAGCTGCCAAAAGGCACCGCCACGAGGCAGAAGTCGCTGGAGAGGTCCTGGAGCTTAAGGTTGGCCACCCGCTCCTCAGCCTTATAGGCCAGAGGCCGTATGTACAAGTCCTCAGCGTGGCCGCAGCGTTCCACAAGCTCCACCGTGATGTTGCACAGGTCGTCAAGGGAGTAGGGGATGTCCAGCATGATCATCTTGCAGCCCCGGAGCAGACGCTCGTAATGCTCCCTGAGCCTGAAGATGTATATTCTCTCCGCCTCGGCGTTCCAGTTGCCCCGTATCCCCTCAAACACGGCTGTGCCGTAGTGGAGGGCGTGGGTCATGATGCCTACTTTGGCCTCTGCAAGGGGCACATATTCTCCTCGTAGAAAGGCCGTAGGATTGGGGCTCACCGGGTCACCTCCCGTTGTTTGCGGCTCCGCCGTCGCTCAGTGGGGCCGGACTGGAGACTGTATTGTATTGAGTGGCTGGGTCATTATAATCAGCCCCAGCGATTTTAGGCAACGGGGACAGATGCCGAAACTATCCTTGAACGCAGTCCTGGTCGGTTTCCTCGCCGTAGTGGCTGTCGCAGCCCTGTCGGGCGGCATCGCCATGGTTGTCGTCCAGAACAGGTCTTCAGACAGCGGTGTGGAAATCGTGCTGCCGACCTTGACGCCTACACCCGAGTTGAAGGTCTATGTAAGCGGCTCGGTTGCGTCCCCTGGAGTGTATTCCTTGAACCCCGGCGACAGGGTGCAAGACGCTTTGGAAGCCGCCGGAGGTCCATCTGGGGACGCTGACCTGGACTGCGCAAATTTGGCTTTAAGGGTGGAAGACGAGGGCCGGTACCACTTTCCCAGCGACGAAGACGGGTGCAAGCCAGCTTTGGGGGAGTCCGGCTCAGAGGAATCCGACGGAGGCCAACAAACCCAAGGCGGGCTCATCGACCTGAACACGGCGTCCGTTGATGATCTGAAAGAGCTTCCGGGAATCGGAGACGTCAAAGCCCGCGCGATTGTCGACCACCGTGAGCTCAACGGTCCCTTCTCCGACATTCAACAGGCTATGGACGTGAAGGGCATCGGCCCAGCCACCTTCGACGGCATGAAGGACCTCATCATCGTAAGTCCCTGACCGGAGCCGTAGAGTCTATGGTCTATGTTGCGGTTTTGCTGTCGGGCGTGCTCACGTTGCTCCGCTATACAGCCTGTTAGGGCGGGGATATACTGAAACATATCCATAGGAACGGGTAGAGTCTTGTCTTTCGGACATCCGGCGAATCCAGAACGGCAGTTTGTGCGTAATAATCAACGCATTGGCTTCGCGTCTCCGGTATCGAGAGGCGCCAGTGCTTAGGTACGACGACCTCAGGGACGAGCAGCTCATAACCCTGATCGCCAACGGCGAGAAGGACGCCCTGGAGGCCTTCTACGACCGCTACTCACAGCCGGTCTTTTCACTGGCCAGGTATATGCTCAGGGACCAGTCGTTAGCTGAGGAGGCGACTCAGGACATATTTTTGAATCTCTGGCTGAAGGCGGCCAGCTACAACCCCGACAGGGGGGCGCCCAAGTCGTGGTTCATGAGCGTCGCCCATCACCGGATAGTCGACATAATCAAGTCCCGGAAGAGGAGGCTTCAAACTTCCAGCTCGGCTCCCCACGAACTTCTGGACCTTAACCCCGCCTCCGGAGACAACACGGAGGAAGCGGCGCACCGCAACATTGCCAGGGACGAGATTCTGGCAGCCTTGGGACAGCTTCCCGAGGAGCAGCGCCGGGTTCTGGTGATGGCCTATTTCGAGGGCTATTCCCAGTCGGAAATAGCAACAAGGTTGGGGGAACCGCTGGGAACGGTGAAGACCAGGTCAAGGCTGGGGATTCAGAAACTAAGGGCAGCAATGACACAGGAATCGGATGGGTCCGCATAGGACATACTTGAGATGGACTGCAACTACGTACAAGAACTGCTCCCGGGTTATGCCCTCAACGCTCTGGACGCTGTGGAAGCCGCCGGAGTGGAGGAGCACCTGGACTCATGCCCGTTGTGTACGAGGGCATTTCGTCTGGAAATCGAATCCGTGACGTTGTTGGCCGAGGCTGCCGGGCCGTCGGCTCCTCCCGACCGCCTGAAGAGCCGGTTGTTCGCCCGCATCCCGTCTCCTCCCAGGCGTGAGCCGGAGCCGACGAGCTGGTTCGCCGGGAGATTCTCATTCGGCTACATTGCCCTGGGCGCCGCTGCCTCGGTTATGATCGTGGCCTTGGCCGCTTTCATCGGCGTTGCCATCGGAATGTCCAACCAGATTGGAGGCCTGGAACAGGAGAACAGCCAACTTACCGCACGAATACAAGAAATGGGCGACATGGACAATAAATTGGTGGAGATGACCGAGGAGCAACGCTCCATCAGTTACGCCATGGCGGACCCTTACAGCCAGGTCGTTCCCCTGAACACGGCGCAGGAGTCTCCGTCGGCAAAGGCGTTGTTGCTTCTGTCCCACCAGGACGGCGTCGGAATACTTATGGCCTTCGGCTTGACTCCTCTGGCCCACGGCGACCACTATGACGTTTGGCTCGGTTCGGACGACAGCCGGCATATGATGGGGGCGCTCAGCGTGGACGAAACGGGCTGGGGCATTCTGACTATTGTGCCGGAAAAACCCATGGACGACTTCGAGCATATATTGGTCACGCACCGACCGTCGACACAGACGGAGCCCTCGGACACCTCGGCTCCGGTTCTCTGGGCCTCCCTCAACGAAGGATAGTCCCAACAATCCGACGCGCGCGCTGATCGTCGTCCACATGTAATTGACTCCCATCACCGTTGCAGGTACATTGGGCTGTTGGGGAACGATCGCATTGACGTCTTCGAATCGCATCACTTTGCCCATAGACGGGATGACCTGCGCGGGGTGCGTCTCCACCGTGGAGAATGCGCTGAAGCGGGTCGAGGGGATTAGCTACGCCTCGGTCAACCTCGCTACGGAGAAGGCCACAGTTGAGACCGCCGACAACGCGATAGACATTGCGGCCATTGTGCGGGCAGTGAAAATGGCCGGGTACTCGGCGCCGGTTGACACCCGCACACTTGAGATTGCCGGGACCCCCTACGCCGGATGGGAGTCCACGGTCCAAGGAGCCCTGTCGACAATTCCGGGAGTTGTGTCGGCTGACCTCTCGTCGGACGGGGGCGTCTCCGGCGAGGGCCAGGTTTCTGTGACGGCCACGGTCCAGTCTGTCGCCGGCGTCGTGACGTTGGATGACTTTCGCACAGCGTTAGGCGGAGTGGGATGGGGCCTGGACGGAGATGAGGCGGCGCGCGTCGACGACGTATCGGCTGAAGACGTGTCACTTACGCGTCTAGCCCGAACCGAAGAGACCGAGGACCTGCGTCGCCGGTTAGTGTTGGCAGGCCCCTTAGCTATCCTTCTTTTCCTGGGCAGTTTCCACGGGTTCCCTTGGGTCAGCCCACTCATGGACATGGGTTTCTATCCCTACTTGCTGTGGGCTGCTGCCACGCCCGTCCTCTTCTGGGCCGGTTGGCTCTTCCACTCATCGGGGCTGCATGCCCTGAGGCGCGGCGCCGCCAACATGCACACTCTGATTTCCATTGGCACAAGTACGGCATATTTCTTCAGCGTCGCATCCGTGCTCCTGTATGCTTTCTCCCCCGATGTTGTTTCCGACGCCGGATTTGAGAGGCAGCTCTATTTCGACACAGCGGCGATAATCATCGCCTTGGTCCTTTTGGGTCGATTGCTTGAGACACGCGCCAAGGCGCGCACCTCTGAGGCCATCAGCCGTCTAATGTCGTTGCGTCCCAGAACGGCCCGAGTGTTGCGGGACGGAGAAGAAATCGAGATGCCGCCGGAGAGGATACAGCCTGGAGACGTGGTGGCAATACGACCAGGAGAAAGGCTTCCCGTCGACGGAGAGGTGGTCCAGGGATACTCCAGCGTGAACGAATCGATGCTTACCGGCGAGAGCATGCCCGTTGAGAAGACGGTAGGAAGTCGGGTCTACGAAGGAACCATAAACAACGTTGGCTTCTTCACGTTCACAGCCGGGAAAGTGGGCAGGGACACCATGCTGGCCCAAATCATCCGCATGGTTGAAGAAGCCCAGGGTTCCCGAGCGCCAATTCAGAGACTTGCAGACCGGGTGGCGGCCATTTTCGTACCCTCGGTGTTGGCGGTTAGCCTCGCGTCGTTTCTCGTCTGGCTAATCGTCGGGCCGGACCCGGCGTTGACTCACGCAGTACTGGTTATGGTGGCGATTATGATCATCGCCTGTCCCTGCGCCCTGGGTCTGGCTACCCCTACAGCCATAATGGTGGGTTCCGGCAAAGGTTCAGAGGCAGGGGTCTTGGTGCGGAACGCCGAGGCGCTGGAAAAGGCCCATCGGGTAGACGTGGTTCTGTTGGACAAGACCGGAACTCTGACCGTTGGACGCCCGTCGGTGGCTGATGTGACTGTCAGGTCGGGGACCACAGAGGAGGAGCTATTCAGGCTGGCGGCGTCCGCGGAACTGGGGTCGGAGCATCCTCTTGCGGCTGCTATCGTAACGGAGGCGAAAGACCGTGGCATATCGGTCATTGCTGGAGAGGCCTTCGACGCTGTTCCCGGTGAGGGGGTCGTGAGCAGAGTAAACGGCGCCGCAGTGCATCTGGGCAGCGAATCCTACATGCAATCCATGGAGCTTGACCTTGGCGGCCTGGACGCTGCCGCAGGTGTGCTTGCCCGGCAGGGGAAGACGCCAGTTTTTGTGGGTTCGGCCGGTCATGTTCTTGGGGTTATCGGCGTCGCAGATTCACTCAAACCTGAGGCAGTGGAGATAGTGTCAGGTCTTCGCAAGCAGGGCATGGAAGTGTATATGGTCACAGGGGACACTGCCGCCGCCGCTGATGCCGTAGCTAGTCGCCTGGGCTTGGACGGGGCCGTTTCTGAAGTCCTTCCAGAGAACAAGGTCCAGGTTGTCAAAGACTTCCAGGCTGGCGGCCGTGTCGTCGCCATGGTGGGGGACGGCATAAACGACGCCCCGGCCTTAGCCCAGGCCGACGTAGGCATAGCCATGGGAACGGGCACCGACGTTGCCATGGAATCGGCCGACGTCACTCTCGTCAGAGGCGACCTCCATGGGGCGCTTGCGGCGTTCACCTTAAGCCGTAAGACCATGCGTACAATTAAGCAGAACCTGTTCTGGGCGTTCTTCTACAACGTCGCCCTTATTCCCGTTGCTGCTGGAGTTCTCTATCCTGTATTCAATAATCTGGGGGGTGTGCCCGGCGGATTGGGGTTCTTCTTCGGGGAGCAGGGTTTCCTGAACCCAGTGCTGGCAGCCCTGGCGATGGCCTTTAGTTCTGTAACGGTGCTTACCAACTCACTGCGTCTCCGACGGTTGAATCTATAGCCGTTCCAATATCGGAACGGTAAAGCTGAACGGGCCGTCCGCGCTTTATGTCGTTATATGTCGTATAATGAAGCCCGTTCGGGAAGAGGTTGCCCAAAAACCTGAAGGAGGAGCCGGTTGGCTCAGGAAAAGATAGGGACCATCGTAATCTACACCCACCCCGACTGCGGCTATTCTGACGAAGCCAGGGCCGACTTCATCAAGAGGGGAATAGAGTTTCAGGAAATCGACGTGGCGACCGTTCCTGGGGCGGCGGAAGAGGTGGAGCGATTGGCCGGAGAGAGAATTACCCCTGTCATCATCGATGGCGACGAGGTGATAGTAGGCTTCAACGGCATGGGTTGAGCATTCGATTAGGGAGCGGTCCGCTCCGCGAATCCAATGCTGGAAATCCGATTCTGAAACATCTTTTGATGTCGGCCCGGAGGGTGGAGCCCGCGGGGCCGCTAAAAATTCATCCCAAGAGAAATTGACTTCTGGCTATATATGTATGTAAAGTTGCACGGTACAACCAACTGATGGGAGGAAACACGATGAGGCTTTGGAGTTTAGCTATTCTGTCCGGCTTGGTCGTAGCGCTGCTTGCGCTGGCCGCGTGTGGAGGAGGGGAAGAAGAGACCACCAGCCGCCTTGACACTGTGAAAGAACGTGGGAAGCTGGTCTGCGCCAGCCGAAACGATGTTCCTGGCTACGGCTATCTTGACGCTTCCGGAAACAACGTGGGTTTCGACATCGACCTATGTCGCGCAGTGGCCACGGCTGTCCTGGGCGACCCCAACGCGATAGAGATTCGCTTGATCAGCGCCGCCGAGCGGGGGCCGACGATACAATCGGGCGAGGTTGACCTGCTGGTGCGCACAGTTACGTGGACCACCTCACGTGACTCACAATGGGGCAACTACGTGCAGACCATGTTCTACGACGGACAGGGATTCATGGTCCGGAAGGACCGCGGCGTCGAAAGCGCTCTGGACCTGAAGGGAGCCTCAGTCTGCGTGACGCTGGGCACCACCACGGAGCTGAACCTCCAGGACTTCTCCAGCCAGAACGACCTGGGCATTTCAGTTGTACCGTTCGAGGACACTGACGCTGTGGTTGCAGCCTATGAAAGCCAACAGTGTGACGCCTTCACCAACGACCGTTCCCAGCTAGCGGCCATCGGAAGCGCGTTCCAGAACCCGGCAGACCACGTCATCCTTCCGGAGACCATCTCTGAAGAGCCCCTGGGCCCGGTGGTCCCTCACGGCGACGAGCAGTGGTTCGACATCGTCAAGACAGTGATGAGCATTCTCATCTACTCGGAGGCCTATGGAGTCACTTCCGGCAACGTTCCCTCTGCCGTGACCGGCGCCACCAAGACCGACCGGCTGTTCGGCACGGAGGGTTCCTTCGGACAGGAGACCCTCGGACTCGAGCAGACCGTGGCTCAGGACGTCATCAGGGCCGTCGGGAACTACGGCGAGATATACGAACGGAACCTGGGCGCCGGAGGGATTAACCTGCCCCGGGAAGGCGGCAGGAACGCACTGTGGGCTGACGCTCCCTGCGCCGACTGTCCCAAGGGAGGCCAGATATACGGGGCGCCTCTGCGCTAAGTTCGACTCAGTATGCCGATTGAACGGCTGAACACAGTCATCCAATGGGAAAATGGGCGGCCAGCGATGAGTTGGCCGCCCATTATTTCTTGCCTGGCCTGAGCAATCGCCAAACAGCATGAAGATAGGATACAATCTGTCGAAGTTTGATGTGGCCAGACGGTAGGCATATATGGAGTCGACGCCCCGCAGGCTAACTTATCAGGGCATCCCCATTTGGAGGCATGCCCGGATCATCCAGTGGACCGCCCAGATCGTGTCGGGGATCTTGGTGGTGGCTCTGGTGGTCTGGTTCTTCGCCAACATAGGAGCTGCTGTCCAGGGTCGGGACATACCACATGGGTTCGGTTTCCTCGACCGGGAATACTCGACGCCCGTCGGACACCACTTTATTCCATACGAGCCATCGAACTCTTTCCTGTATTCCTTTTGGGTTGGCTTCAGCAACACACTGGTGGTTTCGATAATCGGCGTGATTCTGGCGACTCTCCTTGGCATCGCGGTGGGCGTCGCCCGCATGTCCAGCAACTGGATCGTTTCCAACGCGGCTCTGGTCTATGTCGAGTTCTTCCGCAACGTCCCGCTGCTGGTCCAGCTATTCTTCTGGTTTTATATCGTACTCATCCTGCCCCCCGTGCTTGAAGGCTACGTCATCGGGGACAAACTGTATGTCAACAATGCCGGCATCTGGATTCCCATGATTGACCCCAATCCTGCAGCCGGTTCATCGGTATGGATTGCACTGGGGACGGCGGGCGTCTTAATGGGGACGGCCGTTGCCGTCGGCTTCGCAAGTATGGCGGTCCATCGTTGGCGGGGCTTGGGGGACGCCGGCGCTGAGGCAAGGCGCGCCCCGCTGTTGTTGGCGTCGGCTGCCGTTATAGTTATAGGAGCCGTTGTCGCGTTGATAGTCGGGTTGGCGACTGGATGGGCTCCGTTCGACGTCTCAAATGGGGCGGCTCAGGACCTGGTCGGGCGCCGGCCAGGAGGAATTATCATCTTGGCGGTTCTGGCGCTCGTCACCGTTCCCACCGGAATGGCTGTCTATCGCTGGTTGAGCCGGCGGGAGACCGTCACGGGGTCGCCTTCCTATCCTACGGCGTCTGGGATTGCCGCTGGGGTGGCGGCAGGAGCTGTTGGTTGGGTTGTTATCAGCGCCGTTGCGGGTGAGGCTCCCTATGGCATCTCTTACCCTGCGCCCGACGAGGGCACCTTCGGACGCATAGGGGGAGGTTTCGACATTGTAGCTGGGCTTATAGCGCTGCTGGTCGGACTGGTGATTTATACGTCGTCCTTCATCGCAGAGATCGTCCGGGCAGGGGTCCAGTCTGTTGGGAGAGGGCAGACCGAGGCCGGGAGGTCGGTTGGTCTGACAGGGAGCAAGACCCTGCGCTACGTGACGTTCCCTCAAGCGTTGCGTGTGATCGTGCCCCCGCTTATCAGCCAGTGGCTCAACCTGACCAAGAACAGCAGCCTTGCCGGAGCGATTGGTTACTCAGACCTCACCAACATAGGCAAGACCATGACTCAAACCGCTCCGGCCATATCGATCTTCATAATAATAATGGTGGCCTATCTTGCTATCAGCTTGGCTTACTCCCTTATCGGCAACCTCTACAACCGCTCCCTGCGTTATTGATATCTATAGAGGAATGATCTAAGCAGACGACGATGTCGACAAACGTTGAAGTTGAAATGAGTCGGTCCCTACCGCCGCCGCCGTTGGAGAGAGGCGCCTTAGGGTGGGTCCACGCCAACCTGTTCAACTCCAAGTTCAATGCCGTCTTGACCCTTGTTAGCGGCGCCGTTGCCATCTTGGCGCTGTGGTTCGGCATCAAATGGATAGCGGTAGACGCTGACTGGTCAGTCATAGGGGTTCTGGGCGGCCGGATGATAATCGGCCAGTACAACAATGAGCTCGCGTGCCCGGGCCTGAACTGCTTTTGGAGGCCGCAGGTCGCCTTACTGCTTGTGACTGTCCTGCTGGGCATGGGCTGGGGGATAGCGGGAAGCGGCCTGGCAAAACGATTCGCAATACTAGTCGCAGTTGTCCTGGCGTTGTTTGCGTTTCTTCCCTACGGCATGGACCGTATGGGACTGGACGTTCGTCTGCTGCTGGTGGCCAATCTGCCCGCAGTGGGACTTGGCTGGTTGATTGCCCGGTACACCCCTCTGAACACCATCCAGTGGGTGTCGGCGTCTGCGGTGGTGGTTTTCCTCGTTTCTTTGTTGTTGTTGAGAGGAATCCCGGGGATTCCAGGTCTCCAGCCCGTGTCGGTGATTTATTGGGGCGGACTGATGTTGAACCTGATTCTCGCCGTCGGGGGCATCGTGGTGAGCTTCCCCATCGGCATCGGCCTGGCGCTTGGGAGACGCAGCAACCTGCCGGTAGTGAAGGTCCTGTGTGTGGTCTTCATCGAAGTGTTCCGGGGAGTCCCCTTAATAACGCTGCTATTCATGTCTCAGACCCTGGTGCCGCTCGCCTTCCCCGAGGACTTCCCGGTGAACTCTCTCCTCAGAGCAGCGATTGTCATCACACTGTTCAGCTCCGCATATATGGCAGAGAACATCCGTGGGGGACTTCAAGCGCTGCATCCAGGCCAGGCGGAGGCGTCCCGGGCGCTGGGCCTCCCGGCCTGGCAGACCACCATGTTTATCTCGCTGCCTCAGGCAATCCGCAACGTCATACCTGCCATCGTCGGGCAGTTCATCTCGTTGTTCAAAGACACCAGCCTCGTTTACATAATCGGTATGTTGGACATAGTCGAATTCAGCAGGGCCTTCATTCAGGGCAACACCGAGTATCTGCCCAGCGCGAAGGAGCTGTTCGTCGTTCTGGCGCTGGTCTTCTGGATTTTCACGTACACCATGTCTTACGTGAGCCGGCGGATAGAGGACAATCTTGGAGTGGGTCGTAGGTGATGGCCTGGACCGTCAACATGGCTGCAAGGAGTGAGAGATGACCACGACGGAAGGTGGAAACGGCGCGGATCCCATAATCGTATGCCGCGACGTGAACAAGTGGTTCGGCGAGTTCCACGTGCTCAAGGGAGTGACCACTTCAGTGGCGCGGAGCGAAAAGATAGTGATTTTAGGCCCGTCGGGTTCAGGCAAGTCCACTTTTATACGCACCATTAACCGCCTGGAAGAACACCAAAAGGGGGACATCATAGTAGATGGAGTCCCTCTGACCAACGACGTGCGCAACATCGACGCCATCCGCCGAGAGGTCGGGATGGTGTTCCAGTCATTCAACCTCTTTCCCCATCTTACTGTGAGGCAAAACATCACACTGGCGCCTATGAAGGTTAGAAAATGGCCCAAAGAACAGGCTGACCAAACAGCCGACGAGCTTCTTGAGAGGGTCGGCATACCCGAACAGTCTGAGAAATATCCTTCCGAGTTGTCGGGCGGTCAACAGCAACGAGTGGCGATCGCAAGGGCTCTTGCCATGCAGCCCAAGATAATGCTCTTCGACGAGCCGACGTCAGCGCTGGACCCGGAGATGATTAAAGAGGTGCTGGACGTGATGCGGGAGCTGGCCAATTCCGGCATGACCATGCTGATAGTCAGCCACGAGGTGGGGTTCGCCAGGGAAGTCGCCGACCGGATAATCATGTTTGACGAAGGGGTAATCATCGAGCAGGCGCCGCCGTCAGTCTTTTTCAACAACCCAGAACAAGAACGGACCAAAACGTTCCTGTCCCAGATACTGTAGCGGACCTCCTTGAAGGAACGTTCAAGAAAAAGATTTGAGGCCCTGATTCAGGGCCTCAAATCTTTCATGCCGCTATTCACTTCCGCTCGTACGGACATTTAGGGCGGGAGGAGCCGTATGAGGAGAAGGGCCGGGCTAAACGTTCCGGCCCTGGAGTATCTCCATGATGCGGGGCAGGGCCTGCCGTGCGCGGAGCATGACTCCGTCCTCGTCAAGGCTTCCAACTGGGTGCGGGACTATGGACAAGGGATAGTCCTCGATGCCCCGTATCTTGGCGATGGCTCGCCCGGTTGGGATGAAGGGTTCCGTGCATATAACCGCCGCAGGCTTTCCAGCCTTCTCGATGGTGATGCCGTCGTGCACACTGCACGAGGAGCAGGAGCCTCAATCACCTGTTGCGACAATTGCAATGTCGCACTTCTCCAGTAGCTCGTCCATGATGTTCTGTGGGCAGGGCCTGGAGGCGTCCCTCTTGTTGTAGCGGTGAATCTCACCAAGCTCGTAGGTGTCCTGCAGCAGGGCTACGACGGCCTCCAGGAGTTCTTCGGCGTTCCTCTTGCCGTTGGAGAGCAGGCCGACTTTCAGCCCGTTCAGGTTCTTGGGCCTTTCGGCCATCAGGGTGGTGTCGGGCAGGGCCTCCACCGTGGGGTCCAGAATTCTGAGCCCGGTTGTCATAGCGCCTCCTCTTCCGTCTTTTGACGGCGCCCTCGCGTTCGCGGTTTCTTCGCCGGATTATACCATTTGCCGGGCCACCCGGCCAAACACCAAACTAGGTCTTTCCAGGCTCGCCCGACCCGACGTTTCGTTCTAAAGAATCTTGCTGGTGTCTATCTGCTTGGTAATGGACTTGGACGTGACGCCCCGGCCCCATCGGGTGATGATGCAGTCCCAAGGGCCTCCCGCGCCGCCGCCGGAAATCAGGGTGAGGGCGTCGGGGGTCTCGATGGCGTGGATAAGCTCCTTCTCCTGGCCGGGCTCAGGTGGGTCGACCTTCTTCACCCGCGCGTATTCTTCGTGGGTGCGGCAGGCGTGGTCGTAGACGAACTGCTTCACCTGCTGCTTGGACCACCCCGCGTCCTTGTACAGGTGGCTGTGTTCGATCGACATGACCAGTATGACCTCGCCCTGCCTCGGCATGATGCCCAGCATGGTGTCGGCGATGTTGATGAGCATGGCCTCGGGAGTCCCTTCCCAGACTACGCCCATTTGCTGCGGGCCGTGAGAAGCGGCCACCGTCACCGTGCTGGCGTCAGCGTCGAACCCCTTTTCCACGTGGAGAGGTTCCCAGGGGCTGTTTTCCTCGTCCTCGGCTATGCAGAAGCTGTACTTGCCGGGATGACCTAGTGTGGAGCGGTCCAGGACTCCGGGGTGGTTCTCCAGCACGTTGATGAGAATCATCCTGATGGCCCGGCCCACCGTGGCGTTGGGGCGGCGGTCAGGTCCTGGGCCGAAGAGGTTGTTGCCCGAGGCAAAGCCCAGTTTCTGTCGTATGGGTCCGTTGATGATGAGCAGGGGCGCCGAGCCTCCCGTGCTGGCGGAGCTCCCGTGGAGGTTGTACTCAGGCAAGACCATTCCCTCCACACAGGCCATGATGATGGGCATGTACTCTTGCTTGCATCCGGCCATTACGGCGTTGATGGCCACCTTCTCCGCAGTTACGACACGGCCCCGCACCGGTTCTATTCCAATGACGTCCGATGGATCGCGTTCCACGAACTCCAGGAACCGGAGCACTTTCTCTTCCGTTGGGGGGACCACGGGTAGGCCGTCGGTCCATCCCTTCTGGTAGCACATCTCGATGGCGTCATCCAAGTCGCCTGCGACGTCCACGCGGCTGGAGACAAGGGAGTCGGAGTTAAGGGTCATGCTGCACCGCCTAAGAACAAGTTGAAGATTTGGCCCTGGAGAGTCCGTGGGTAAATTAGCACAAAACAGGGAGCCCTTCAACGGCGGTTGTGGCGGACGGCAAGGGTGGAAAAAGGGATTTTTAAGGTGTAAACTGGGCAAACTCAAAGCGTATAGTCGGGGTTGGACATGCCCATAATTCCGGACAAAGACAGGGACTCCCTGAAAAGGGAACTCCGCAAAGACCTCAAGAACGAGGTAACCATCAAGCTTTTTTCCCAGGGCTCCTCGCTGCTGACCATCCCCGGGCGGGAGTGCCGATACTGCCCACAGACGCAGCAGCTTATGGAAGAGCTTACGTCCCTTTCCCCCAAACTGCACCTGGACATCGTGGACGTCTACAGCCAGTCGGAGGAGAGGCAGAAGTACGGGATAGAGCAGATACCGGCCATCGTTCTGGGAGACGACAACGACGGACGTCTGAAGTTCTATGGACTGCCGGCTGGCCTCGAATTCCCAACTATCGTAGCGGGCATCAAGACCATATCCAGGGGCGTTAGTCCACTGTCCATGGACTCCCGCAGAAAGCTCAAGAAGGTCAGCAAACCAGTGCATATCCGGGTGTTTGTGACTCCGTCGTGCGGCTTCTGCCCCGGTGTGGCGCGGATTGCACACGCCATAGCGTTGGAGAACGCCAACGTAACCGCCGACGTGATCGAGGTGGAGGAATTCCCCGCCTTGGCCCAGACGTACCAGGTGCGTGGCGTTCCCAAGACGGTCATCACCCAGGAGAGCAAGCTTGGAGTCCTACCCAAGGCCCAGCTAGTGGGGGCCGTTTCAGAAGAGGAGTTCGTGGACAAGGTGTTGGAGGCGGGTGCGGACGACGACGAGGCTGAATAGGGGCCTCAGAATCCGATAACAGGAGACTGACCTTGCCTAGAGAGCTGTCGGGAGACCTTGACGGTCGGGGCTTGAACATCGGGATCGCCGTGGCCCGATTCAACCAGTTCATTACACAGCAACTGCTGGAAGGCGCCCGTGAGACCCTGTCCAGGTACGGAGTCCAGGATGTGGACATCGTCTGGGTGCCGGGGTCTTTCGAGTTGCCGGTCACGGCCAAGACCATGGCACAAACCGGGCGGTACGACGCAGTAGTCTGCCTGGGCACGATTATTCGTGGAGAAACAGGCCACTACGACATGGTGGCCAATCAGGCCTCCTCCGGCATCAACCGGGTCGCCACCGAGACGGGCGTGCCAATCATGTTCGGAGTGCTGACCACCGAGAACATGGAGCAGGCCATCAACCGGGCCGGCGGAAAGTCCGGCAACCTGGGCGCCAGCGCCGCCGAGGGCGCTGTCGAGATGGCCCGCGTCCTCAGGGCCGTCAAAGACGCGTAGGGTTGACGACGGGTTACTTGGACTGTTTCTTCGTCTTTTGTCGCGGTGCCTTTTCCGGCGTTTTCTCAGGCCCGGCGCCGACAACGTTCTCAACGGTCTCTGCCAGCCAGGAGTTCAGGCTTTTCCCCTCAGCGCTGGCGGTTGCAAATGCGGCACGGTGAAGCTCAGGGTTGACTCTGAGCAGAATCTTTCCGGAGAAGGGTTTGTCCGGCTCCCGGCCCATTTCCTTGCACACCCTGAGGTACTCGTCGACCGAGCCTTGGAATGCGTCTCTTAGCTCTTCGACGGATGTCCCCTGGAAAGTGATAACGTCGCGGGTGTCCAATACTTCACCGTGGAAGATGCCCGCCTCGGCATCGAAAGTTATCGTTGCGCGATAGCCTCCATGTTCCATCATTTGCCAGCCTCCCGATTGCCCTAAGGACTTATTCCGGCCTCGTTTAGAAACCTCTCAACGGATCTTACTGAGCCTCTGTCCGTTTCTTTGCGAGGATGGGGCCTATGAAAGACCGCCACCCGATCATTTAGTTTGACTATCACACGGGACCCGGCCCCTTCTTCGACGATGGCCCCGACGGCCTTGAACAACGACTCGATGTCATCCCAGCGAATGTTGGATAGCGTCGGTCGTTTGAATATCGCCTCCAGCGTTCGACGATGCCGTGTTCTCACGTATATTTGATAGCATATTATGATATCAGAAGTCAACGTGCCATACCGGTCCGGTACACATTACCGGTTCGGATGGCCAACGGTTCAGCCTCTGTTTCTCAATATATCCCACTGGGGTCATCCGGTCCCTCTAACAAAGAGGGCGGTAAAAGCTGGCTGCGTTGTCGAAGGAGAAGGGGCTGGAGCCGCCGTTTTCGGTTGACAATGCCTTATGCGGCCCGTATTCTTACGCCACCTTGCCGTTGGCCCTCGGAACGGCGTCCCGAAACCCCATCGCCTAAGGAGTTGCGATGGCCTCTATTGACCGCCTCATGGAAGACTCGGTGGATATCCATGTCCACTTCGATCCAGACCCCAGAGTGGAGCGGCGTGGCGACGCCCTCGAGATAGCTCAAATGGCCAAAGACATGGGCATGAGGGGCCTGGTGTTGAAGAGCCACGAGTACCCAACCCACCCTGTGGCGTTCACCGTAAGCAAGGTCGTCCCGGGAATATCTCTCATGGGAGGAGTATGCCTGGACGAAGAGGTGGGAGGCATAAACGCCGCCGCAGTGGAAGCATCGGCCAGGATGGGCTCACGAATGGTCTGGATGCCCACCTTCGCATCCCAGGCGGACAAGCGGCGCAAGGGGCTGCCGGGCGGAATATGCATATTGGACCAGGAGGGAAAGCTGGTCCCGGAGGTCTATCCGGTTCTCGAATCGGTCAAAGCCCATGACATGGCTTTGGGGACCGGCCACCTTTCGACGCAAGAATCCATGGTACTGGTGGATGAGGCAAGGGCTATGGGCATCAACCGGGTGGTCGTAACCCACGGCACTTCCATGACGGTTATGACTGGCATGACCACCGAGGATATGATAGCCCTGGCGGCCAAGGGGGCCTACATTGAGCACTGCGTCCACGTCATGATGCCCTTGGGGTTCGGCATGGAGGTCAAACAATTAGCTGAGACCATCAGGGCCATCGGAGCCGAACATTGCATCATAAGCTCCGACTTTGGCCAGGCCTTCCATCCCATGCCGCCTGAGGGGATGCGCATGGGCATCGCCACCCTGCTGGAAGCGGGCCTTGAAGACGTGGAAGTCGGTTTGATGGTCAAGGACAACCCGTCCCGGCTTATGGGGCTCTGAAAGACATCCGCAGCGTCGGTCTGCCGGGACGGCTTTTCGCCCACTCGGCGACCCGGTGTCCAACCACCCAGGCTATGGCCCGCTCTGTAACCACCAGCGGCGTCCTGTCGCGCCACGCCCGTGGGACTTTCTGGTCTACGAAGAAGTCCTGGAGCTTCTTGGATTGTTCCATGCCCTGCGGCTGAAACCGGTCGCCTGGCTTTCGAGTGCGTATGACGATGGGCTCGCTGCCGAGAGATTCTGGGTCCAGGTCGACGGTGAACGGTTCCGTAGACGGCCCATTGGTCCCGTCTGTCCGGGCCATTTCGAGCTGCCATCCCGAGACATCCAGCGTTACGTCTCTGCCTAATTGAGGGAGGGATAGTCGGGTCTCGTCGTGGAGCTCAGGAAAGGGGCACGGAATCTCCGCTCCGGTTCCCATCCACAAGCTGTCGTAGCTTCTATGGAGATAGAGGCCCCGGGGCAGGCGGATGCTCTTGCCGGGAGGGGCATCGATCAGGTTAGCCATGTCCCTGACGTGGGACCGGTAAAGCCGCCGTGGGTCTCCCGCTAGTTCCAGATAGGCCCTCCGCATCAGCAGTCTTGCTGCCAGGGGATGCTCCTCCGCCAGGACGTTAGCGTCCATCACGAGCCATCCGCCGTCCCCTTTGATGCACCGTTCCCAGAGCACGTCAACCTGGCTCTCCAGGTAGTCAATCACTAGTGTTGAGGTCTCGGACAGCCGGTTCAGAGACTCGATGATGCGCGGGTTGTATTCGGCCAGGGCGGGCATCAGTTCTCCCCGTACTCTGTTGCGGGTGAACCGGGGCAGGGCATTTCCAAGGTCCTTTCTGACCACGATGCCGTTTTCCATGCAGTAGTCAGCAGTCTCCCGCTTGGAGGCGCCCAGCAGTGGGCGGAAGAGGGTCGTTTGGTGGGCGCCTGAGCGGCTGACCCAAGGCGATACCTCCTCCATGCCTCGCAGGCCATGGAGGCCAGATCCCCTGATTAGGTGCATCAGGACTGTTTCGGCAAGGTCGTCGGCGGTGTGCCCCACGGCCACCGCCTTGGACCCCTCGTTTTCCGCGACTCGGGCCAGGAAGCGGTAACGCAGTTCCCTGGCCGCCTCTTCAAAGGAACTGACGCCCGACTCCTGCCGGTACGCTTCCGGGTCGTCCTCTTCGACGGTGCAGGGCAGTCCCAGGGCTTCGGAGGCGTCGGCCACAAACCGTGCGTCGACAAAGGCCTCTTCTCCCCTGAAGTCATGGTTAAGGTGGGCTATATGGAGTTCCAGACGTGCCGTGTCCCGCAGCGACGCCAGAAGGTGCATGAGGGCCATGGAGTCAGGGCCGCCGGAAACCGCAACAACCAGCTTGACGCCGCCGGAGGCATAGTGCGCCCTGTGAAGGGCTGCTTTGACTCTGGCCTCCAGGGAGGACACTGGGGAGGGGTCTCCTATCTCTTAGTCGATGTGGGAGGTGTCGTTCAGCCTGATGACCTGCCGGGCGCCGGACTTGCTGGATACAACGGAGATGGAGGCCAGGTCGACGTTGAGCCGGTGGAACCCGGAGAGAGGCAGGCCGAGGTAGGCTAGCAGTGCGACTTTGATGGGGAAGTTATGGGTCACTACGGCCACGGTCTTCCCCGCGTAGTTTTGCTCCAAGCTCTCTATCGTGGCTATCACCCGGGTCTGCAGTTCTGTCATGCACTCCCCAGCTGGGAAGCATACTGGGGACGGGTCGCTCCTCCACTGGTCCAGCAGGTCGGGATATTGCTCCCTCATATCGCGGCCTTCCAGCCCTTCCAGGTCTCCCAGGTTGATTTCCGTCAGTTCGTCCATAGTTGACGGACACAGGCCAGCCCTCTCCGCTATGGCGCCTGCGGTCATCCTGGCTCTCAGTAAGGGGCTGCTTATGAGGCAGTCTGGCTTGAGTTTGGCCACGGCTCCAGCGACCATGCCAGCTTGCTGGATTCCCTCGTCAGTAAGCTCCACATCGGTGGCTCCCAGGAACTTGTTGTCCCGGTTCCAGGCTGTTTCGGCGTGTCGAACAAGAATTAGCTGCATGGTAGAAACGAGGGGCTAAGTCCATAGTAGCAGTCTGCCCATACAGCGTCAAAGCCTGCGTTGAAGGCCCAACTGTCCAGACTTGACGACATAGAGCAACGAGCTAACCATAGGAGAGTATGTGGACGAGCAACGTAACCCGATGCGGAGGGTGGGATGCAATAGACTCCACCGTCTAGAGGAAAACATCTCTTTGAATGTACGAAAATACGGGACTACAGACTTCCTTTTTTTTGAAACCTCCCCGACAATGAAAGTATTATGGTGGTTGTAACATCATGTCCCAGAACATAGACAGGCCATGTTAACCGATCAGCAAATTGAAGAGTTGACAGCTCTCCCCAAGACGATCATAAGTAAGGCTCCGATCAGAGGATACAGAGAGAGGGATTCCCATAGGCGTTGTGACTTGGAATTGGCAACCGTTGCGGACCCTAGGGTAAAGTTCACAGCATTCATTCGTCAGAACACTAACTTCATTGAAAACTATTCCATCGGACTGGATTTTCAAACCAACGACCCAACGTTGGGTGCCATAACTCTTGTTCGCTACAACGGCCCACATGGAGAACAGAGCAGACGGACGGCCACTTTGCCAAGCCGCATGTCCACCGTATCACGGCAGTCGAAATAGAGTCTGGAAGCAGCAAACCGCAAGCGTCGCACAGAGAAATCACTGACCGATACACCACTTTTGAAACGGCCCTAAGGGCTTTCTTTGTTGATATTGGCGTGACCAATTACAACGAATATTTCCCTGAATTGCAGCAAGGTAGGCTTTTCAATGGACACTGATAGCATAAGAGCCTTACTCAATGGCACGGTGGCGGCAAGCTTTGATATTTACCAGCGTCGCCCGGGACAATATCAGTTGATTGTGCCGATACTCCACGAAGACGGGGACATGGTGGACATCTATCTGCAGGACAGCCCTCGAGGCGAGGGACACGTTCGCATTTGCGACTTCGGGATGACACTCATGCGTCTCTCCTACAGCTACGATATTAACACTCCCACGAAGCAGAAGATTTTCGACAGTATTCTTATTAACAATAGGGTCCTGAATGCCGACGGGAATCTGTATCTGGACGCCGCTCTGGAGACGCTGTACGAAAGTATTCTGCAGTTTGCGGGCTGTGCGCAAAAAGTGTGTAATATGCGATATTGGACAAGAGAGACGGTTCGCAGCGCATTTTACGATGATTTGAAGGAATACGTCACAACTGAACTGACTCAATTTAACCCAATCGCCGACCATTCTCCCCTAGCTGAATATCCCATCAGTGTGGACTGGCGTCTAACGCACAATAGGCGGTCCTTCTACGTCTTCGGTGTGTTGGGCAACGATAAAGCAAAGAACGTGGCCATAGCCCTGCTAGAGTTCCAGAAGGAGCCCCTGTCATTTATTAGTCTCGTAGTTCACGAAAACTTCGAAGAATTGGGGACAAAGGAGAGGCTCTACCTTACCAGAAACGCCGACACCCAGTATCCGGTCTTGAACGATTTTCGGGAGAAAGCTCCTACAGATATTGGTAGGCTAGCTGGCGTAGCGCATTGATTCCTTCTCGCATGGCAGGCAGCCGAAACCGAACATCCGCCGTTTGAGGGGTTCCTCCTGAGGCCCGACCCTTGGGGACACAGCGGGCCTCATGTGGACAAAGGGTGGGCGGCATTATAGACTTCCCGCAGGCGGAGCAGAATCGGGAAATCCCCTCATAAGGAGACGGACATGCCTGTGTTTCCCCATGACTATCTAGAAAAGATGACCTTCCACATCTACGTCGCAGAAGGCGTGCCGGAAGAAGAAGCCCGCACCGTGGCCAAGCACCAGATTTGGGCTAATCTCGTGGGGCACGACTCCCACGGCGTGATACACATCCCAGAGTACGTGGAGCGAATCCACAAGGGGCACATCGTTCCAGGCGCTCCATTCGAAATTGAGCACGAGACTCCCACCACGGCCCGCATCAACGGCAACTGGGGTTTCGGGTTCGTCGTTACTGAGCGCGCCATGGGCATGGCTATTGAGAAGGCCAAGGCCAACGGCGTCTCGGCCATGACCATCCGCTACCAGAGCCACATAGGACGCCTGGGGGCCTATCCAACCATGGCAGCGGCCGAGGGGATGATCGGCATGATCACCGCCGACTCTGGCCGCGGGCCCAAGTCCGTTGCTCCCTTTGGCGGCCGTGAGCGGCGGCTGGGGACGAACCCCATCTGCATGGCGATGCCCAGCGACCTTGAGGGAACGGTGCTGTTGGACATGGCCACCAGCGCGGTGGCCGGAGGCAAGGTCGCCCTGGCCCGCAACCGGCGGGAGCAGGTGCCCCTAGGTTGGATTATCGACAAAGAGGGCAACCCCACCACCAATCCAGTGGACCACGCCCAGGGCGGGGCGATTCTGCCCCTGGGAGGAGACCAGGGCCACAAGGGCTACGGCCTCTCCTTCATGGTAGAGACTCTCTCGGCGGTCCTGACGGGCCTGGGTTTCGGCATAGACCCCCAGGGAAAGCACAACGACGGCTGCTTCCTGGCCTGCTTTGACGTGAATGCCTTCCGTCCGCTGGACGTGTTCAAGAAGGACCTGAAGGAGTTCGGCGAATACGTCAAGCAGACGCCTCCAGCCAAGGGATTCACAGAAGTGCTCTATCCGGGGGAGATTGAGCACAAAAACGAACAGCAACGCCGCCGGGACGGAATCTATATCGAGGACGACACTTGGGCTGAGATATGGGAGCTGGTGGAGCAGCACAAGCTGGAAGACGTCATAGGCCAGCCGTAGAGGATCTCCTGCTCCTCTTAATGTCATTCCGAACCTAGCGGAGCGGTGTGAGGAATCTGAAATCCTTGCACACCAGCGCGTATCGTCGTAGGGGCAACCCTCGTGGTTGCCCTGTCCCCCGACTGGACAACACCTGAGGGCGACCACAAGGGTCGCCCCTACGCTCCAGTCTTCACTTCCTGATCCCTGACACACGCGGTCAAGAACGAACAGCCTGCGTTTGTTCGAATTAATTGGGCTTGACAGCGGGCGCCCCCTTTGTTAACCTTTCGTGCATCGTCTTGCGATGTATCCCTTTCTGGGACATCTTATGGCTGGAGTGGGTAGGGTTAAGACAGCAAAGTCCGGCGCGGAAGGCGTTGTAGGGCCTTCCGTTCCTTCGTTCTTTTCTCGCTACAACGAGGACCTGGAGATTGCAATCCGACGTTCGATCGCTCCAGTGAACGATTCAGGCGGCGACGCCTCCGACCTTTACACGATGATGCTCTACCATCTGGGTTGGGCGAACGAAGAGGGAGAGTTGTTGGAAGAGCGGGTTTCGGCTGGGAAGGCCCTCAGGCCCACCCTTTGCCTGTTCTCCTGCGAGGCCTATTCGGGCGGCTGGGAACAGGCAATGCCCGCCGCAGTCGCTCTTGAATTAGTCCATAATTTTTCACTTATCCACGACGACATACAAGATGGAGACACGGAGCGGAGGCACAGGCCAACACTCTGGGTCTTGTGGGGGCAGCCCCAGGCCATCACGGCCGGAAACGCCATGCGTTCTCTGGCGGATATGTCTGCTCTAAGGGGAGCGGGACTGCCCGAGCAAAAAGTCCTCAGGGCCTCCAGTTTGCTGACACAGGCGTACCTGGACATGATTCGAGGACAATGCATGGACCTGTCCTTCGAGGGGCGTCTGGACATCAGGTTGGAAGACTATCTTGGGATGATCGCCTGCAAGACCGGCGCCCTTATCAGGTGCGGCATGGAGATGGGGGCGCTGATAGGGACTGACGACGAGGACTCCGTGCACCATTTCGCCCAGATGGGGGCTTACCTGGGGCGCGCCTTCCAGATACGGGACGACCACCTGGGCATCTGGGGAGACGAGATCAACACCGGCAAGTCTGTGGGCAACGACATCAGAAGGAAGAAGAAGTCCTTCCCTATAGTCTTTGCCTTGGGAACAGCGGAAGGTCCGGCCTTAAAGAGGCTAATGGAAGTGTACAGCGGTGAGGAAGTGGACGAACGGGACGTGGACGACGTCCTTGATGTTCTGTCAGAACTGAATGCTGAAGAATATTCCATGTCGGACACCCGCAGGGCTGCCGGGCTGGCGCTTGGACACGCGAGGGAGGCTGGTCTGAGTCCCTGGGCTATGAGAGAACTGGAGCAAATGGCTGAGTTCCTGGTGGAACGTCAGTCATAATTCGTTGATGGAGCGTATGCATTGAAGGCGGTTGAAGAACTTCAGGAAGAGATAGACGTTCGCCCTAGGAAACGGGCTTCCAGGCCGATGGTAATGTCCGTCAAGTTGGCTTGGTACATGGTCAGCAACCGCCTAAAGGGAAAGAAGCGGTTTCCCTTAGTGACGATGCTCGAACCGTTGGAGATGTGCAACCTGGCCTGCGTTGGGTGTGGCCGCATCCACGAGTACAAGCCTGTAATGGACAAGATGATGGACGTCGACGAGTGCGTCAGGGCCGTTGAGGAGTCGGGCGCCCCCATCGTCTCTATAGCCGGTGGAGAACCCACCATCCATCCCAAGATAGACGAGATTATCAACGAGCTGGTACGGCGAAAGTATTTCGTCTACTGCTGCACCAACGGACTGCTCCTCGAAAGAGTCATGAAGAAAGTGCCGCCTTCCAAGTACCTCTCATGGGTCGTCCACATGGACGGTATGGAAGAGAAACATGACGAGGCGGTGGCCCGGAAGGGCGTCTTCAAGAGGGCCCTCAAAGCCATCGAAGTCGCTCTCGATTCGGGTTACCGGGTATGCACCAACTCCACCATCTACCGGGGAGTGGACGTGGACGACATGCACACCCTCTTCAAGAAGATGACTGACTTGGGCGTGGAAGGCTGCATGGTGTCGCCGGGCTACGACTACACCCACGCCCCGGACCACGACATCTTCCTCACAAGAAAGGAATCCAACGACGCCTTTAAGGAAATCCTGGACGAAAGGGCCATCAAGGGCCTGAAGATGTACAACAACCCCATCTACCTGGATTTCCTGCGGGGAAAGCGGGAATACCAATGCACCGCCTGGTCGAACCCGACCTACACAGTGATGGGTTGGAGGAAGCCTTGCTATCCCCTGGCCGATGAGCACGTGCAGAACGTGGACGAGCTTTACGACGCCTCGTTGTGGAACGAGAAATACGGTGTGGGACGGGACCCGAGGTGCTCCGGATGCATGATGCACTGCGGGTTCGAGTCGGCCACCATCTTCAACGCAGTCAGCAGTCCCAGGGATTGGGTAACCCTCATCAAGTCCGGCGCTGTCGGCAAGAGCGGGATTACGGCCGGGTAGCGTATGTCTCGAACTGTATTCTTGACGCCGATGGTGCGGGAGGAGAGGGTCCTTCGACGGGGACTCGCTTTGGCCGACGTAGATGCCGAATCGATCGTCACCGGAGTGGGGCCGTGGCCCTCGGGCTTTTCATTGCCGCAGTTGACTGAGGCTTCACAGAACGTGGACTGCATCATGGCGTTCGGGTTCGCCGGAGGCTTGGACCCGTCCCTCAAGCCGGGGGACTTGGTGACAGCAACCCGGATTCATGAAGAGGGCGGTCCTCCAATCGGGTGCGACCGGGAGATGCTGGACGCCGTTGAGACCGTAGCTTCGGAATCGGGTTGCCGATCATTACCCGAGTATACGTCCCGCCGTCCGGTGTGCACTCTATCTGACAAACGCGACCTGTTCGACCGCACTGGGGCCTCTTTCGTGACCATGGAAGACTACTATTTTGCGAAAGAAGCATCCCGCCTCGGAGTTCCTTTCATCAGCGTGAGAGCGATCGTGGATTCCGCAGACCAGCGTGTTCCGCCGCCCGTGGCGGCCATCGGAGGCGTTTCACACGCGCGCCAGGCCGTGTCGGGGCTGGCTTATGCCGTCACTCATCCCTGGCATGTTCCGGCTCTGATGGCTTTGGGAGCAGGGGCGTCCAGAGCGGCGAGTGCTTTGGAAAGGTTCCTGCAAGCTTATATTTCAATAATGACGCAGACGACACATGGCAGAAGGGACGTGGCTCTGAGCAGGCCGTAACTTGAAAGTATTAGTGACCGGAGCCACCGGATTCATAGGAGGGAACGTAGTCCGAGCCCTCGTAACACGAGGGCATCAGGCAAAAGCTCTGGTAAGACCGGAGAGCACTTTAATAAATCTAGAAGGCACAGGCGTCGAGACAGTTCATGGCGACGTGACGGACCGCCAGTCCGTGGCGTCGGCCCTGGAAGGATGCAACGCTGTCATTCATTGCGCCGCTGTCTACTCGTTCTGGTCAAGGAATCCGGAACATGTTTACGAAGTCAACGTCGAGGGGACTAGGAACGTTCTGGAAGAGGCCGACCGGGCCCAGGTAGACCGGGTGGTGCACACCAGCACCGTCTCAACGGTGAAATTCCGCAGAGACAAAGCGGGGACGGAAGAAGACCATCCAGACCTAGACGAACTGACAGGCCACTACAAGAAGTCCAAGTACATGGCGGAACAAACGGTCCTGGAGCAGGCGGAGAAAGGGTTTCCGGCGGTGGTGGTGAACCCGACTTACCCAGTGGGGCCGTGGGACGTAAAGCCTACTCCCTCGGGAAAGGTGGTGGTGGATTCCCTCAACGGGAAAGTTCCCGCCTACGTCAACACGGGGCTGAACGTGGTGGATGTCGAGGATGTGGCACAGGGCCACGTGTTGGCCCTGGAACGGGGGAGAGTGGGAGAGCGTTACCTTCTAGGGAATCGGAACATGTCCCTGGAGGAGATTCTGAGAACACTGGCCGAGTTGACCGGAAGGAGACCCCCGAAAGTTCGGATACCCTTCTGGGTCGCTATGGCGGCAGGTTATCTCGACGGCCTAGTGGAATCCGGACTCATGAAGCGGGAGCCGGCAATTCCGGTGGAAGCCCTCAAGCTGGCCCGAAAGCCCATGTATGTCGACTGCGCGAAAGCTGTCAACGAGCTGGGCCTGCCCCAGAGTCCGGTGGAAGGCGCCTTGGAGAAAGCAGTCAAGTGGTTCAAGGATCACAACTACTGTTAAAAAGAGAATAAGAGATGGTTGAAGTATCCCGAAAAGAGGAAAAGAGCACGTTGTTTGCCCTTCACTTGAAACCGCTCTTGAAGGTCGAACTGTCCCGAAAAACGGAACGGAGCCTCCTGGAGAGAGCTTACGACACCATCAAACGATCCCAGAAATTCCTCCTGTCGATTCAATGGCCGGAGGGATACTGGTGGGGTGAGCTGGAATCCAACCCCACTATGGAAGCCGAGTACCTGATGCTCAGCTACTTCCTGGAGGTCGAAGACAAAGAGCGTTGGCGCAAGCTGGTTAACCATATCCGCAGCCGCCAGCAAAAGGACGGCTCCTGGGGACAGTACTACCAGGCGCCAGGAGATGTGTCGACATCAGTGGAATGCTACTTTGCACTGAAGCTGGCAGAGGTTTCAGCTGACCGCCCGGAGATGAAGAAAGCGAGGGACTTCATATTAAGCAAGGGCGGAGTGCCCCAGGTGCGGATATTCACCAAGATTTGGCTGTCGTTGTTCGGCCAGTGGGAGTGGAAAGGCACTCCAGCCATGCTGCCTGAGATCGTGTTGCTCCCCACGTGGGCGCCGTTCAACATCTACCGGTTCTCCAGTTGGGCGAGGGCCACTGTCGTGCCTATGACCATTATCCTGTCAGAGAAACCCTCCAAGCCTGTGCCGAAGTGGGCGACCATCGACGAGTTGTACCCGGATGGCCGCCAACTCACGGACTACTCTCTTCGCAAGCCTAAGTCGCTCTTCTCTTTGCGAACGATGCTTCTCATGGCCGATTCGGTCCTTAGGCTGTACAACGGCCTTCCTATCAAGCCGGGGCGCGACCGCGCCATCAGAAAGGCCATGGAGTGGATAATGTCCCGGCAGGAGGAAGACGGTTCATGGGGTGGAATTCAACCCCCGTGGGTCTACTCCCTTATCGCCCTTAAGCACATGGGTTTGCCGATGGACCACCCAGTGATGAAGAAGGGCTTCGAGGGTTTCGAGAAGTTCGGCATCGAGGAAGGCGACACATGGAGGGTCCAGGCCTGTGTGTCGCCGGTCTGGGACACGTGTCTGGCCGCGATCGGTTTATTGGACTCTGGAATGGCTCCCGACCACCCGGCTCTCCAACGCGCCGGTTCCTGGATGCTTGATGAGCAAGTGACCTCCGGCGGCGACTGGCAGGTAAATGTTAAGGGGGTGGAGCCGGGCGGATGGGCTTTCGAATTCGCCAACGACACTTATCCCGACGTGGACGACGCGGCGGAAGTGTTGATAGCCCTGAAGGACATCCGGCTTGACAGGGAGGGGGAGTCCAGGAAGGCGCAGGCCATTCGCAAGGGCGTTGACTGGATGCTGGCAATGCAGTGCTCCAACGGGGGTTGGGCGGCCTTTGACAAGGACAACGACGCTGGGTACGTGGCCAAGATACCTTTCTCCGACTTCGGAGAAACTCTGGACGCACCCAGTGTGGACGTGACGGCCCATGTGCTGGAAGCGTTGGGCAAGCTTGGTTACACCAAGGACTTCGAACCGCTCCTGAGAGGGTACGAGTACATCCGGTCCGAGCAGGAAGACGACGGCCCCTGGTTTGGGCGATGGGGCGTCAACTACATCTACGGCGCCGGCGCCGTCCTTCCCGCTCTCGAGGCGATAGGTGAGGACATGAGCCAGCCTTACGTTAGGAAGGCCGTCGACTGGCTGCTCACCCACCAGAACCCGGACGGCGGCTGGGGAGAAAGCTGCGCATCGTACGTGGACTGGGAGTGGCGGGGGCGAGGCCCGTCCACGCCGTCGCAGACATCATGGGCCTTGCTGGCCTTGATGTCCGCCGGAGAAATCGACCATCCCGCCACCGAGCGGGGCATAAGGCATCTGGCGGAGACACAACTCTCGGACGGCTCCTGGGATGAGCCCTACTTTACGGGCACAGGGTTCCCTGGCTACGGCATCGGGAAACGGCTGGCCCGTTATCCAAAGCCCACCGACGACGGGTATCAAGGGACCGAAATGCCCGCCGGATTCATGATTAACTACCATATGTATCGGAACATATGGCCACTGATGGCGTTGGGTCGATATAGGGAAAAAGCATCAAAGGGAACCTAGGAGAGTTGTTTCCGGGAACTGCGGAGGATAATATGGTGAAACGATTTGTTGAGGAAGTCGCCCCTAACACAGTGACTCAGTTTTCTATGCCGCAAGAGCGGGGTCCTGAAGCCTATGCCTCGGTCCCCGAGTCACGCCCCGAGAAGCTGGAAAGCGCCGACGCCGGGCCTATGGCGTCCAAGACCTATTGCATAAAGGTGCACAGCGAACGGGCTCCGGAATTCATGGACATAACGTCTCACGTGCGGGAGTGCGTAGCTGAATCCGGCGTGAAAACCGGGTTCGTAGTCGTGTATTCCAAGCACACGACCGCCGCCATCAAGATTAACGAGAACGAACCGCTCCTCCTCCAGGACATGGAGGACTTTCTTGAACGCATTTCGCCGCGGAACGCCTACTATCGGCACAACGACTTCGAGATTCGCACTGCCAACATGACCGACAACGAGGCGCCTAACGGCCACGCCCACTGCCAGCACCTGCTGATGGGAGGCAGCGAGACCATACCCATAGCGAACGGCGGCATGGTGTTCGGCTCCTGGCAAAGCATCTTCGTGGTTGAATTGGACCATCCACGACCCCGCGAAGTGGTGGTCCAGATTATCGGCCAGTGATGAAGGGGCCAATGCGCCATGGCGGACGTGGACCTGGCCTATGATGTCTGTCGCCTCATAGCCAAGCGCGAGGCGAAAAACTTCTACTATGCTTTCATCACGCTTCCTCCCAGAAAGCGCCGGTCCATCTACGCTTCCTACGCCTTCTGCCGACTCTGCGACGACGCCAGCGACGAGGATATTCCCATTGCCGAGAAACTGGCTCTCCTGTCGGAGATTCGCCGTAAGCTGTCCCTGGCGTACCAAGGGATAATAGACGACCCCGCCGACGAGCCGGTGTTCACCGCCATAGCTGACACTGCGTCAACTTTCGGCATCCCGGAAGACTACTTCATGGAGGTGGTGGCCGGGGTCGAAACCGACCTGACCAAGCACACCTACAACAACTTCGTTGAGCTTACCGACTATTGCTATAAGGTGGCCTCGGTGGTTGGGCTGTGCTGCATCCAGATATTCGGCTACTCAGACGAGCAAGCAAAAAGCCACGCAGTAGACTTAGGCGTGGCGATGCAGCTGACCAACATCCTCAGAGACGTCAAGGAGGACCTGGAGCGCGGCCGGGTCTACATTCCGATTAACGAGATGGAAGAGTTCGGCTACTCGATAGACGAACTCCGGGACGGCGTAATCAACGAGCCTTTCAATAATCTCATGAGGTTTCAGGTGAATCGCGCCCGGACCTATTTCGAGAGTGGCTTCAAGTTGCTGCCGTATCTGTCAGCCAGGGAACGGGCATGCCCTGCTGTCTTGGGCCGGCTGTACAGCCAGATACTCGACAGGTTGGAGGCCAGGAACTTTGACGTATTCGCAGGACGGGTGAGCCTTTCTTCCAGGGAGAAGTATCTGGTCACTGCCACCTCCTGGATGCGCAGCCTGCTCCCAATGGGGAACCCGACTTCCGTGATTCGTTGAGACCTGAAACCGCCTGGACAGTCCGCCGCCCCCTGCGGAACGGGGCCTGAATTCCCCGCCACAACATCTATCGACATGGCGACAAATGTGATATGAATGTTCACCTGAGTTTCGGCTGGCATCGAAGGGTTCGTCACTAGAGATTTGGGGGTGGAGCTTTCCACCCACTGAATGCCCACTGAATGATTGAGGCTGGGAATAAAGCGAGATGGCAAGAGACGTGACTAAGCCTGCGGTGGTGGCAGTGACCGGCGCCTCAGGATATGTGGGGACAAACCTGTTAGCCCAACTGGAAGAGGATGAATCACTGGGCCGGGTGCTGGCTATAGACCATCGGCCTCTTCCCCTTCCCTTTCACAACGTAACCGCCCGGCGCATGGACATCATCCAGGCCACGGAAGACCTGTTCCGAGACCATCATGTCGACACGGTAGTGCATTTGGCCTTTATCCTGAAACCTGGCAGGACCCGAAAACAGATAGAAGCGGTCAGAGCCAACAATCTGAAGGGTCTCACAAGCGTGCTGAACGCCTGTCGGGGCGCCAGGGTCAAGAACCTGGTCTACGTCAGTTCTCATACCGTCTACGGAGCGCAACGGGCCAATCCTATACCCATAACGGAAGAAGCCTCCGTCCGTCCATTGAGGAGGTTCCAATACTCAGAGGACAAGTCAATGGCCGAGGAGTTGGTGGGGACCTTCGCTGCTGAAAACCCCGGCGTTACAGTCTCGGTGCTCCGACCCTGTGTTGTCATGGGCCCTGGGGCCGACAACTACGTCACCCGCGCTCTGTTCAAGCCAGCGCTTCTGGGGGTTGCCGGCTCGGACCCGCCCTTGCAGTTCGTCCACGAGTATGATCTTGCTTCCGTACTTCACTGTTTCATAAACGACCCCTTGCCAGGCACGTACAACGTAGCTGGAGACGGGGTCATTCACTACAGCCGATTGGCCAAGTTGTCCAATCGTAAGCTGGTTTTCCTGCCTCCGTTCATGGCCTATGGATTGGTGGAGACGACGTGGAAGCTGGGCCTTCAGAAAGACTCGCCTTCTGTGGGATTGGATTTCGTAAGGCATCCAATCATAATGAGCACTGCCAAGCTGAAACGGGACACAGGGTACAAGTTCACGTATACCTCCACCGACGCCCTCATGTCCTATCTGCCGGATACGAGTCCCTGAGTCCTAACGGTAGACATGAAGCTTTCCTCACGCTATTCTATACCGCTCGCTCGGTTGACAAAGCCCTTATAACGACTGACGTCTGGAGGCTCGATGGCCCTTTTTCTGAATGAAAGCGAAGTCCGGGGACTGCTGACCATGAAGGAGTGCATTGCAGCATTGGAGACGGCGTTCATGCACGCCTCCAACGGACTGGCTGAGAACGTTCCGCGCAAGCGCATTCGACTTCCCAGGGGCTTTCTGCACGTCATGTCGGCAGCTGCTGTCGCCTCCGACATGACAGGGTTCGGCTACAAGGCCTACACTACCTTTCCACGAGGCGAAAGCAAGTTCCTGATGATGCTTTACGACAGCGAAAACGGTGGGCTGTTGTCCGTTATGGAGGCGGGAAACCTGGGGCAGATACGGACCGGAGCAGCCTCCGGTCTGGCCACCAGCTTAATGGCTTCCGAGCAAGCAGAGACCGTA
Organism: Dehalococcoidia bacterium; assembly: GCA_034422875.1. Classification (GTDB taxonomy): domain Bacteria; phylum Chloroflexota; class Dehalococcoidia; order Lucifugimonadales; family JAGWBF01; genus DAOUJI01. The sequence continues at coordinate 17,187 of DAOUJI010000098.1, read as the reverse complement.
GGGATAATCGGCACGGGATTCCAGGCCAGGAGCCAATTGGAGGCTGTATGCGCGGTCCGGTCTATAAAGAATATTCGTGCCTTCAGCCGTAACCCGGCAAATCGCGAAGCCTTCGCCTCCAGAATGACCCAGCGTTTGGACGTCGAGGTGACTCCGGCGGACACCGCCGAGGAGTGCGTTCACGGAGCCGACGTAGCCATTACGATTACGGACTCCAGAGACCCGGTGCTCTTGGGCCAATGGTTGAAGGACGGGGCGCACGTAAACGCGGCTGGAGGCAACCACTGGCTGAGGCGTGAGGTCGATGAGGAGACCGTGACCAAGTCATCGGTTGTCGTCGTCGACGATCTCGACCAGGCCAAAGCGGAGTGCGGTGACCTGATCTGGCCTGCGGAGCGGGGAGCGTTCCGCTGGACCAAGGTCAATACGCTGGCGGACCTGGTGAGCAGGAAGGCGGCCGGCCGTTTGGGCGCTTCGGATGTGACCCTTTTCGAGTCTCAGGGAGTGGCCATCGAGGACGTGGCGGCGGCCCTCCATGTCTATAAGAAGGCCCGTGAACGGGGAGTAGGCCAGGAATTGCCCTTCTGATACAGGCATATTGTGGCGGCGCCCGCTCAACCTACATATAATGGGCGTGACGTTTCCAAGCTTCATTGACAATGGCACGGTCATTTTCTTGTGGTCCGGCCCCTTGGGAAACGCTATTCCGGGGCCTCTCTCGTCAAAGGAGGAACTATGGCAACCGCCAGCGGCGCCGCCCTGAAGCACAAGAGCCGCGACATCACCGAGGGTCCCGACAGGGCGCCCGCCAGAGCGATGCTGCTGGCTATGGGGCTTAGCCGGGAAGACCTGGACAAGCCCTTTGTCGGCATCGCCAACCTGGCCAGCGACATCACTCCTTGCAACGTTCATCTGGGCAAGCTGGTTGAACCGGTGAGGGAAGGAGTAATTTCATCCGGGGGCACGCCCTTCCAGTTCGGCTCCATCACCGTTAGCGACGGCATCTCTATGGGGACCGAAGGCATGAAGGCGTCCCTCATCAGCCGGGAAGTCATAGCCGATTCCATCGAAGTTGTCGCCTTCGGCCAGCGGTTCGACGGTCTCGTGACCATCGCCGGGTGCGACAAGAACCTCCCGGGTTGCCTCATGGCGGCTGCGCGGCTGAACATACCGTCGGTGTTTATATACGGCGGCTCGATCATGCCCGGGCAGTTCCTCCAGAGGGACGTGAACATTCAGGACGTGTTCGAGGCCGTGGGGGCCCATTCCAAGGGCGCCATGTCCACCGACGACCTGACTTCACTGGAGTCCTGCGCCTGTCCCGGTGAAGGCTCCTGTGCCGGTCTGTTTACCGCCAATACCATGGCCGCGGCCATCGAGGCCATCGGCATGTCTCTGCCGGGCGCCGCCTCGATTCCGGCCATAGACGGGCGCAGACTGTCCAGTTCCGTTGAGGCTGGACGGGCGGTAATGAGCTGCCTGGAGAGGGGCATTAAGCCGCGGGACATCATGACCCGCCAGGCGTTCGAGAACGCCATCACAGTAGTGGCGGCAATGGGAGGCTCCACCAACGCAGTGCTGCACCTGCTTGCCGTTGCCCATGAGGCCAAGGTTGACCTGGACATTGACGACTTCGACCGCATCAGCTCCAATACTCCCTATATCGCCGACATGAAGCCGGGCGGACGCTACGTCATGTCGGACCTGGACCGCGTGGGAGGCGTGCCCCTGGTGATGAAACGGCTGTTGTCTGCGGGGCTGCTGGACGGCAGCCAGCTTACCGTTACGGGACGGACCATCGAGGAAAATCTCGCTGCTTTGGACGTCGTCGAGGACCAGCCGGTTGTGGCTCAGGTGGGCCAGCCTCTGGCGGACACTGGAGGACTGGTTATCCTGAAAGGAAACTTGGCCCCGGAAGGAGCCGTCGTCAAGGTTTCGGCCAGCCAGGGCCACATCCAACAGACTGGTCCGGCGAGAGTCTTCGACCGGGAAGAAGATGCTTTCGCCGCCATTCGGCGTCAGGAGATTCAAGCTGGGGACATAGTTGTGATTCGCTACGAGGGGCCCAGGGGAGGACCCGGAATGCGGGAGATGTTGGGCGTGACTGCAGCGCTGGTGGGCCAGGGATTGGGCGAGCAGGTAGCCCTCGTGACTGATGGACGCTTCTCCGGCGCCACTCGCGGGCTCATGGCAGGCCACGTGGCCCCGGAAGCCGCGGTAGGAGGGCCAATCGGGCTGCTCAACGATGGTGACATGGTGATTCTCGACATTCCGCGACGGCTTCTTCAGATGAACGTCTCCGACGAGGAGTTGGAGCGACGGCGAAAGACCTGGCAGGCGCCTGAACCTCAATACTCCGTCGGAGCTTTGGCTAAATACGCTAAGCTGGTTTCCTCAGCCTCCTCAGGGGCTGTCACCAGCTAGAGCCGCCAATCCTATTTCAGGATGGAAGTTGAACATGACTGGAAGAGTGGAACTGGGTCTGCTGGACAAAATCAGGCCCCAGCTGGTCTCAATAGTCAACGATGACGCCAAGCGTCTCCCTGGGCTGGAATACTGCGACGTCCGCCTGCAAGTGCGGGAAGAAAAAGGAGCCGTCGCCGAAAACGGGAATGAGAAGGCCTCGGCAGAGGACTACGCGTTCGATTTTGGCGTCAGGGTTATTTCCGGAGGCAGGGTCACCGCTCCAGGGTTCTATGGCCGGATACTCGGCGCCGCCGACGTCGACCGTATAGGCCACGTGGTCATGGAAGGCATCACTCAGGCCCACAACCGGGCCAGGGCCAGCGCCAGGATGAAGGCGGCCTCCAGGAAGAGGCTGGGGGCATTAGGCGCCAGCCTTTCCAACACCGTACTGGCGCCCGTGCCCATCGCTCATGACACGGTCGAGGGCACGTTCCAGATTGATCCCCGGTCCGTGTCCCTTGAAGAGGCGATGGCCATGGCGGTGGACGGCTGCAAGGCCGCCAAGGCCAGCGACCAGGTGGTGTATACGGCGGCCTCGGCTGGAACGTTCATGCTGAGGGAGCTGTTCTGCAGCTCCGAGGGAGCCGACATCGACCAGAGCTTCGCCCAGACTGAAGGGTTCGTCGTGGCCATATGCGCCGCCTATCACGGCACAATGGAAATATATGACTTCACCGGACATCAGCGGGGCTGGGAGATCCTTACTGAGGGCTATGACAACGGGACCATCGTCCTGCCCGACTTCGTCTCCTTTTGCAAACAACTCGGGGTCAATGCGGTTGAGGTGGTCAATGCTCCGCCGTTGAAACCCCCGGACAAGGAAGTGACGGTAGTCACCGACCCCCATTTCAACACTCTTCTAGTGCACGAAGTGGTGGGACATCCGTCCGAGTTGGACCGCGCGTTGAAGTATGAGACCTCCTACGCAGGGCGCAGCTGGTTCTTCAGGGACATGAAGGACAATCAGATGGGCAAGCCCATCGCGTCGCCTCTGGTAAACGCCTTCTCGGATCCCACCATGGAGGGTTTTGGGTCCTTCATGTACGACCATGACGGCACTCCAGCTCGGCGCGCCTACCATATTCGGGACGGCGTCATGGAGGAGTTCCTTAACAATCGCCAGACCGCCGCCATATTGGGGGCAGAGGCGAACGGCTCTTCCCGCGCCACTGAGGCCAGCCTGGTTCCGTTGATTCGCATGACCAACACGGTGTTTGCACCCGGAACGCAAGACCCTCAGCAGATTATCAGTGAGGTAGAGGACGGCTATTACGTATCGGGCCACCGTATACCGTCCGTGTCGGAAGCTCGGGAAAACTTCCGCATCACTGCGGTGAAGGTCTACGAGATAAAGAACGGCCAGTTGGGGCAGTTGTACAGGGACGGCGGCATCACCTCGGACTCCAGGGACTACTTCATGAGCATCGACGCCGTTGGCTCCGATTTCAAGATGTATCCCGTGCCCAACTGCGGAAAAGGCCAACCCATGCAGGCCAAGCGCATGAGCAACGGAGGACCCACCATGCGGGGCATCGCCCGACTCACTGGCCCGGCGGCGTGAGTTTGCCCACCCAGCTTATGGCCATCCAATACCAAAGGGGAGATGTGATATGCCCCTAACGCCTATGAGCCGGTTGAGCAAGTCGGTCAAAGAGGGGTTGGAGTATCTCAACGCCCAACCCGACGTATCGGAGGCCGAGGTGTTCGCCTCGGCCAACGGCAACCTGACGGTCCGGCTCAACTACACGTCCCGCATACCCAGCAACGGTGTGGAGGAGCCCAAGTCGTTGGAGTCCTATGGCCTTGGGATACGTGTGGCGTTCCCTACCGAAGATGGAACCAAGACCGGGTTCGGGAGTGAGCCGACAGACCTGTCTCTGGAAGGCGTGAGGAACGCTTTGGAGAAGGCCCGTCAGGGCGCTGTGGTGGACAGGGAGTATGTGTCCCTGCCCAAGCCCACGGGAGAGGCTCCCACGTTATCTAAATACCATGATCCAGCGGTAATGCGAGTCAACAGCGGAAAGATGGTGGCGGCAGGCTGGCAGACGGTGGAGCGCGCTCTGGAGGCCATCGGAACATCGGAGGACTTGCTGAACCTGGCAGGGTCTCCGGAAGGGGTCAGAGACCTGGGAGTCATCCTGGGCGGCGACGTCATCATGCTGCAGGAACGGATGGCCATAGCTTCGACTCACATGCCCACAGTCCAGACGGACGAGTCCACGCTGGTCATGTCTTTCGCCACTGCCATGCTGGAAGACGCCGCTGCCAAGGGGAGCGGATGGTCCGTAGGAAATCGTTTTGTCGACTTGACTGGAGAAGCTGGAAGCGACGCGGCCCGCAACGCCATAGCCTCGGTCAATGGCCAGAGGGTTGAGACAGGAGCTTACCGCGTAGTGCTTGGGCCTCAAACCCTCACCGAGATATTAGAGTGGATTCTGATGCCGAGCCTCTATGCGGAGATGTTCTACGCCGGGGCCTCAACCTACATGGGGAAGTTCGGCCAGCAGGTAGCCCACGACACACTGAGCATCTATGACGACGGTTCAGCGCCGGGGCTGGCGGCCAGCAAAGCCATCACCGACGAAGGTCTGCCCACAGGAAGGGTTGACCTGATCCAAGGAGGTTCCCTCGTGGGGCTTCTGTCCAACCACTACGAGACCCAGCGCCTTCTTAACGACCCCAAGGGAAGCGAGAAGTTGGGAGTGGACCCCAAGAGTGCGGCCGCGGCGTTGGCTCCCCGCAACGGCTTCCGCAGCGGCAGAGGCGGAGGACGCAACTTCGATGCGTCTCCAGGAGTCACCCCCACCAACCTGATCATTGAGAGCGGCGATCCCTGCTCGCAGGAGGAGTTGTTTCAACGAGTCGGCGACGGCCTGTACATAGGGCGGATATGGTACACGTATCCCGTCAACGGAATCGGAGCCGGAGACTTCAGCGGTACGGTCATTGGCGACTCATACGTCATCAAGGACGGCAAGCTGGCGGCTCCCATCAAGCCAAACACCCTGCGCATGAACGAGAACATCCACAACGTGCTGAGGAACATCCTGGGCATTGGGGCGGAACGCAAGGGCACGATACGTTGGGCTTCCGACCAGATAGTGTGGGCGCCAGAGGTGGCGGTGGCCGACTTCCACCTGTCGGAAATCGGCGAATACATGGAGCAGGTGTTCTAGGTTACGCTGGGATATCGCAGCCCTATAGATTTCAAATCCTTGATATAGTGTAGCCATTAGGCTACACTGTCTGATGTTACGGGTCGTTCATTACGTCACCCACGAGGGCAGAGACTACTTTGATCGTTGGTTTCGACGCCAAAACTCTCAAGTTCGCGCCCGTGTCCAAACGAGGATTGACCGGATTGAGTTGGGCGACTTCGGTGACCATAAGGGTATAGGGAAAGGCGTTTCCGAACTTCGTATTGACTTTGGACCCGGCTACCGCGTGTACTATGGTCGCGATAGAGGAGCGCTGGTGGTGTTGCTGGGAGGCGGAACAAAGAGGGGGCAAGCCCGGGACATCAGAAACGCCCAGGCTCTTTGGAATGAATACAAGCAGGAGACACGGAATGCCAGTGAGAGAACATAAGGCCAGCGATTATCTTAAAACTCCTGAGGACATCGCCGCATATTTAAATGCCGCGATTGAAGAAATGGGGGACGACCCCCGGTTGCTTATGAAAGCTTTTCGTAATGTCGCAATGGCTCAGGGAGGCGTATCCATGCTCGCCGCAAAAGCCCAACTAGACCGCGTGGCCCTGTCGCGTACCTTGTCAGGCCAACGGCATCCAAGACTCGACACCCTCGCAAAAGTCTCAGCCGCATGCGGCGTTAAACTCCAATTCTCAACCTAGTGTCTGCCCAGCTTCACTCCCGCGCCTAGGGTGCTTTACAGCGCTTGAGTGCGACCGATCCACCGTTCCACCACGTTGAAATTAGATGACGTCGTGTTGTTGGAGCCGGGTGTCAGTTGCTGATAACAATGCTGCTGATGATGGCCGCCATCATCGTAATCCATGAGCCTGCGATAATCACCATCAGGCTGTTGAAGCGTCGGTCAATGACATCGAATCGCCGGTCCATGGCCTCGAAACGGCGGTCCACCTGATTGCTTAGATCAGTCAGACGGGTGTTCAGGTCATCTAGCCTGCGGTCAACTTGTTCGTAGGCTCCCTCCAGCCTGCTCACTCTGCCCTCGGTGGTCACCATTCCAACTCCTGGAGTCCGTCTAGGCCTTTATGCAATTATAACTGTTGAGCCATTAAAGTACAGGTCGATTTGTCACTGCTGCCTGCTCCGCCGACGCTGCGACGGAGCTAGTCCAGGAGGTTGTAGGAGCAGCAGGCGTCAGTGACGCGGCTGATCATTGGCTGAGTTGGCGCTTGAACCAGGACAGTTGTTGACCGATCCGCAGTCCCTTAAGGGGAACTTGCACAGAAAATCCTCTCTCCCGCAGGGCTGGCTCAAGGAATTCTCGATAGCGTCGACTGGTCAGCAGCACGAAGGACTCGACGCCTCCATGGTTGAGCTCAATGTCTGTTAATACACGTTGAGCCCAGGCTCGCCGCTGGTCGATGGGCATGGTCCTTAGAGTCCTATCATATGGCTCCAAGACCGTATCGGGGTGAAGAAGTCCGTGCTTCGCCGATAGGATGGACCACGGCTGGCCCGTCTTCTCCACATATGCCCGGGCTTTGCGGAACCAGTCGGAAATGTACAGGTCTTTGGCTGGCGCTGGGTTGGGCGCCTTAAGCCTCACGCAAGAGACGAGATAGTGTGTTCCGCAGTTGGGGCCTCCACGGTCTGTCTCTGCGCGGTTGCTCAATGCTGCCTCCCAGAGTCGGACACGGAGGCCGTCAAGATTGGTCTAGCTCGGTATCAGCACGATTTCGCGCTGGATGGGGGTGGTGGGCACGGGCCCTTCCTCAGACATGTATACGTCTATCTCCGACCGCATCCCAAAATCGGGCAAGTATATGCCCGGCTCTATGGAGAAGCATATTCCCGGGATTATCGTACGCCAGTCGTCGGTCTCGAAGCCGTCCAGGTTCACGGCGTCTCCGTGCACCTCGCCACTGATACTGTGGCCCAGCCGGTGGGTGAAATAATCGCCGTAGTTGTAGCCCGTTATGACCTCGCGGGCGACATAGTCCACGTCCCGCCCCTCCACAGTTCGCCCGTCGGCGTGGGCCTCCTGAATGAACTCCAGGGCGGCGTCGCGGGCTTCCACCACGATGTCGAATATTTCCCGGCAGCGTTGTGGAGGGTCGTCTCCAATATATGCCACCCAGGTGATGTCGGCGTAGACACCGTTGTTCGATTCCTCCCGTGCCCACAGGTCGATCAGGACCCAGTCTCCTTCTTGGAAAGGAGGGCCGTCTGGTTGAGGTTCGTAGTGAGGGTCTCCGGCGTGTCCGTTGGCTGCCACGATGGGGCCGTCAGGGGAGTGCATGCTTTCGTCCCTAAACCGCCCTCTAATAAATTCAGCAATTGCGTGTTCGGTTACGCCAGCGGAAAGCTGCTCACCGATGTGGTCGAAGGCCTCCAGCACGATGCGTCCCAGCTTTTCCGCAGAGCGTTTGTGGGACGCAAGTTGAGCGTCTCCCCATCGTTGAGTAGCGTGTTGGAGCAGGTCTGCCGACGAGGTCACGTCCACTCCCACATCACGCACCAACTCTATCGTTCCGGCGTCCACCTTGGAAACTCTGGGGATGGAACTCAGCGGTGAATATTCCATGGCGATCCGCTTCCCGACAGGGAGAGTCGTTGCTAGGGACTCAAGCATGGTTTCCCGGTTGCTAAATACCTCTTTACGGAAAGGGAGGTTCTCGAACCGTCCGGCGTCCACGTGGTGGACTATGAAAACGGGTTCGCCCGACGCCGGAACATAGAGCCAACATGGTCGAGTGACGTTGGAGATGCGGCCTCCAAGCGCTTGCCACATGATGGGGTTGGAATAGTGGTAGTCGTGAATCAGCCACCCGTCTAAAGCGGGCGACGATTGCTGCATGAAGCGTTGGGCTTCCTTGATGACTTCGTTGGTGGTCATTGCTCCTCTTCAGGTCTGACTAGATGGGGAACTGGACGGCTCCGCCGTCTACCGGGACCGTTGCTCCAGTGATGTAACTGGAGCGTTCCGAAGCCAGGAAGGTTATAAGGTCGGCCATCTCGCCAGGCTTCCCCATGCGGTGCATAGGGATGTCTGACTTCACGATTTCGGATAGAGAAGCTCCCTGGTCGTTGGCTGCCTCCTCGTAGAAGGGGGTTAACGGTTCTATGTCTATCATTCCGGCCATCACCGAGTTCACGGTGATGTTGTAGGCGGCCAGTTCCACGGCCAGCATCTTGGAATACCCCAACACGGCGGTGGGGTTGGATATGGAGAGGACCCGGCCTTTGAAGGAGCGGCCCACGGGTGCGGACAGAGGATTGATGATTCTTCCCCATTGTTGTTGTTGCATGTAGGGCATGACCTCGCGGCACATGCGGACGACGCTCAGGAAATTATGCTGAAGGGAGTCCTCCCATTCCTGGTCATCCATTAGGGAGGGGGCTTTGGTGGGCTGTTGTCCGATGCTGTTGACCAGTATGTCGATGCGTCCAAACCTGTTGTGTGTGCCTCTGACTATTCGCCTTACGCCGTTGGAACTGAGCGTATCTCCCGGTACGGCCAGCACCTTGTGCTGGGAACTGACCCTTGAGATTTCCCGTTCTGTATGACGCAATTCGTCTTCGTGGTCGGACACTATGGTCAGGTTGACTCCCTCTCGGGCGAGAGAAAGAGCCGTTTCTCGGCCAATTCCATCGCTGGAATTGACCACTATAGCAACCCTGTCCAGTAGACCCAGGTCCATTAAGCGGTTACCAGCCTCTAATCCAGTTCCAGTGGCTTCAAGCCGTCCCAATCATAATGGCGGAGACGTAAGCAGACAATAGGGTGTGGTCTCTGGGCAGGGTTCTTTTCATAGCGAGAGTAAGTTCGTTTCCGCTATCATCCCGGGCAGGCCATAATCCGGAAACGTTTTGTACTCATGCCACTTGTTGTGGCCCGGTTGTTGGATGCTCCCACGTCTCGATGTCGGCCATGCCCGGCGGAAGGTGTTGGTTGACGATTTTCAGCACCATGTCGTAGCGGCACTTCATCTCAGGAGTGCGACAGTCGGGGCCAAAACCGATCGCGGCCCGTATGTCTCCGGTGAGCTGGGGAACTTTGGGAGGTGTCAGACCCACGGCCACGCGAGCTGAAATCAGCTTCTGCAGGTCGTCTCGCACCATTTCAAGCGCGTTGTGCCACTCCCAGACATACTGCAACAGTTGGAACGGTGAATAATAGACTTCGTGGGTGCGTTTGGACGCATCTTTGAGTTCCAGAAGCACCAGCCGACCACTCCCGTCGACAGAAAGTTGGTCGAGTTCGGTGCCAGTCGCTTTGGGCTTACTCCATCGCTTCCCAGCTTCCGTGTGGCGTTTATAGAGGCAGGTGAGGACATCTAGGGCGTCTTTTACTCTTGGTGGCATCCTCGCCTTCTTCCGATCTGCCTCCGACTGGAAACCCAGTGCGGCCTCGCGGTCAAATGGGGTCCATGGCTCCGTTACTCGGGACCATAGCGATTGGACAGCACCCTCTCCTTCGGTGAATCGTGGTTTGACCTCTACGTCATTCAGATAGGCATCTAGAGTACCCTTGAAGCCAGCCTCATCGGTATTCCATTTCCTAAAGAGGTTAGCTGCACATGACTGGCTAGTATACTTCTTATCGGCAGTAATCCTTATAGACCCATTCTGGAGCCTTCTAGCGGTCAGTACTCTCGTCAGGCCACGATATCCATGAACCTTGTCACCGACTCCGAAATGCATGTCGTGTTCGTGGCCTCCGACTTTCCGCTTGTTGAGGTCTACCAGCGGTGCCAAGAACCTTCCTGGCTTCAGGAGCTCCTGCAACCCCTTAGAGGGAGCGCGTTTATAAGAGATCGTTGGCATCGTTATCGTGATTCTCCTACAGACGGTATCGTGCACGCATGTAAGCGGCCCAGTCCTTCAACCCATCAGCCTCACCGATAGCAACGATCTCCGAAGCCGGGATCAAGGGAGCCATGGACGGGTCGGGTAGGAGCCCCTTCCAGTTAGCCCAATGCTCGGCGATATCCGGATTTTCGTCGTGCGCGCAGAGTGCGAACCAAGCATTCTCTACTATGTCCTCTTGTTCGAGACCCTGGGCTATGGCGAGGTTCCTCATGGGTTGCTGCATGTCGTAAGCGAATGGGCAAGGACCATCAAGGTCAGCGTGGGGGAAGGCATCACGAACGCTGCCGTGGCTGCCTGAAAATATCTCCCAATAGCGTCGGTCTCGATTCTTTCTCAACGGCCTCCGGAGGTAACAGGCGTTGGGATCATCCAGGAATAGCGTCGCAGAGTTACAGACGTCCTTACGCCGATTTCCTTTGCTGGTACGCCCGCAGCAATGTGTGAACTTGCCCTCGCTCAGCTTGACCTCTACCAGGACCGCGGCGCGGCGGCGGTTCTCTAGCCAACCCCACAGTGCCACGTCGACCCCTGTTGCCGTCTCGTTGCCGACGGGACGTTCGCCATCCAACTCGCCGAGCAATCCGCCGGGCGGCACCCACTCGAAGCGTACTTGGTCGATGGTCAGCCTAGTGCCGACCATCTGGCTGAAACGCTCGGACAATCTCTCCTTACTTCCTTCTCGAAAAGGCAGAAAGAGGTTGAACGCGAACGCCTGGGAACTTAGTGTATTGGCCAGATGGTCGTGGAGCTTCACAAAGTCGGCTCGTACAGACTTCTCCGCTAAAGTGCGGTAGTTGTGATAGATGCCGTCGGTCCACTTGGCCCACGAGCGACGACGGTTGCCAACGTCTTCACGCCACTCATCCATGTGCCTTCTCAATGAGTTCGCGAACGGTGTTGGTTGGCGGCGGGTCTTGTCGTTGGTCATGGATTCTCTAACAGCCGTCTCAGACAGGACGGTCACCTAATACTGAACAGGCCTTGACCCTCGGGATAATGTTCCGGTGCCCTAAATGGCCCCTTCCTCCTTGAGGCGGGCGACGTCACCCTCGGTGTAGCCCAACTCCGATAGTATCTCCGAGTTGTGCTGACCGAGTACGGGGGCGCCCCGTTCGACGCTTCCCGGGGTGTCGGAGAACTTGATGGGTATGCCTGCGACCTTCACTGTTCCGAGGCTGGCATGCGGCGCTTCTTGCAGCATCTCCCGGTGCAGGACTTGCGGGTCGGTGAATACATCGCTGACCTCGTTGATGGGTCCGCAGGGGACTCCGCCCTCTTCCAGCGTTTTCACCCACTCGTCGACGGGCCGTTTCTCGAACTCTTCCTGGAGCAAGGCCACTAATTGGGAACGGTTCCTCACCCTGTCGCCGTTCTGGCGGTAGTCAGGATGGTCGAACAGGTCTTCCCTGTTCATAGCCTTGCAAAACCGTTCCCAGAGGCGGTCTGACCCAACGGCAATATTGATGAACTTGCCTCCCTGGCACTGGAAGGCCTGGTAGGGTACCAGGGTGGGATGGGCCGCCCCGACCTTTTCCGGGTTCTCACCTGTGGCGAAATAGTAGCCTGCCATATAGGTCAGCCACGCTACCTGGAGATCGAGCATGGACACGTCGATGTACTGGCCTTCGTCCAGTCCGTGCAGAGATTGGTGGAACAGGGCGGTCATGACGGCGTAGGCCCCCATCATGCCAGCTCCGATGTCCGTGAGGGCTATTCCCATCTTGGTGGGCGCTCCTCCCGGCTCGCCGGTGAGGCTCATGATGCCGCCGATGCCCTGCATGACCTGGTCATACGCCGATTTGGTGCGATAGGGCCCGGTCTGACCGAAACCGGATATTGAGCAGTAAACGATCTTGGGGTTGACAGCTTTAACCGTCTCGTAGTCTATGCCCAGCCTGCTGGTTACGCCGGGGGTGAAGTTCTCCACGACTATGTGGGCGTTCTTTGCCAGTTCCAGGAATATCTTTGGACCTTCTTCGTGCCGGAAGTTCAGGGTCAGGCTGCGCTTGTTCCGGTTGATGGACAGGAAGTAGGCGCTTTCGTCCTCTATGAATGGAGGCCCCCACTTACGTGTGTCGTCCCCGCTTCCAGGCACCTCTATCTTTATCACGTCGGCTCCGTAGTCACCCAGCATCATGGAGCAATAGGGGCCGGCCAGCGCTCTGGTCAAGTCCAGCACCCGTATTCCTTCTAACGGCTTCATCAAGTCCCTCCGGATGGTCGGTTTAGAGTTATTCAATGGGGAATGCGCGGGTATTCTAACCGAAAGCGGTGCCACTAAACAGGGTTGATGGTTTCCAGGGCTTTCCGGTAGTCCTCGGGAGTATTCATGTCCAGCGTCACTTGGGGGTCTCCCAGGTCCACTCTCTGGGTGTGGCTCTCGTGGCGGATGCGCAACGCCTTGACGCCCAGGGTTTCCTCGCGAATCTCAAGAAGCTCGTCCAGCAGCTTGGCGGAAAGGACTATAGGGTGGCCTCCCTTGCCTCCCCACGTTGGCACGGTGACCAGCGAGTCTCCGCTGTTGTGGGCTTCCACCACCCGCTTTATCAAGTCGGCAGTTCGGGGCTGATCTACGTTAAGCAGTAGAAGGGAATCGCCTGGTCCATGTCTCTGGAGCTCACTCGCTCCGGCTTTTATCGACGTGGTCTTCCCCTTCTTGTAGTCCGGATTGTGTACGGTGTGCACCCCTGGGGCATCGGGAACTACGGGAGCCAGCTCTTCATAGGCGTGGCCCAGCACGACAATTATCGGGGAAAGGCCTGCTTCCATAAGCGCGTCCACCTGCCGCCGGATGAGGGGGGCCCCATGCCAATCAAGGAGAGCCTTTGGTGTCCCCATGCGGGTGGACTCGCCCGCCGACAAGAGAAGGGCGGCTGTGTTTGGCACGGATTAGTCTGCGGCTGTCTGGCCCGCCAGGGCCTTGCCCACAGCCCGGTCAAAATACCGCTCTTCCATCTTCATCGACCCGCCTTTGCCGTCATGGCGGAACATGATGATTTCGGACATGATGCTGACCGCCAACTCCTCCGGAGTCCTGGCGCCGATGTCCAGACCCACGGGAGCGTGCACCGCCTTGAGCCTGTCTGGCGACATGCCCAGCTGGACCAGCCGCTGGTAGATCATTATCGTCTTGCGCCTGCTGCCCAGCAGCCCGACGTACTTGGCTGGCGTCTTGACCGCCGCTTCCAGGGCCACGTCGTCGAACCAGTGGCCCCGCGTCGCCACCAGAATGAATGTGTTCGCGTTCACCGGTACATCGTCGAAGCTGTGGCTGTAGTCGGGGACTGTGAATGTTTCGGATGCGTCCGGGAACCGGTCAGGGTCGGAGAATTCCGCCCTGTCGTCCACTACGTATATCCTGTAGCCCAGCATGACTGCCAGGTTGTAGGTGGCCCTGGCCACGTGGCCGCCGCCCACTAACACGAGAGTTGGAGGCGTGGTGATTCCCTCGACGAATATCTCGACTCCATCGTGAGTGAGAATGTGCTTGTTGCTTCCCAGGTCAGCAACTTGCCGCGCGGCTTCCAGCGCCATGCTGTCCAGTTCCTCGTCGCCCAGGCTACCCTGAGTCGATCCGTCGTCTCTCAGCATCAGCCTGGCTCCCATGTCGCCGCGGCCCGAGTCGGACCTGACCACCATGGCGACGCTGACGGGGCGCCCGGTCTCGTAGGCCTCCATCATCTCCTTGGCGTAGGGCAGGAAGTCCTCGCCGCCTCTCAGGGGCTCAAGGAAGAAGTACATGGAGCCGCCGCAGACCAGTCCGTCCCTTGCCGCGATGTCTTCGTTGAGAAGGTAGTCCTTGTATTCGGGACCGCCGCCTTTGCGCAGAAGTTCCTTGGCCGCGTACCAGATGTCCCCTTCCACACAGCCGCCTCCCAGAGTTCCCAGGCCGGAGCCGTCGTTACGCACCAGCAGCTGGGCGCCGGGCTTCTGAGGCGTGGAGCCTTTGGTCCGGACCACCGTGGCCATTACGCAGGGTTCGCCCTGCTCCAGCAACCTCGCCGCTTCTTCTACCGTCTCTCTCATTCGCTTCTCTCAACTAGGGCAATTAAAGACTTCCGTTTCGTTGCCCACTGCTCTATAGAAAGAATACCAAATATCGGGCTGCCCTTCCATCCGAAATCGAGTAGGCGATGAAATGGCGTCGGATGCTATTTCCCTCCCATTGTCGGCACCATCGACCGAGGTTAACGGATTGATTCGGAGCGCGGAAGGAAAGAGGCTCTTTTGCGGGGAATCGGCGTCTAGGTAGGCTCAGACCCGTTATCTGATTGCGTTCTTGTTATCAAGTTGCGTAGGTCTTGGTATTGACTATCCATCTTTGTCTCTAGGGACTGAAACCTGCCGTCTATGGACTGGAACCCGGTCTCCAGAGACTGGAACCTGGTTTCCAGAGACTGGAACCTGGTTTCCAGAGACTGGAACCTGGTCTCTAGAGACTGGAACCTGGTCTCTAGGGACTTGAAACTCACAACCATTAACTCCGTCAAGGTCTCGAAGCCTTGACTCACGATGCCCGCCAGAGCTCGCAACTCTTGGTCATGCCTGGCTACCGTGGTCTTCAGTTCGTCAAGTTCACTCATACAGACATACTGGACGTCCAGATGTCGTGTGTCAAGGGAAGAATGTCAGGATAATCAGAGCGGCTACCGGGAGACCATCTTCTTGCGGTTGTTGACGTAGTCCACCAGCACGAACTCGCCCAGCTTGTCGGGGGCGCTGTAGAAGGCCCGGCCCCGGTTGATGCGGGTCATACGGTCCACGAAGTCCATCAGCTGGTAGTTGTTCTCCAGCATGAAGGTGTTGATGACGATGCCTTCCTGAGTGCACTTACGGGCTTCCTTCAGTGTCTCCATGATGGTCTTGTAGCTGGGAGGATAGCTAAACAGGGACTGGTTGCCCTCCAGGTACGCAGTGGGTTCCCCGTCGGTTATTAACAGTATCTGGCGCGAACCGCCCTTTTCTTTGGATAGCAGCTTTCGGGAGAGCATCAGCGCGTGGTGGATGTTCGTGCCGGAGACCCAGGAATTCCAGTTGGACTTGGCGAGCTCCTCCTCCTTGATTTCCACCGCGTAGTCGGAGAATCCCACCACGTATAGGTTGTCCCTGGGGAACTGACTGTGGATGAGGGCAAAGAGGGCCATAGCCACCTTCTTGGCGGCTTGGAAACTGCCGAAAAGGCCCATAGACCGGCTCTGGTCGAGAAGCACGACGGTGGCGGCTTTGGTCATGTGCTCGTTACGGTATATCTCGAAGTCTTCAGGAGTCAGCTTCACGGGCAGGTCCGGACCCGTCCGGGTGATGGCGTTCTTGACTGTGGTGTTCAGGTCCAGTTGGAAGGGGTCGCCAAACTCGTAGGTCTTGGTCTCGGTGATGGTGTCCCCGCCTCCGCCCCGGCTGTCAAGCTCGTGGTTGCCCATGCGGTCCTTTTTCAGGTTGACGAAGACCTCTTTCAGCGCCCTTTGCCCGATGCGCCGTATCGCCTTAGCGGTGAGGTCGGGCCTACCGCTGTCGGTGATGTAGCCCGCTTCCTTGAGTTGCTCCATAAGCTTTTGGAGCTGCTCCCAAGCCTGGCGGGCCTCTTCACCAAGTTGGTCCTCCAGTTGCTGGGGGTCCAGATCGTCCGGGTTTCCTGACCGCATTGTCTGCCTGATGGCCCGTTCCAGTTCGTCCATGCTCTGTAGGTCAGACATCAACTCCATGGCCTGGTCGAAGGTCAGGCTCTCGTCTCCCAGGAATGGATACTGGCGTCGCAGCTCGTCCATGGGCATCAGTTGCTCCATCAGCGAGGCAAGCTGGGCCATCTGACGTTGGGTTTCGGGGTCGAGGACGGAGTTCAAGGCCTCTTCAAGCTCCCGCCGAGCCTCTGGGGACATGCTGTCCATCATCGATTGCATCTGTGCCATCTGCTGGACCATGTGCTCCATGAGCTCTTCAAGGGTCTGTGGCGGGTTTGGGCCGAACATGGAGCCGTACTGCTGCATGAACCCGTCGAAATCGGGCTGCAGTCCATTGGCGTGGTCCTGGAGCATCTGGTTCAGCTGGCTCAGCATGTCCTGCATGGCGGCCATGTCGTCGGGCGTCATGTCCTTCAGCCGCTGCATGATGTCCTGGGACAGGTTCTGGGCCATCTGGCTCTGGAGCATGTCCAGGAGTTCCTGGAACTTGCGCTGGGCTTCGGGGTCCATGAAGTCGTACTCCATGAGCTCCCGTATGGCTCCTCCGGCGCTGTCGGGCAGGGCATCCAGCTTTTCCAGGTTACGGCGGGCCCGCTGTTCCAGGAGTTTGGTCAGCTGCTCCATCTCGGCCCGCTCTGGACCTTCGGCGTCGCTGGCCTTGGCCGCAGCATCATCCAGCCGCTTGCCGATTCCTTCCCGTTCGGTCTTCAGGACATCTTTGAGCCGTTCTTTGATGTCGTCCATGACCGAGTCCATGTTGTACCGCTGAAGCTGCTCTTTTCGCCGCTCCTTTAGCCGGTCCAACAGGTCTCTGAGGCCGGGCATCTGCTGTCCGGACTGGTCCTTGATGCCACGGCGCATCAACTCTCTCAGGGCGCGGAACACGTCTCCATCGGCCAGGACATCGTTGGACAGATGGTCCATGAGCTCGTCGGCGTCCATCTGGAAGACGTCCTGTGAGCCGTCCCATCTGCTGTATCTATAGCGACCGCTTAACATAAGGCTGTCCGCCGTTGCTC